>JAGQGZ010000150.1 GCA_020432105.1 Dehalococcoidia bacterium | reverse complement strand
CGATATGGTCCAGCGACCAGCTCAGCGCCGTCACACCCTTCCTTGAAACGACGCCGTAGGTTGGCATCAACCCGGCGGTGCCACAGAGCGCAGCCGGCATCCTGATCGAGCCACCCGTGTCCGTGCCGATGGCGCCGAAGACAACGCCCGCCGCCACGGCCGCACCCGAGCCGCCGCTTGAGCCGCCGGGGTGCCGGGAGAGATCCCACGGGTTATGCACGGCCCCGTAGTGCTCGTTCATGCTCGTGGTACCGAAGGCGAACTCGTGCAGGTTGAGCTTGCCCAGGCTTACCGCCCCGCCTTCATGGAGTTTCCTGACCACGGTGGCATCGAAGTCAGGCACCCAGTCGCCGAGCACGGCGCTGCCCGCGGTGGTGCGGATGCCCCTTGTGGCGCAAAGGTCCTTGATGGCGATGGGGATGCCATGGAGTGGCCCGTGATCGTTCCCCGCGGCAAGGTCGGCGTCGGCCTGTCTTGCGGAAGCGAGCGCGTCGTCCGGGGTTGGTGTGATGAAGGCGTTGAGGCGTGCTTCGGTAGCTTCCATGCGGGCAATTGCCGCCTCTGTTAGCGCAACGGAGGTCGTCTCACCCCCACGGAGCATCCGGCCGGCACCGGCAATGGTCATCTCCGAGAGATTCATTCCGCGCGCCTCCATGGTTCTGGTGACTGCACCAGCTGTGGCTCGGTCTCGAGTCGCGGTGGCGCGATCGCTCGCTGAGCCGCACTCGTGCGTGCCAGCCACTCGATGTCGCCAGGCGAAACCTGGATCCCGGAATTCAGGAGGAGCTGTCGCCAGTCCTCAGCGCTCAACTTCATTGCTTTACCCCGCGCCGCAGTTGGCGTTGAGTTTACGCCACGCGGTTGTCGGAAAGGTGCCGCTCGAAGGCCAGGTGCTCGGCCCGCTCCTTGATCCCGAGCAGCATCTTGCGTTCCATCAGCAGAGAGCCGGGCTCCATGAGGGCGATCATCGTTGGCCAGAACATCGCGCCCGTGCTGCGGAGCCGATTCCGCGAGACGAGCCGTGTCTTCCCCTCGTCGAGTGGGTACAGCGCGAATGTCCATGTGGACTGCGCGGGCTCCCACTGCAACACCAGGTGCTTGTTTGTCGCAACATCGCGCACCACGAGTCCCGTGCCTTGCTGGTTCAGTTCCAGGAACTGCCCCACATCGAGGTGCTGATACTCCGGCAGGATGCGGTCGGAGTTTCTGATCTCGATACCCAGCCGCCGCTCAATCCAGTCATAGGTGTAAGCGCCGGCGCGATCGCCGCCACCCATCTGTACCAGCCATGGCCATACGTCCTCGACCGGCGCATCGATGGTGACGCTCCGCGTCGTCTGAAGCACGGCATCGGGCAGGATATCGTCGCCTGGCATCGCCTGTTCCTGCTCTTGCAGCGTCGAGCCCCAGTGCAGCACCCGCGGCCTGAGGAGGCGAACATACGCCAGGCTCGCAGCGGCCAGTCCGGCGATCCAGAACGCGATTTGGACGGGCCTCATCAGGCAAAGCTCGCCCGGTAGGTGCTAGGCACGGCCCATGCGGTTGAGGCTCTCTGCGGCGGCAAGGGCAGGCTCTTTTCGTGCTGCCTCGATTCGCTCCATCTGCATCTGCACATCGATCGGGTAGCGCCCCGTAAAGCACGCGTTGCAGAGCTTGTCCTGTCCTCTCCCAATCGCCTTCATCAGCCCCTCAAGGCTGAGGAAACCAAGGCTGTCGCTCCCGATATGGGCATTGATCTCGGACACCGTCTGGTTCGCCGCAATAAGCTCTGATCGGGTCGCCATGTCCACACCGAAGTAGCAGGGCGAAGAGATCGGCGGCGTCGTTATCCGGAAGTGGACCTCCCGAACTCCCGCCCGGCGCAGAAGGCTGACGATCCGTGGCGTTGTCGTCCCCCGCACGATGCTGTCATCCACAACAACGACCCGTTTCCCGGCCAGCACTTCGCTCAGGGCATTGAATTTGAGGCTCACGCCCGCATCGCGGATCCGTTGGTCGGGCTGGATAAACGTCCTGCCCACGTATCGATTCTTGATCAGGCCTTCGCGGTAGGGGATGCCCGATTCCCGCGCGTAACCGATTGCTGCCGGCGTTGCCGAGTCCGGCACCCCGATCACGATGTCCGCGTCGACTGGATGCTCTCGTGCAAGTACCGCCCCCATCCGCTCACGGGCGGAGTAGACGAGAGTACCGTTGATGCGGCTGTCTGGCCGCGCAAAGTAGGTGTATTCGAACGTGCAGGCGGCTTCCCGGTTCGGTACGGCCACCGGCTTGAAACTACGAAGCCCGGCGCTGTCTATCTGTACGACCTCGCCGGGCTCAACATCGCGGACAAACGGCACTCCCAGGTGCTCCAGCGCGCAGGATTCGGAGGCGACTACCCATCCGTTCTCCATTTTGCCTATGCACAGGGGCCGGACCCCCAGCGGGTCACGTACGGCGAAGAGGGTGTCGCGCGTCATGATCGCCAGGCTGTAGGCGCCTTCGATCCGGCGCATCACGTAATGGAAGCGTTCTTCCCATGTGCCGCCCGGGGCAATCGCCAGGAGATGCGCGATCAACTCCGAGTCGGCGGTCCCATCGAAAACGATACCCTGGGCTTCGAGGTCCGCTCGCAGCACCTCGGCGTTCGTCAGGTTCCCGTTGTGGGCCAGCGCAATCGGAGCGTCGCTCTCGGCATCGCGGACGATTATCGGCTGGGCGTTGCACTCCATCGAGCCGCCGGCCGTGCTGTAGCGGGTGTGGCCCAGGGCAATCTCGCCGCGAAGGAACGCGAGGTCTTCTTCGTCGAAGACCTGCGAGACCAGGCCCATGCCCGTGCGGAGGGCGAACTCACCGTTGTTGGAAGTGGCTATCCCGGCGCTTTCCTGGCCCCGATGCTGCAGTGCGTACAGCCCGTAGAAGGTGAGCCTTGCGACATCGTCGTCCGGGCCATAGACCCCGAAGACGCCACAGGCTTCGTGCGGGTTGTCGTCGAATGGTGGCAAACGGGCTGCTCTTTCCCTGGGGTGAGGAGCGGTGACGGCTAACTAAGTATATCGGCCTCCGGGGCCGCACGGCAAAGGACCACCCATGCAGCCATGCCTCAACCTCCCAATAGCTGCCATAACCTCTGCCTTGTTACCCCCGGCAAAAGCTCGCTTACCGTGCGCATCACAGCGAGCACTGGCCGCGGCTCTTCCCACTTCCACAGTCCCGCGGCCTGCACCGGTCAAGATGATGGCACCTGCCCATAGACGCCCTGGCCAACCCTCCCCACTATGAAACCTGCGAGCGACGGCCGGCGGGTCTTGCAAGGTCCCTCTGTCACAGTGTCATCTGGGCGATCAACAGGTAGCACGTGACGATGCCGGTCCGTCGCTCGCCTTTCCCCTCAGGCTATCGCCGGTGTTCGAAGATTGAGCTTCGAGACAATCTCCACGTTGCTCAGGGTGTTGCAAATAGGACAGGCGCAGGCAAGGGCCTCAAGTTCGTCTCGCTGTTCGAGAATCGCCGGATCGTCCACCACGAGGTCGATGGTCACATCGATGCGCTTCACCCGCACGGGGGCCTGTGCCATTTCCGCCTCCAGCGTCGCCTCGGCCGAGACAACCGGCGCCTCAACCAGGAGCGGCTGGTTCAGGAGTGCTCCAAGCGTGCAATTCCCGAGCGCGATGAGCAGCAACTCCGTCGACGAATAGCCCACGAAACCGTCATCCACCACCTGGCGGTCGTTGACGTGTTGGCGGCCCCGGGCCGTGAAGGTGATGCGTTTGCGCTCTTCGTAATTTGCGTGGACCGTTGCCATATTGCTTCCCTCTGTGAGCGACATCGTGGAGCGCCGGAATCGCGATGTCCACTCGCCCCGGGCTATTGGGGCCGGCTCTGGCTTCGCTACTGCGCGGCATCGTCGACGCTGCCGCCGCACACCGAACTCGCATCCGTATACTTGGCCGCCACTGACAAACCACAAGTGAGGGAATCCCGTGGAATACAGGAACTTGGGCAACTCCGGCCTCCAGGTATCGGTGGTAGGACTTGGCTGTAACAACTTCGGCCGTCGCGTCGATCTTGATGGCACGCGAGCGGTGATCGACGCCTGCATCGACCAGGGTGTCAATCTGCTCGATACCGCCGACGTCTACGGCGGTGAAGGCGCCAGCGAAGAGTTGATGGGCGCGGCCCTCAAGGGAAAGCGCCACCAGGTAGTACTGGCGACCAAGTTCGCCTCGCCGATGGGCGAAGGGCCGATGCAGCAGGGCGGGTCACGTAAGTGGATCATCCAGGCCGTTGAAGACAGCCTGCGCCGTCTCCAGACCGACTACATCGACCTCTACCAGATCCACCGGCCCGACCCTAAGACGCCGATCGAAGAGACCATGCGCGCCCTCGACGACCTCGTCACCTCCGGTAAGGTCCGTTACATCGGCCACAGCAACTTCACCGGCTGGATGACCGCCGAGGCCCACTACGTCGCCCGCTACGAGCACCTGACGCCGTTCATCTCCGCCCAGAACGAGTGGAGCCTCCTTAACCGCCGCGTCGAACACGACCTCGTCCCCGCCTGCGCCGAGTACAACGTTGGTGTATTGCCCTACTTCCCGCTTGCCAGCGGCCTCCTCACCGGCAAGTACAAGCGCGGCCAGGATGCACCCCAGGGCGCCCGCCTCGCCGCCGGGCCGATGGCCGACCGGGTGCTCACCGATGCCAACTTCGACAAGGTCGAGAAGCTCGATGCTTTCGCTCGTGATCGTGACCACACCCTCCTGGAGCTGGCAATCGGCTGGCTCGCATCTCAACCAACCGTCGCCAGCGTCATCTCCGGCGCCACAAGCCCCGAGCAGGTGAAGTCCAACGTAGAGTCCGGCAGCTGGCGCCTCACTCCCGAGGAAATGGCGGAAGTCGACAAGCTCACAAGGTGACACCACGCTGTCAGGATTGCTGCCGCCGCGGTGTTGAACCGAACGGCCGGGCCGGGAATCATCGCTTCCCGGCCTTTCCTCTGCCTGAAGGGAGATCCTGTGCCTGCAATCGTCGCTGAGCGACTCATGAAACACTTCGGACCGGATATCCGCGCCGTCGACGGCATCGACCTCTCGATCCCCGAAGGGCAGGTGTTTGGCTTTCTCGGCCAGAACGGAAGCGGCAAATCCACAACCGTCCGCATGCTCACAACCCTCCTGCAGCCCACCAGCGGCCACGGCCAGGTCGGCGGATTCGACGTGCTGCGCCAGCCCGGGAAGGTTCGCCAGGCGTGCGGCGTCGCCCTCCAGGAAGCCGGCCTCGATGAACTCCAGACCGGCCGCGAACTGCTGGCACTACAGGGAAGGCTGTTCGGCATGGGCGGTGACCACCTCAAAGCTCGAGTGAACGAACTACTCCGCATCGTCGATCTCGAAGACGCCGCCGACCGGCGGCTCGGTGGCTATTCGGGTGGTATGCAACGTCGCCTCGACCTTGCCGCTGCCCTCATCCACTCCCCCCGTATTCTCTTCCTCGACGAGCCGACGACGGGCCTCGATCCCATCAGCCGCGAGTCCGTCTGGCGCTACGTCCAGCAGTTGAACAAGGAACGGGGCGTCACCATCTTCCTCACCACTCAGTACCTCGAGGAGGCCGACCGCCTCGCCGACGATGTTGCCATCATCGATTCCGGCAAGATCGTCGCCCAGGGTTCACCAGCAGAACTGAAGGCCTCCATCGGTACCGACGTCCTCACCATCGGCGTCGAAGGCAGCGCCGAAGCAACCATGAGTGCGGCAGCACTCTTCCGCCAGATGGAAGGCGTCGAACGGGTGCAGGAAGTTGATGGAGCCCTCGTCGTCTATGTGAAGGACGGTGCCCGCGCCGTCCCCCGGGCCGTCCGCCTCCTCGACGACGCAGGAATCACCACCGGCGCCATAACCCTCGCCCATCCGACCCTGAACGACGTCTTCCTCCGCAAGACCGGCCACCACCTCGAAGCCGGCGCCACCGTTCCGGCCGCGGAGGTACGAACATGAACCTCCTCATCAGCACCTTCTGGCTCTCGCGGCGCGCCTTCATGGAGTCGGTACGGCAGCCCTGGCTGGAGATCGGCAACCTCTTCATCCCACTCTTCTTCTTCGCCGTCACCGTCGGTGCCATCGGCAGCCTCAGAGACAACTTCGGCGTCGACAACTTCATCGCCTTCCAGATGCCGGTTGCGGTGCTCCAGGGCGTGGCTGGTGTGGCGGGGTCAGCCGGCCTCGGCATGACCCAGGATATTCAGCGTGGCTACTTCGACAAGCTTCGCCTTACGTCGGCGCCGCCGTTCGCGATCGTGCTCGGCCGCATGGCCTCCGATGGCTTCCGGGCACTCATCCTCACCCTCATCGTTGTTGTCGTGGGACTCTTATTCGGCACGGGCATGGAAGCGGGCGTGTTTGGGGCTGCGTTTATCGTCCTCCTCGGGGGACTGTTTGGTCTCTCCTATTCCGGTATCGGCATGGCCATCGCCCTGCGTACCGGCAGTCCCCAGGCCGCCCAGGCAGGGTTCCTCCTCTTCTTCCCACTCCTCTTCCTCTCCGAGAGCTTCGTTCCCAAGGAGTTCTACGCGGGTTGGCTGGAGTTCCTCGCGACAATCAACCCCGTTACCTACGTACTCCAGGGGATGCGCGCCCTGACGATGGATGGATGGCAATGGATGGCCGTCACCAAATCGCTCATCTCGGTCGCGGGGATCGGTGCCCTCACCATGGGCCTGGCCACGATGGCCGCTCGTTGGCGCTTCAAGGGGGCGTAACAGATACCGCCTCCGACCGACTATCAGCCATGGACCTCGCAGACTTCCGGCGGGAGAAGGACGCCTTCTTCCGCGACCATCCCCAGTCCCCGCTCATGCCCGCCCAGCGCAACGCTTTCCAGGGCCTCCACTACTACGAACCGAATCCTGGCCTCTCGCTCGTGCTCGAACCCGAACCGTTCGACGAGGTCGAGCTTGTAGAGATGCAGACCAGCACCGGGGATACGGCCAGGTACCTCCGCTGGGCGCGAGTCTCCTTCGCCGTAGACGGCCGGGAAGCGGCACTCACCGTCTACCGCGACCCCAGCAGCAATGCCCTCTTCC
>JAGQGZ010000014.1 GCA_020432105.1 Dehalococcoidia bacterium | reverse complement strand
CGACGTACGCGTACGACAATGCCAACAGGATGACCACGGTCACCTTCCCGAGCGCCGTCGATGTCGTCTCGACCTACACCTATGACGACGCCGATCGTCTGACCGGCATAGACCATGTCCAGGGCGGGACAACAACGCTTGCCTACGTCGACTACACGCTGGATGCCGTCGGCAACCGCACCGAGCGCGAGGACGACGAAGGCACCCATACCTACGACTACGACGACCTCTACCGGCTGACCGAGGTGACCTACCCCGGCCCAAGCACGACCGGTTACGTCTACGATGCCTTCGGGAACCGGACGAGCATGACCGTGGGCACGGACACGACGACCTACGCCTACGACGACGCAGACCGGCTCACGACGCTCACCCCGCCGGGCGAGAGCGCCATCAGCTACACCTGGGACGAGAACGGCAACCTCACCGACCGTGGCTCGGACGAGTTTCGCGTGGGACTATGAGAATGAACTCAGGTGCGTGTGCCGCACGGAAGCGGCCTCATGCGCGCCGTCGAGGTGAAAGGCTCCGGCCCTTTCGCTATGATCCTCTTCTCGCTCATCAACTTTAGGAGCTCCCGACGATGGCTGACCAGACCAAGCCCACGACCACGGATGCCGGCATACCGGTTGCGAGCGACGAACACTCGCTCACGATTGGCGCAGACGGCCCGATTGTCCTGCACGATCACTATCTGCTCGAGCAAATGGCCACTTTCAACCGCGAGCGCATCGCGGAACGCCAGCCCCACGCGAAGGGCGGCGGCGCCTTCGGCCACTTCGAGGTCACCAACGACGTCAGCGCCTATACCCGGGCCGCGGTCTTCCAGCCGGGCACGCAGACCGACACGCTGATCCGCTTCTCCACGGTTGCCGGTGAACAGGGCAGTCCCGACACCTGGCGCGATCCACGTGGATTTGCCCTCAAGTTCTATACCAGTGAAGGCAACTACGACATGGTCGGTAACAACACGCCGATCTTTTTCCTTCGGGACCCGATGAAGTTTCAGCATTTCATCCGATCGCAGAAACGTCGAGCGGACAGCGGACTCCGTGACCACGACATGCAGTGGGATTTCTGGTCGCTTTCACCGGAGTCGGCACATCAGGTCACGTGGTTGATGGGCGACCGCGGGATTCCGAGAACGTGGCGGCACATGAACGGCTACTCAAGTCACACCTACATGTGGGCCAACGCCAGGGGCGAGAAGTTCTGGGTGAAGTACCACTTCAAGACCGACCAGGGCATCGAGTATCTCACCCAGGCCGAGGCGGATCGCCTGGCCGGCGTCGATGCCGACTACCACCGGCGGGATTTGTTCGATTCCATCAAGAATGGCGACTTTCCAAGCTGGACTCTGAAGATGCAGATCATGCCGTTCGAAGAGGCGAAGACCTACCGGTTCAATCCCTTCGACCTGACCAAGGTCTGGCCGCACAAGGACTACCCCCTGATCGATGTCGGCAAGCTGACCCTGAATCGCAACCCGACCGACTTCCACACGCAGATTGAGCAGGCGGCATTCGAGCCAAGCAACCTGGTGCCGGGAATCGGATTGAGCCCGGACAAGATGCTCCTGGCGCGAGGCTTCTCCTACTCCGACGCACACCGTGCTCGGCTCGGCGTGAACTACAAGCAGGTCCCGGTGAATCGCCCGCAGACAGCGGTCCACAGCTACAGCAAAGACGGAGCCATGCGAGTTGAGAGCGTCACCGACCCGGTGTACGCACCCAACTCGTATGGCGGCCCCAAGGCCGACCCTTCGCGAACGGACGAGGCGGGGCTGTGGTATGCCGACGGCGACATGGTTCGCGAGGCCTATACGTTGCGGTCCGATGACGACGACTTCGGCCAGGCGGGCACCCTGGTTCGCGAAGTAATGGACGACGCGGCGCGCGAACGATTGGTCGGCAACGTTGTTGGCCACCTCTCGGCCGGCGTTTCCGCACCCGTGCTGGAGAGGGCCCTTGCCTACTGGCGCAGCGTCGACCAGGACCTGGGAGATCGCATTGCCAAGGGCGTGCAACGCTAACGATCGAGAATGGTGCGACGTGGCTGATCATGTCGGCGGTGAAGTCCGGCTAGCTCAGTAGCTCTCGGTCTCCTCCACGCCACTTCCGACGTGCACTTTCTGGCGCTGACGATGGCGCTCCTTCCTGGCGAGGACGGCTGACGGCCGTGCGGTGGCCAGGGGCGCGCTCATCCGCTGGCTGGCCTACACTCCCCCTTGCACACAACAGCACGCCACTGCGGTGGCAAGGAGGAACCATGAAAGTAGGCACCGGATTCGGTGGCGGCTGGCTCGCCAGGGTCCCGGAACAGGCGCAGCAGGCGGAGGCGTTGGGCTATGACTTCGCGTCGACCCCGGAAACGTCGCATGACTCGATGCTGGCGGCCACACTTGCCGCCGCCAACACTTCGAAGCTGGAAGTCCAGACGAGCGTGACGATCGCCTTCCCTCGCAGCCCTACGGTGCTGGCGATGGAGGCGTGGGATATCCAGCACATGAGCGAGGGCCGCTTCGCCATCGGACTCGGCTCGCAGGTGAAGGGCCACAATCAGCACCGGTTCTCCGTTGACTGGCCGGGGGCCCCGGCCACGCGGATGAAGGAATACATCCGGATGATGCGGGCTGTGTGGCATTCGTTCCGCACCGGCGAAAAGCCCGATTACGCCGGCAGGTTCTACCACTTCACGCTGATGACGCCGAACTTCAACCCGGGGCCGATCGACTACCCTGACCCGAAGATCGGCCTGGCGCTGGTAGGCGATGCAATGGCCCGGGTGGCGGGCGAGGTGGCGGACATCGTCATGCCCCACGGCTTCATGACCGATAAGTACATGCGCGAGGTGGTGCTTCCGAACGTAGCCATCGGCCTCAAGCGCGGCAATCGCACGTGGTCGGATATCGAGATCACAGGCGGTGGCTTCACGGTCTTCGCCGAAACCGAATCGGAGATCGAGCAGGGCCTGGAGCGGCTGCGGCAGCCGATTTCCTTCTACGGCTCAACCCGCAGCTACCACGAAGTGTTCGAAGTGCATGAGCTCAAGTCGCTCGGCATGCAACTCCACGAGCTGTCGCTGCAGGGCAAGTGGGGCGAGATGGCGAAGGCTATCCCGGAAGCCGTGTTGCGCACATTTGCCCAGACTTCCACGTACGACAAGCTCCCCGAGTTTATCGCCCAGAAGCGCGAGTACGCCTCGAAGATCGGGCTGGCCCTGCCGGCGGGAACTCCTGCAGAGCGCGAACGTGCCCAACACATCATCAAGGAGTCCCAGAAAGTCGAAGTGACCGGAATCCCCCGCGGCCTGGAGGACCTTTCGAAGGTACAGGCCTGAGCGATCGGGCTACCGGGAATCAATCGAGGAAGGCCGCCCGGGGGTGGCCTTCCTCTTCGTCGAAACCCCGGCAACAAGGGGGTAAGATCCCCCTCCGGGCACCCGGGAATAATGCGATACACTGGCGAAGCCATGACGAAGCTGCTGCAAGAAGCCTGGGAGCAGGTATCGAAGCTGCCTGAAGACGAGCAGGATCGGATCGCTCGTGAGCTGCTCGAAGCGATTGAAGAGGCCGAGTGGGCTGCTCTCCTCGCGCAATCTCCCGACACGCTCCGGCGGATGGGTGAACAGGCGAAGGCTGAGTATGACGCCGGCAAGACAGAGCCGCTCGACCCAAACAGACTTTGAGATCGAGGACGACGCGGTCTTTCCGTCGGGCCTTCGAACGCCTTCCCTCGGATGCGCAGGAAAGAGCTCGCACTGCCTACCAGAGATTCGAAGCAGATCCCGACGGTGCCGGACTTCGGTTCAAGAAGGTCGGCGACAATCCACCCGTCTACTCGGTGCGCGTAAGCGAGCGACTGAGAGCGCTCGGGTACCGGGACGGCGACACCGTCTCGTGGTTCTGGATTGGGTTCCACGCGGAGTATGACCGCCTGATCCGCGGTCTCTAACGAGGGCGTAAACTCAGCCTCATGTCCCTTGTAATGACGAAAGCCGAACGCGAATCCTTCCTTGCCGACCTCCATGTGGGCGTTGTCTCCATCGAGGACCCCGGGAGGGGCCCGCTCACCGCGCCGATCTGGTACGCCTACGAACCTGGCGGCGAGGTGACGATGCTCATCGGGCCGCGCTCGCGGAAGGCGAAGCTGCTGGAGAAGGCGACCCGGGCCTCGCTCGTCGCCCAGACGGAGACGGCGCCGTACAAGTACGTCTCGGTGGAAGGGCCGGTGAGCATTTCACCGAAGCCCCCGGAAGGGGCCACGAAAGCGATGGCCATCCGGTACCTGGGGCCCGAAATGGGTGCGCGCTATGCCGCCGGCGGGGATGGTGAGTCCCTCTGGGTGACGCTGACACCGGAGCGCTGGCTGACCACCGACTATGGGAAACGAGGTTAGCGCGGCGCCAGTTCGCCGATAGGCCCACGCTTGAGATCCATAGCCCAAGCCGTAGGCTGTACACTCGTGGCTGCGCCCATTCCAACCATTCATCCCGCGGGGTTTCTATGACTGCAAACACGCTTACCGTGACCGACAACCGGACGGGTCAGACGATTGAACTACCGATTACCGACGGAACCGTCCGGGCGAATGAGTTCCGGAAATTGAAGACTTCGGCCGAGGACTTCGGGCTGATGATCTACGACCCGGCGTTCACGAACACTGCTTCATGCCGCTCGGATATCACGTTCATCGACGGCGACCGGGGAATCCTCGAGTACCGCGGCTATCCGATCGAACAGCTTGCCGAGCAGTCGACGTTCATTGAGACAGCGTTTCTCATCCTCTACGGTCACCTGCCAACCAAAGCGGAGTTGGATCGGTGGAATGACGAGATCACGAATCACACCTTCGTACACGAGAATATTCGCAAGTTCATGGAGGGGTTCCGCTACGACGCCCACCCGATGAGCATGCTGATCTCTACGGTGGCGGCCCTGGCAACGTTCTACCCGGAGGCACTGAACGTTGAGGATGCGGGAATTCGCGAACTGGAAACGAAGCGCCTGATTGCGAAGATGCCGACACTGGCCAGCTTTGCCTTCCGCAAGGCTCGCGGCTTTCCCTACGTGTACCCCGACAACGACCTGAGCTTCGTCGGCAACTTCATGTCGATGCTGTGGAAGATGGGGGAACTGAAGTACGACCCCGATCCGGTGATCGAGCGGGCGCTCGACGTGCTGTTCATCCTGCATGCGGACCACGAGCAGAACTGCAGCGCGAACGCGATGCGAAGCGTGGGCTCATCGCGGCCCGACCCGTATTCGGCAACCGCGGCGGCGGCGGCGGCGCTTTACGGCCCACTGCACGGGGGGGCGAACGAACAGGTGCTGCTGATGCTCCAGGAGATCGGCAGCAAGAGCCGAGTCCCGGAGGCCGTCGAAGGTTTCAAGACAGGTAAGCGCCGGCTGATGGGCTTCGGCCACCGTGTCTATAAGAACTACGACCCCCGGGCCGCGATCATCAAACGGCATGCAGACGAAGTGCTGAACCTGACCGGGATCAGCCCCTTGCTGGAAGTAGCCCTGGAACTCGAGCACGTCGCACTCAGCGACCCCTACTTCAAGGAGCGCCAGCTCTATCCCAACGTCGACTTCTACAGCGGTCTGATCTACCAGGCGCTGGGATTCCCGACGTCGATTTTCCCGGTGCTGTTCGCGATCCCGCGGACGGTGGGGTGGCTGGCCCAGTGGCGTGAGATGATCACTGACCCGGAGCAGAAGATTGCCCGGCCGCGGCAGGTCTACACCGGAGCGCGAACCGTTCCTTACGTGCCAATCGACCAGCGGTAGGCAGTGAGTGATGCCCGGTCGCCTTGCGCGGAACGACCCAAGGGTTGCGTTCGTTGACGATCGCGTGGGCATCTTCGAAGTGGTCGACAAGATGGCGACCCGTGGGCTCGTCGTAGACGACGCGATCCGCTTCTTCCCCCGGGCCCATGAGTCATTGCCGGGCCCTCCTGGAACCCGGGGCCATTGGCATCAGCTGGAGCCCGCCGGGAGGGGACTGCCTCGGTTCGGCGGCTGTCATGGAGGATTGTCGCCAAACAGCCGCCCCAGAACGGCGTAGATTGAGCGCCGTCGCCGCATTGTGCGGCCGAAGGGGGAGTCTATGGCAGGCGCATTAGACGGGATCCGGGTTATCGACTTCGGCCAGTACATCGCCGGACCAATGACAGCGATGTTGCTGGGCGACCAGGGCGCCGACGTTATCCACATCGACCCGCCGGGCGGGCCACGCTTCAACACGCCGGCCAATGCCACCTGGGGACGTAACAAGCGGAACATTGTGCTCGACCTGAAGGAGGCGAAAGACCTTGATACGGCGCGCCGACTGGTAGACGGGGCGGATGTGGTGGTCGAGAACTTCCGGCCCGGGGTGATGGAGCGCCTGGGACTTGGTGCGGTGGAGATGACGGCCCGGAACCCAAAGCTCATCTATACGTCGCTGCCAGGATTCGCGGGCGATGACCCACGCCGCGACGTGCGGGCCTGGGAAGGAGTGGTTGCGGCAGCGACAGCGACGTATCGCCCCTCTCCGCAGACCAACCGGCCGGTGTATACGGCCTTACCGTTCTCGTCGTGTTACGCGGCCTTCCTCGCGGCGATGAGCACCGGTGTCGCGCTCAATGTTCGGGAGCGTGACGGCGTGGGACAGGTGATCGAGGTACCGCTGTTCGACGCAACCTACGCAGCCATCGGGATCCGGGGACTGAAGGTCCATAACAACCCGGCAGCGGGTGACATGCGGGCAATGTCTCGGATGCTCGGGTGGACGCGCCAGTTCGAATGCAAGGACGGACGCTGGTTCATGTACCACGCAGGCAACCAGAACGTGCCGCAGTTCTTTGCGGCGACGGGTGCAGACGCCTGGGCGCTGAGCGAGGCATGGGAGGGCCTCTCGGAGGACGAGCAGCAACAACAGATCGCCACCCTCTTCAAGACGCGGACCGCGGCTGAATGGGAAACGTTGTGCGAAGAAGTGGGCACGGAAGGCGCCGTCTGCCGGACGACCGCCGAGTGGCTGGAAAACCCGGGCGCCCTGGGTTCGCGGATAATCGTCGATGGTGAGGACCCGCTGCTGGGGACGGTTCGCGGACCGGGGATCAACGTCCGGCTTTCAGAGACGCCGGGGAGCATCCGCATGCCGCGAAGTGTCCCCGACGCCCATCGCTCGGAGATCCTTGCGGGCCTCAACGGAAGAGCGCCGGCGGAGGCCACCCCGCCAGGGGAACCCGAGAAGGCGCTGGCGGGAGTGAAGGTGCTCGACCTCTGCATCATCCTTGCCGGGCCGACGTGCGGCCGGACGCTGGCCGAGTTCGGCGCCGAGGTCATCAAGATCGACAGCCCCCACCGGCCGCGCGTGGCTTTTCACAACGATGTGAACCGGGGGAAGGACAGTATCGTCCTCGACCTGAAGACGCCAGAAGGGCTGGAGATATTCTGGGAACTGCTTGAGGACGCCGACGTCGTTGTCCAGAACTTTCGCAAAGGCGTCGCCGACAAGCTCGGGGTGGGCTGTGAGGCGGTGAAGGCGCGGAAGCCGGACATCGTCTACGCCTCGCTCAACACCTACGGGCAGATTGGTCCCTTTGCCGGGCGGCCGGGACATGAACAGATCGCGCAGGCGGCAAGCGGTATGCAGGAGCGCTACGGCGGTGAACGCCCGGTGCTGGCTCCGTTTGCGGTGAACGACTACGGGACGGGGCTGATGGGGGCATACGGCGTGATGCTCGCCCTGCTTGAGCGGCGACGAACCGGCCGCGGACAACATGTCGACACGGCGCTGGCGTTCACGGCGACGATGTTCCAGTCGCTTCTGCTGCCGTCGTACGCGGGTAAGGAGTGGAACGAACCACGCGGCCAGGATGCGCTGGGTGAAGGACCACTCTACCGAGCCTACGAGGCGAGCGATGGCTGGCTCTTCCTTGCCGCGAGGGCGGAGCAACTCGGCTCTGTACCGGCACTGGCGCACGCAGCCAAGCTCAAGGGAGACGACCTGACGCAGGCCCTCGAGGAGGGTTTCAGGACGCAGACGGTGGAATCGTGGACGGCGGCGCTGCAGGCTGCGGGCATAGGGGCGCACCGGGTTGTGGAGGATGCATGGGAGCTAATGGAGAGCGAATGGGCGAAAACCCATGGCCTCAGTGTCACGCGCGAACATGATGGTCTCGGCCCGGTGACAACCATCGGGCCGTCGGCCCGGCTTTCGCGGACGCCGCCGGAGCCAGGCAAACCGGCGCCCCGGCCAGGGAGTGACGCGAAGCTGGTGTTGGCGTCGATCGGCCGCGACGGAGATCTCGAACGCCTCGTCGATTCGGGGGTTGTGGTGACGGAAGGCGTGGTAGCCGGCTAGCTACTGCCAGCGCACAACCAGCGGTCCACTGCGGTCGCTTGCGATCACCGTGATGCTCGTGCTGCCGCCCTCGGACGGGAAGAGCACGGTGAGGGAACGCTCGCCGTCGGCGGGATCGCCGTCGGCAGCGACCTGTTCGCCGTTGATGACCACACGGATGGCGCCATCATGGATGATGGTGAACGTCTGCTGGCCAGGCTGAAGCTGGAGTTCGGCTCGAGCCTCAAGGTGCCAGTCGTCGTCGCGGAAGTCGCCGAAGGGCGCGTTATCGAAGCGCAGATCGAGCGTCTCGACGAAGTTCACCACGTAGGGATCCTGGGTGTCGCCATCGTAGTAGGAGACGAGCCACGAGCCTTCGGGGATCTCCACGTCGACCGGTGGGGGCAGGGTCGCCGTTGGGACTGGCTCAATCGTGGGTGTATCGAGGGGCTGGCCGAGCACGGGCGTGCGCGGCGGGATGTTGTCGTGGGCGCCGGCGTCGAGGAAGGTGGCGGCGATGAAACCGGCAACAAGCAGGAGAGCGAGCCCAACCCATTCGCGGCTGCCAAGTGCGCTCATCTTTTGAGTGTAGAGGGGCGTTCGGTCAGGCGCCCGGGGCCGGCGCCCCAATCCCTCGCACCTTGAGGTAGAGGAGCCGCCAGGCAACCGTGAGTCCCGACAGGACGGCCAGCAGCACGAGCGTCCAGTAGCACTGGCCGATGACGGTTCCAAGGGTCGCGATAAGGAGGCGGACATCGCGGCTGGCGAGGCCGAAGATGGCATCAAGATTGGCGGGTATGCCGGAGAGCGAGGCTTCGATCCGGGCTCGGCTGTAGCTCACGGAGAGAGCTCCGGCGAGGGCGAGCATGCCGGCGAACTCAGGCCGGGAGAAGTCTTCGAAGCGCCAGGCGTAGACGGTCATCCCGGCGATTATCGCGGCGTCGGCATAGCGGTCGCAGAGGGTGTCGAGGAATCCCCCAAAACGCGTGCTGGCGTTCCGGAGGCGGGCAAGTTCGCCGTCGACGCCGTCGGCAATGCTCGAAGCCTGGATGGCGATTCCGCCGGCGATGTTCCAGCCGAGGGCAATACCGGCCGCGGCAAGGAAGGCGATGAGTGTGGAGGTGAGCGTTATGGCGTTTGGGGTTGCCGGCGTGGAAACCAGGGCCCGGGCGAGGGGTCGGCTGAGAGGCCGGTTGAGGTAGCGCGAGACGAGTCCGTCGTAGGCCATTTAGTCCTGGCTATCGATGAGGACGTTGGCCGCGGCGAGGTCACCCGGGGTATCCACGTCGTACCAGAATTCGCCGGAAACATCGGCAGCGTAGAGCAATCCCTGTGCGGCCATTCGCCCAAACACGTCACTCAACTCGGCGCCGTGGGGAAGCTCGGCGAGGGCGGTCCAGGTATCCCGGGTGCAGTAAAAAGCGCCGGCATCGAGCGCCTGCCAGGGCCTGACATCCTTGCCTATTGAGAGGACCCGCCCCGGTTCGTCGGGGGCGATAGCGAGCTTGGTCGCCTCATCTTCGTAGTCGGTGTGGTGGGGAGCGTAATCGGCGGCGACGGTGGCTCCCGATAGCCTTGCCCCGTCAAGGAGTTTTGCGACCAGCCCCGGCGCTACCGCATGGTCGGCCATAAGGAGAAGGAATGGTTCATCGTCGAGCACGGGCCGGGCCACGGAGAGGGATGCGGCAGCGCCAAGCTCAAAGTCGGGATTACTCAGGAACGTCATTGCGACGGGTTCGCCTTCGCGGAGTGCAGCGTGAATTGTCTCTTCGCGATAGCCCGTGACAACGACGACATCCTCGACCTGGTTCGCAGCAAGCGCTTCCAGGGTGTAGCTGATAAGGGCCTTGCCGTTGAGAGGAGTGAGAGGCTTCGGCACGCGAGAGTGAAGGGGGCGAATGCGGCTGCCCACCCCTGCCGCGAGCACAACTGCACGAATCACCAGGCCGGGCTCCGCTCAGGGGGTGCCTCTGCCGGGTTCAGGCGGTAGCATTTGACCTCGAACCGATCAGTACCGGGAGCGTTGGACACCATGTGGCAAACAATAGGCTGGCTATCACTGCTTTGTGCGGTGTTCATTGGGTTGCTCATATCGCTCTCAATCGTTGGCTTCAAGATATAGGCTGCCCCGGCGGAAAGCTCCTACCGAACTTTCCCTCCCCCGTTGGCCGCCTTCCGTAGACTGGTAGGCGATGGCCTTCTCTACCGCGGGGACGACCGGCGCACAGGCGCCCTCTGTTGCCGTGCAAGCACCACCCGTTGCCGCCGGCGGACTCACTTCTGCTGAAGCCCGTTCGCTCACGGAGCGCGGCCTCGCGAATGTCGATGACAGCAAGCAGCGCAGCGACTGGGACGTTATCCGGGCAAATACGCTCACCTTCTTCAATGTCCTGCTCATCAGCCTGATCGTTGCACTCACCGCCCTTGGCGAAATCCGGGACGGCCTCTTCGTTGGCGTGGTAATCCTGGCGAACATCGTGGTCTCGACGTTCCAGGAGCTCCGGGCAACGCGCACGCTACGCGAGCTGGTGGCCCTGACGGCGCCCACGGCCACCGTGGTACGGGACGGGGTGGAGCAATCGATTCCGGCGACAGCCGTTGTCCGGGGAGACCTTGTTCACCTGCAACCAGGGGACCAGGTGGTGGCAGACGGGACGGTGGTGGCGCGGTCGGCGGAGATCGATGAGTCACTCCTGACCGGCGAGTCAGACTCGGTCACGCGTTCGGAGGGGTCGGTGCTGAAGTCGGGGAGTTTTTGTGTCGGGGGCGACTGCTATTACCGGGCGGAAAAGGTGGGCAGAGAAGCCTACATGGTGGGGCTCACGGCGGATGCCCGGGAGCTCGTCCGCCGCCAGACACCGCTACAGATCCGTTTCAACCGCATCCTGCGCGTGTTGCTGACCGTCACGGGGGTGCTGGCGGTATTTCTCGTCATCCAATACACGAACGAAGACCAGACGGTGACC
Source organism: Dehalococcoidia bacterium (assembly GCA_020432105.1). Classification (GTDB taxonomy): domain Bacteria; phylum Chloroflexota; class Dehalococcoidia; order Tepidiformales; family Tepidiformaceae; genus JAGQGZ01. The sequence continues at coordinate 20,684 of JAGQGZ010000014.1, read as the reverse complement.
GATGCCATTCGGGATGTGACGGCCCTTGTGACGACGGTGGTGCCGGTTGGCCTGCTCCTCGGCATCACGGTTTCGTTTGCGGTGGGCGCCGTGCGGGTCGCCCAATCAGGCGCAATCGTCCAGGACATCTCGGCGGTTGAGGCTCTCAACTACGTGGATGTTGTCTGCCTGGACAAGACCGGCACGCTGACGGCAAACGAGCTCAAACTGGACCGCGTGACCTGGGCGACGGGGATGGAAGGATACCTCCCCTGGCTCGGCGCCTACATGGTAGCCACGCGCAACGACAGCAAGACCGCGGGTGCGATAGCCGAGGGCCTGGCGATTCATTCCAATGCGGCCGAGGAACAGGCAAAGGTGCCCTTCAATTCCGAGCGCCGCTGGAGTGCCCTTCGCCTCAAGGCGGGTAGCGAAGAGCGTGTGTACGTTCTCGGCGCTCCTGAAACAGTCTTCGCGAACTGCGAGGGGGCAGAGGACCTGTTGCAGAGCTACAAGGAGGCCACCGGGCGGGGGCTCCGCGGCGTAGCCTTCGCCGAGGCCGATGTCCTTCCCGAGGTGGGACAGGACTTCGGAGCGTTCCGGCCGCTGGCACTGATCACCCTTGGCGATGTGCTTCGCCGGGAGGTGACGGAAGCCTTCGAGATGATGGACAGCCTGGGGATCGAGCCGAAGATCATCAGCGGCGACAACCCGCACACCGTTGCCGCGTTGCTGGCACAGCTGGGCATTGAAGCGAAAGGTGGCCTGGCATCGGGTGACCAGCTGGCGGCGATGGACCCCGAAGGGTTCGCTCGTGCCGTGGAGACGACGACCGTCTTTGGCCGGATCGACCCCGAACAGAAAGCGGAAATCGTGACTGAACTCCGCCGGCAGGGGCGGTTCGTCGCGATGGTTGGCGACGGAGCAAACGACGTCCGGGCACTGCGTGCGGCGGACGTTGCCGTGGCCATGGCCTCGGGGACATCGACTGCGCGGGCGGTGGCGGGCATCGTCCTCCTGAACGACTCCTTCGGGGCGCTTATCCGCGGGGCGAAGGAAGCGACGGGTGTGCTCGGGAATGCTGCCCGGCTCTCGAAGCTCTTTCTGGCCAAGAGCATCTACGCGTTTCTCCTCATCGTGGCGACGAACATGCTTGGCCTCGACTTCCCCTTCCTGCCCAGGCAGGGATCGATCACGGCACTGCTATCGCTGGGTATCCCGGCGGTGTTCATCTCCATTTCGATACCCCCTCCGGAGTCGGGCCGCGATTTCACAAACAATGTCCTGCGCTTTGCCCTGCCGGCCGGAGGAGCGCTGGCAGTCGCAGCGATCGCTGTCTACCTGCTGACGGAGAGCCTCCCCAACCGGGGCATCCCGGAAGCACGCACCCTGAGTTCACTCACGCTCGGGATCACGGGACTCTTCTTCATGGTCCAGGTGCTTGGTTTCGAGGGCGCTTCGTGGCGGAGCCTGACGCGGCCGGTGCTGACCACGGTCCTTGGGGCGATTCTTATCGGCGGCTTCATCCTGACGATGTACACACCCGGTTTGCGAGAGTTCTTCGCGTTCACGGAAGTTGGCTGGGGGGACTGGATCATCGTCGGTGTCTCGGTGGCGGCGGCGCTCGCCGGTCAGTACATCCTGAGCCACTACTGGCAGCAGTTGCTCGGCTTCCTTACTGCTCGCCCCCGCCGCCAGGACGAGCTCCGGGGAAGGGCTACCTGAGCGCGGATGTCCCGGCACGACGGCCGCATCGGGAGGCGGCTTGCTATCCACGGCCCGCCCGGCTCGGGGAAGACGACTCTGGCCTCACGGCTCGCGGATGTCCTTGGGGTTCCGCAGATCGAGCTGGATGCGCTCTACCACCTTCCGAACTGGGGCGTTCCGGCAACTGAGGAGTTTCGGGCGAAGGTCAGGGGCGTCCTCGAGCAGGCGAACGCTGGGTTCACGATCGATGGCAATTACAGCATTGTCCGTGACCTGGTCTTCGAACGGATCGAGACGGCCATCTGGCTCCGGCAGCCATTCCGGGTGGTCTATCCGCGAGTCTGTCGCCGCACGCTCAAGCGGGTTACGAGCAGGGAGTTGTTGTGGGGTACCAACCGCGAGCGCTGGCGAGATGTTCTCGGCAGGGAGTCGATGTTCCTGTACGGGATCACGCGCTGGCGGCCGCAGCAGGAACGAATGCGAGCGGCTTTGGGCGAGCGACCGGAGCAGGTCCGGCTCTTCATCCTTAGGTCGGATGTCGAAGTTGAGGAGTTCGTCGCGCGTGTGCGGGCGGAACATGGCGGGCTCCCCTAGAATCGGCCCACCACACAACCAGCCGGAGGCCAACCATGGGAGACACCGTCCTGTACGAGCGCGAAGGGCGCATTGCGACAATCACGTACAACCGCCCGGAAGCGCTGAATGCCATCAACCAGGAACTGCGGGAAGACCTGAACGCAGCCTGGGCGCGTTTTCGCGACGACGACGAGGCCTGGGTTGGGATCATCACCGGGGCAGGGCGGGCCTTTAGCGCCGGGGCCGACCTCAGGGGCGGGGCGCGGCCGCAGGGCACCAGCCACTGGGAGACGCCGAGCATGACGTCGCTGGAGTCGGGCCTCGAGGTCTGGAAGCCGACGATTGCGGCCGTGAATGGCTACGCCCTGGGATTCGCACTGACGATGGTCGCTGCCTGCGACTTTGCGATTGCGAGCGAGCGGGCGGAGTTCGGCTTTCCAGAGGTGCGGATCGGCGTTCCGACAATCCAGGGGGCAGTGCGAATGCCGAAGAAAGTCGGCTGGCAGAACGCGATGGAACTCCTGCTGATTGGCGAGCGGGTGAGCGCCGAGCGGGCGAAGGAGATGGGATTGGTCCGCGAGGTGGTGCCGCACGATGACCTGATGCCTGCAGCGAAGCGCCTCGCGGAGCGGCTGCTGCTCTCGGCGCCGCTGGCAGTGCGGGCCACGAAGGAAGTGGCCTACCGGGGCCAGGAGCTGAACTTTGTGGAGGCGATCCGCTTTGGAGAGACGATGCGGAAGGTTGCCGGGGCCACGGAGGATGCACAGGAAGGGATGGCCGCGGCTCGCGAAAAGCGCCCGCCGACCTGGAAGGCGCGGTAGCCGATGCCCGATATCGGGCCGGTCAACGGTGTCCTGATCTACACAGAGCGGCTGGCGCCGATGCTGCAGTTCTACCGCGACGTGCTGGGACTCGAGCCCCGCCATGTGAAAGAGCACGCAGTGAACTTCCAGTGGGGCGATTTCAAGCTAACGGTCGCGCTCCACGACGGAGTGACCGGAGCGAACGCAGACGCCCTGCGAATCATGGTGAACTTCGAGGTCTCCGACATCCAGGCGGTGTACCGGCGGCTGGCCGGCGCGGGCGTCGAGTTCAGCCGTGCCCCGGAACAGGAGCCCTGGGGTGGCTGGATCGCGACCTTCGCAGACCCGGACGGGAACACGCTGCAGCTACTGCAGGTGCCCGGCTAAGGCGCGAGGGCCGCGAGCACCATATCGCGGGCGATGGGGCCTGCCTCAATGCTCCCGGATTCGCCGTCATCGAGGACGACGGCGGCGAGGGCGGTGGGCGCCGCGGCAGGGGAGAAGGCGACGAAGAGGACATGTTGCTGGGCACCGGCATCCTCAGCGGTGCCCGATTTGCCGGCGAAGTCGGTGTAACCGGCGAAGCTGAAGGCGGCACTGGCCGTGCCCGAAGCGCCGGTGACGAGCTTGAGGCCGAGGAGCAGGTGGGCGTGCTGTTCCGGCGTGAGGCCGAGTGACGTGCCCGGCCCAGGGTCCTGGCCCTGGATGATGACCGGCGTCCGGAGAGCGTTGTTGACGAACGCTGAGTAGGCGTTTGCGAGTTGGAGGGGGGTGATCAGCAGGTCTCCCTGGCCGATGGCAAGGTTGACCTCGTCGCCGGGGTACCAGGGCTCGCCGCGATTGGCCACCTTCCATTCGGCATCGGGCACGAGGCCGTCCTGCTCGGGAATGCCGACGATGCCGGTGGGGGCCCCAAAGCCGAACTTGCGGGCCACCTGGGAGAGCAGGTTGTCGGTCTCGTTGTAGATGGTGAGGCCGATCTCGTAGAAGAGGGTGTTGCACGAGCGCATAAGGCCCTGGGCAACGGTAAGGAGGCCCTGGCCACCCTCCCAGTTTCGACGCGGCGGATCGACGCCGTCCCAGATCGAGGGGCAGTTGATAAGGGAAGTAGGCGTGTAGAAGCCGGACTCAAAGCCGGCCGCCCCGGTAATGAGCTTGAAGGTCGAGCCGGCGGAGTAGACACCGTTGGTGGCCCGGTTGTTGAGGGGATTCCCATCGTTCGCGAGGATTGCCGAAATCGCCGCAGGGTTGTTGTTTTCGAAGGCAGCGGGGTCGTAGGACGGTGAGCTGTTGATGGCCAGCACTTCATTGGTCGAAGGGTTGATGACAACCGAGGCGCCGGCCCGCTCCCCGAGACGTTCGTAGGAGCGCTGGAGGACGGCGGCGTCGAGTGTCGTGTGGAGGTCTCCTCCCGGCCTGTACTCGCGTTCGGCGACGACGATGTCGAGCGTGTGTCCCGGGTCAACGATGCGAAGGATGCCGCCGGGCTGCCCGGCGAGGTAGGTATCAGCGCCGGCTTCGAGGCCCGTGGCACCGATCCTGTCGCCAATGACGTAGCCCAACCCGGCCCGGGAAGCGAGCTCATCGGCGGTCAGCTCGCGGGTATAGCCGACGGCGTGGGCTGCGGCCGGTCCGAGGGGGTGTGTGCGTTGCGGTTCGAACCAGAGGAGGAGACCAGTCGTACTGAGCACGAGTTCATTGGCCTCAACCTGGCGCTCGTCGGGGACGATGCCGACGGGAACACGCTGGCTTGGGCCGAGGGAACTGGCGAAGGCGGCATCGATGGCATCCTGGGGAAAGCCGAAGGCCAGCAGTTTTGCTTCGACGGCAGCCGGGCTGGAGATAATCGAGCGGTTGAGCCCGAGGAAACGATTGTCCGCGGTCTCGGCAAGGACGACGCCGTTGCGGTCGAGGATTGCGCCCCTGGTCGGTCGCTCGAGTGTCGCTTCGAAGGCGAGACCGCTTTCAAGCCGGGGATGAATGAGAGAGGGCGACCAGCGCACGCGGAGTTCACCGGCGGGCCCGGCGGTAAAGGCAGCATCTATGGCGTACTGCACGTCGCCGAAATAGCCTGTCGAGAGCGTTATGGATATGGTTGCGCCGGCTTCGGAAGCGGATTCGACGGTGCCGGTGATCTCCCGCAGGGCCGATTCCTCGGCAAGGTTTACGAATATTCCTTCGATCAGGGTTGCAGGCACAGTAGCAGCGTCACCGTCGTCGAGCAGGGCATGGAGGGCGGACGCGTCACGTTCTGAGAGGGCCGTAGCGAGGGCAGCGGCGACGTCGGCAGGATCGGCGGGGTCGGGTGTGGGCGAGGCTTCAGGCAGGGAAGGTGCATCTTCGGTGGGAAATGCACGGAACGCGGCGATGGAACCCCCGACCAGGAGGCCGAAGACGATCGCGCCGAGAAAGACCAGCCGTACCGGCATCGTGTCCTGGGCCCCGCTTCGTATCCCCGCCATCGCGATTGTAGCAATGCTCGGGATGGCCGCCTTTACCGCTTGCTCCAATGACAACGAGGTGGCCCCACCGGGACCGACGGTGGTGCGCCCGGACCGTGAAGGTGCGCCGCGCAGTTTCGCGATGGGTTTCAGCACGATGCCGGCGGAAGAGACGATCCCGAGCTACATCAACGCCTTTGCCACGGCCGCCCGTTACGGCGAACTCGTGATGATCAACCGGGCGCCACCGTGGGAGGAGTTCTTCCCGAATCATCAGCCTTCGGAGGAGACGAACAGCACCGCACGACTGGAAGCCGACCTCCTCGATCAGTACGAGGGACTCTCACTGGTGTTCGCCATCGACCCTACCGATCCCGTGGTGCAACGGGAACGGGTGGCGAACCTGCCGGCATCAGTTACCCCGGCCGAGGGCTTCGGCAATATCGACCTGCGCAATGCCTTCGTGGCCTACGCCGGTTATGTAGTGCGGAATTATGAACCCGAGTACCTTGCACTGGGCGTCGAGATCAATATGCTCCGCAGCCGCAACCCGGAGCAGTACCGGCAGTTCCTCTCGCTCTATGAAGAGGCGTACGACTCGGTGAAAGCGACCCACCCGGAAACGAAGGTGTTTCCGACATTCCAGCTGGAAGACCTTGAGGGCCTGCTTGGCGATGTTCACGCATCGGAGTGGGAAGTGCTCGACGATTTCCAGGGCCGGATGGATGTGCTCGCCGTCTCAAGCTATCCCTACCTTGCCGAGGAGTTTCGTTCGGCCGGGGACATCCGTGAGCAGTACTACCTGCAGTTGGGCGAACATTTCGCCGGTGAGATCCTGCTGGTCGACACCGCCTATGCGTCGGCGCCGATTGCCGGTGAGCGGGTGGCGGGAACCGAGGCAGACCAGGACGCTTTCCTGCAACGACTGCTTCAGGATGTGGAAGCGGCGGGCTACAGCGGTGTTATCTGGCGAGCAGCGTTTGACCCGCAATACGCCGGCACGGGCGCCCTGGCAGTGTTCCGGAGTATCGGTCTGCGCCTTGGCGATGGCACGAACAAGCAAGCCTGGAACACGTGGGAGACGTGGTCGCTGCGGCCCTACGAGCCTTAGCCGAGACGACGATCGACGCTGCTGCCGGGCATGAAGCCCAGCTTGTTGGCCACCTGGATCCGGTCGAGGATCTCGCGTCGGCTGATCAGCCCCACCATCCGGCCTTCTTCGAGCACCGGCACCTGGTTGAGCCGCTTTTCGCTGATGAGCATCAGCACCTCCAGGGCGGGGGTGCCGGCGGGGACGGTGACGACGTCGCTGCGAGGGGTCATTGCCGCCTGGGCAGCGGTGTTCGCGCGCTCTGCGGGCTCGAGTTTGCGGACATCGGACACGGTGAGGATGCCGAGTACACGGTCGTCGTTGGCGACGATCACGGCACGGTGACCATCGATCACCATGTGCCGGTCGATGACTTGCTGGAGGCTGGCGCCGGGGGTCACGGTGGCGAAGTTGCGATCCATGATGTCGCGGGCGGTGAGGGGGGAGAGCACCGACTCGAGCTGGAGGCTCTGCGCTTCGTTGCGGGCGGCTGAGGAGAGGAACCAACCGATGAAGGCGAACCAGACGCCGTTAAGGACGAATCCGCCGAGGGCGAGGGCGATGCCGCCGATGATCATGATGTACCCAAAGACGACCCCCACGTTGCTGGCGACGGTCGTTGCCTTGCGGAAGCTGCCGGTACGGCCCCAGACGATGGAGCGAAACACGCGCCCGCCATCGAGCGGGAAACCGGGAAGCGTGTTGAAGATCGCCAGCATCGCATTGATGCCTGCCAACCAGACGAACATGGCCTCGACCTGTTCCTGACGCCCAAAGGCGACCCAGGCGACTAGCCCGCAGATGATGGCAATGCCGACGCTGGAAAGTGGGCCGACGGCCGCGATATAGAACTCCTCGCGCGCCGAACGGGGCTGCTCCGCCATGTGGGATACGCCGCCGAAGATGAACAGGGTGATTTTCGGTACGTCGACGCCGCGGCGCTTGGCGACCAGTGCATGAGCGAGCTCGTGCAGGAGCACGCTGACGAAGAACAGGGCAGCAGTGGTGATGCCGATGGCCCAGTAGGTTGCGGTTGACCAGCCCTCGTACTGATCGGGGAAGACGTTGTTGGAAAAACTGAAGGAAATAATGGCAACGATGATCAACCAGGAGGGATTGATCTCGATAGCGATACCGAAGATACGAGCGACGGTGAAGGATTGGCCAAACACGTACCTCTACGTTAGCGGAGGAATGCGGGCGCGGGTAGCGGCGTTTCTAGAGCCCGGAGAAGTTGGGCTTGCGCTTTTCGACGAAGGCATCGACGGCTTCCCGGTGGGCGGGAGAACGCCGTGACTGGTCGAGGGCGTGGGCTTCTTTGGCGAGCACGGAATCGAGGTTGCCATCGACGGCGTTGGCAATGAAGAGGCGACGGATGCGCTTGACGGCGCCTGGAGGCTGGGCGGCGAGGTGTTCGCCCAATTCCAGTGCTCGTTGCAGTAGCCGTTCGTGGGGTACGACTTCGGCAACGAGGCCGGCTTCTCGCGCTTCTTCGGCTTCCACCATCCGGGCGGTGAGGCACCACTCAAGAGCGCGGGCAGTGCCCACCATCTGCGAGAGGTAGTACGAGGCCGCGACCTCGGGCGTGAGGCCCATCTTGATGAAGAACATGCCGAACCGCGCCTGGTCGCTGGCGATGCGGATATCCATCGGGAGGGTGTGCGTCACCCCGACGCCGACGGCTGTGCCATTCACGGCGGCGATGGTTGGCTTTTCCTGCCGGGAGAGGAAGTGGATCCAGGTGTCATCACCTTCAACCACCCCGGAGCCGCGGCGTTCGCCCGTCTCATCCATCTCGCGCTGCCAGCCGCCGACGTCGGCCCCGGCACAGTAGGCGCGTCCGGCCCCGGTGAAGATGACGGCGCCGACTTCGGGATCGGCATTGGCCGCCTCCACGGCGGCGCGTGACTCCTGGTACATCGTCCGCGTCCAGGCGTTGAGGCGTTCCGGCCGGTTGAGGGTGACGAGAGCGACGGCACCCCGCCGCTCGTAGAGGATGTGTTCGTGGCTCATCGGTTTTGCATCCCGGTTGGAGGTAGCGGGAACGATACGCCGGACGGGTGTGTGCCGGCTCGTTACGCCTGCGTCGCCCTCGGGCTGCTTTCGAAACCCTCTGACCGGTGGGTGGCATCGCAGAACGGTTTCCTGGCGGAAAGCCCGCAGCGGCAGAGCGCCGTCGTCCCCTCTACCTCGAAGGTTTTGCCGTCGGCGTCGACGAGTGTGTAGGCGCCCTTGAGCAGGTAAGGACCGTTGTCGCGGATGGAGATCGTTGCGTCAGTCAACTAATGCTTCCTTCTCATAAGTCAGATTGCGCGTGAGTGCGAGCGTAGCCGCGAGCTCGGCCGCTGGCAATCCTCCGGCCGCTTGCGAGACGGGCTGGCACCCGATAGCGTTCGGCCATGGCACACGTCGGTCTTTTCGTGCCCTGTTATCTCGCGGCTTTGCGTCCTGCGGATCGCCAGCACGCGACGCGCGTGCTGGAAGCACTGGGTGACACCGTTGTGGGGATCGAGGGCTACTGCTGCGGCCAGCCGGCATTCAACAGCGGCTTCCGGGACGATGCCCGCAAGGTAACCCGTGAGGCGCTCCGAGCGGCACAGCCGTTCAGCACCGTGGTTGTGCTTTCAGGCTCCTGCACGAGCATGGTCCAGCACTATGCACCGATGCTCTGGGACGGTCCGCGTTCGACGGCGGTGCAGCGGATCGGCGAGCGGTTCTTTGAATTCACCCAGTATGTGGCGGGCCATTCGCACCTTGGTGACCTGGGACTGCGCCTGGCCGAAACGATTGCGTATCACGACTCCTGCCACAATCGCCGGGAACTCCAGGGCACCGAAGTGGTCGTGAGTTTGCTTGAGTCGATCGAAGGGCTTGACCTCCGGCGTCTGCAATACGAAGAGGAGTGTTGCGGCTTCGGCGGGACATTCAACCTCAAGTTCCCGGTGGTGGCCGGGGGGATGGCCGGTTCGAAGCTGGCGGATGTGCGCGCGACCGGCGCCCCTACGCTGGTTTCGACCGACGTGTCCTGCCTGACTCACCTGGAGCGAGCAAGCGGGGGAGAGATGCCCGAGGCGCTGAGTATTGCCGAACTCCTGGCGAGGGCCCTGCCGGAATGAGCGACTACAACGACCGGGCGCGGGCAGACATCGCGGAGGCGAACCCGGCGCGAGTGATCACACCGATCATGCGAAAGCTGGTGGCCGATGCCGGAGTGATGGAGGGTCGCGCGCGCCCCGAAGCCCGGCAGCGAGCGGAAGCGGCCCGCGCGGAGGCCGTGGAGCGCATGGCCGAGCTGCACGAACAACTGAAAGAGCGCCTGGAAGCTCGCGGCATCGGCTATCACCGGGCGGCGACGGCAGGAGAGGCGACGGCAACGGTCCGGAGGTTGCTGGGCGATGCCAGGCGAGTTGCCAAGTCGAAGTCGATGGTGGGCGAAGAAGTGGGTCTAACGCACGCTCTTCGCGAAAGCGGGATCGATGTCCTTGAGACCGATATCGGCGAGTACATCGTCGACATCGAAGGGCGCGGGCCAAGCCACATCACCGCACCGGCCCTGCACCTGAACCGCGGCCGGATCAAGGAGATGCTGGAGCGTGGGGGCACAACGCTGCCGGATGACGACCCGACCCGACTCTCGCGCTTTGTGCGAGACATCGTTGGCGACTTCTTCGCGGACTGTGACGCAGGGATAACGGGAGCGAACGCGGTGATCGCCTCGAGCGGGCGGATCGTCGCAATCGAAAACGAGGGGAACGTCTCGCTTGGGGCGAGCCACCCGAAAAAGCACATCGTGATTACCGGCCTCGAGAAGGTCGTGCCCGACGAGGCAGCGGCGCTGGCCGTGCTGGAAGTGCTGGCGGCGAATGCAACGGCGCAACCCCTCACCTCGTTCAGCAACGTCTTTGCGGACCCGGCGGCGGGACAGGAGCGCCACGTCGTCTTCGTGGACAACGGCCGTTCAGGTATTGCCGCCGACCCGCGATACCGCGATGTGCTCCGGTGTATCCGCTGCGGCGCCTGCATGAACGGGTGCCCGATTTACCGGACGGCAGGCGGACTCTCGTATGGGTCACCCTACATGGGGCCGATTGGCGCGGTGCTTTCGCCACTCATCTGGCCGGATGGGCGCTACGCCGACCTGCCCTTCGCCAGCAGCCTCTGCGGCCGCTGCACGGAGGCCTGCCCAGTCGGCATTCCTCTCCACCGGATGCTCCTGGACCTCCGGGCGGACGCCGTGGAGGCGGGCGAGGCCGGGACGCGCCCGGAGAAACTGGGCTGGAAGGCGTGGGCAACGATGTTCGCCGGACGCCAGCGGGGGCGGATTGCCTCCACGGTAGCCCGGCTGGGTGCAGGGCGAGGGCTCCATGCGGCGAGTGGCGAACTGCGTGCGGGCACCGCACGAGGCGAGGAGAACGCTGCCGCGTTCGTCCCCGTGCAGTCGATCGAGCCGGAGAGCGCACCGCAAGAATTGGAGGCGCTGTTTCGGCACCGGGCCGCAGCACTCGGAGTGCTGGTGGTCGACACGGTCGAACCAATGGAAGGAGACCGGCTGGTAGATGCGACCGGGGGGATAGCCAACACCGGTAGTGTTGTGCTTACCGGCGAGAACTCATCCCGGCGGTCGCTGCTGGGAGCGCAGCGCATCGTTGTGCGATTGAACCGTGAGCACATCGTCCGCTACCCGACAGATGCCGGCGGCCTCCTCGGGGACGGTGAGGCACTGATCCTGACGGGGGCCAGCCGCACAGCAGACATTGAGAAGCAGATCGTGCGAGGAATCCATGGTCCGGAAGACCTGGTAGTAGAACTCACGTAGGTTTGGGATCGCCCCGGAGGGCTTGATGGCGAAACCCTTTCTGAAGTGGGCGGGTGGCAAGCGATAGAGGCAACAGCGGGTACACCGGTCCACAGCGCGATAGCCACCCAGCGGTGGTGCTAGAGTAATGACGGAGACAGGTGCGTGAAGGAACGATTGTTCACCGCTGTTTACGAAAAGGAGGGCGACTGGTACGTCGCCCGGGCGGATGAGTTGCGTGGCGCCTACGGACAGGGTGCGACCATCGAGGAAGCACGACAAAGCCTGCGGGAAGCGATAATCCTGGTGCTCGAAGAAAAGGCGACCATCGCTAACGAGCGGCAGGGGTCCGAGCCGGTCCTGCGCGAAGAAATCTCCATAGCCATCGCGTGAAGCGCCGGGACCTTATCCGCCATCTCACCGATTTTGGATGTGAACTCAGGCGTGAAGGCGGCAATCACTCTGTCTACTGGAACCCGGCCAACGAGGAAGTCGCCGCAATTCCCAGGCACAGTGAGATCCCGATCAACCTCGCGCGCTCTATTTGCAAGCAGCTCGAAATCGAGCCGCCGCCCCGGAGGGCTTGATGGCGAAACCCTTTCTGAAGTGGGCGGGTGGCAAGAGGTTGCTGGCACCAAGGATCGCGGAACTCGCCCCCAATGGATTCCGGCGCTACATCGAGCCCTTTCTCGGGGCCGGCGCGGTCTTTTTTGCGCTGAAGGAACGGCAGCCGGAGATGCCCGCCGTGCTTTCGGACACGAACGCCGAACTCATCAACGCTTTCGAGACGGTGCGCGATCGTTGTGACGCGCTGGTGGAGACGTTGCGCAAACTGGAAGCGAGCTATCTCCCACTCGACCGGGAAGCGCGAGCCAAGCGGTACTACGAGTTACGCGAGGCTGTCCCGGAAGAGTCGACCGCACGCGCGGCCCGCACGATCTTCCTCAACCGGACCGGGTACAACGGGCTCTACCGGGTGAACCGCGAGGGCCGGTTCAATGTGCCGCATGGCCGCTACGCGAACCCGACAATTTGCGATGAGGCAACACTGCGCGCGGCCGAGGAGGCACTCCAGGGGACTGTCACGATGGTCGCGGACTTTGGTGCGATCTGCCGGGGCGCCAGTGCCGGGGACTTCGTCTACCTGGATCCACCCTATCAACCGCTCTCGCCGACGAGCAGCTTCACCTCCTACACCCCCGCCGGCTTTGGGCCCGACGCCCAGGTCCGGCTGCGCGACGAGTTCGAGTCGCTGACACGCCGGGGGGTCGCTGCACTGCTTTCCAACAGCGAACATCCTGAGATCCGGTCTCTTTACGAGGAGAAGGACTACGGCTACCGGTTCGAAGCAGTGCCGATGGGGCGGTCGATCAACTCGATCGGCTCAGGCCGGAAGCCAATACCGGAACTCCTGATCTCCAACTTCGGAAGGCGGGAGGTGAGCAGGGGACTGGCGATGGTTGCGCCGTACTGAGCCTAGCCCTTGCGCTTGATGAGGCCCCGGCTGTCGCATTCTTCGATGAGCTGGGCGACGTTGGTAGCTGCGCCCTTGCGAATACTGTCGGTAACGGCCCACAGGGTCAGGCCACCGGGATTGGAGAGATCCTGGCGAATACGGCCAACGAAGACCTGGTCGTTGCCGGCGGCGTCGAGGGGGGTGGGGTAGCGCTCGTGCTCAGGGTCGTCGATGACGGTGACTGCTTCTGTCTGATCGATGAGGGTGCGAGCGGCCCGGGGGTCAATCGGGCGTTCGAACTCGGCCCAGATGGCGGCGCTATGGCCGAACATCGCGGGGATACGCACGCAGGTGGCACTGATCGCGAGTTCCGGGGCGTGGAAGATCTTCCGCGTCTCGTTGGCCATCTTCAGTTCTTCCTTGGTATAGCCGTCGTCGGAAAAGTCGTCGACCTGGGGGACGGCGTTGAAGGCGATCTCCTTCTTCTGGGTGCCGCTGGGCTCGTGGCGGCCCTCAAGGGCGGCGGCCGTCTCAGTCTTGAGCCCTTCGATGGCGGCAGCGCCGGCGCCGGCCACGGCCTGGTAAGTAGCGACGACGATGCGCTTCAGGGGATTGACCTGGTGGATGGGGAAGAGGGCGAGCGCCATCGGCGTGGTCGTGCAGTTGGGCTGACTAATGATCCCCTGGTGCCAGGCGAGGTCGGCGGCATTGATCTCCGGGATGACCAGCGGCACGGTCTCGTCCATCCGGAAGGCGCTGGAGTCGTCGATAACGAGCGCGCCCTTTTCCGCGGCAATCGGTGCATAGAGCTTTGAGGCACTCCCCGAAGCACTGAGGAAAACGATGTCGTCCTTGCCATCGAACGAACCCTCGGTGGTCTCCTCGATGGTGATGGTGTTGCCCCGGAACTCGACCTGCTTGCCCGCTGAACGGGAGGTAGCGAGAAGGCGGAGACGGCCCACGGGCAGCTGCCGCTCATCGAGGATCTTGAGGAATTCGCGGCCAACGATGCCGGCGCCGCCGACGACTGTGATGTTGATGGGGTCCAAGACAGGGCTCCGGGAGAAGGGTCCTTCCATCGTAGCCGCGCGCGCCTAGCGGGTCATGCGGCGGTTGCGGCGCGGGTGGGTAGAATCCGAGACACCGCAGGAGGTTCCCATGCGCCTGAGTATTGCATTCCCCAACGTCGGACCGGCCCAGGATCCGGCCGCTCTGCGCGACTACGCCATCGGCCTCGAAGCGGCCGGCGCCGACGCCCTGATGGTGGTCGACCATGTCGTCTACGCCTGGGATAAGGACGGCGTCCGCCGGTCGCAGTACAACCCGGCTACCTGGCAGCTCGAGCCCTTCGCCACGATGGGTTTCCTTGCGGCGATTACGCAGAGTGTCATCCTCGAGACCGGGATCGTGATCCTGCCGCAGCGACCCCCGGCGCTGGTAGCGAAGGAAGCGGCGACGATCGACTACCTCTCCGGTGGCCGGTTGCGCCTTGGAGTGGGACTTGGCTGGCAGGCGCCGGAGTACGAGGCGATGGGAGTGCCGTTCGGCGAGCGCGGCGCCCGCATGGAAGAGGCGATCCCCGTGATGAAGGCGCTCTGGACCGAGCAGCACGCGAAGTTCGAGGGCAAGTTCTACCGGCTGGATGATGTCTGCTCCGAACCACAGCCGCTCCAGAAGCCGCACCCGCCGATTGTGTTCGGGGGTGGCAACGCGCGGGCGCTGGAACGGGCCGGGCGGCTGGGGAACGGCTGGGTGCAGGGGCCGCAGGTGAATGCGGAGGCCTTTGGCGAGGCTCGCGAGGTTGTCCTTGGGGCGGCGAAGAAGGCCGGACGCGAGGACGAGGTAACGGTATTTGAAGCAGCGGCCTTACCCGGGGCTGCCGACGCCTCGGACCAGCTGGACCTCTTGCGCTCGCTGAAGGCCCTTGGGGCGACAGACGTCCTCTACTGGATGGGCGCCACCCGCGACCCTGAGCTCCGCGATCTCAACGGCAAGCTGAAGTACGTAGAGCGGTTGAAGCGGGAGGTCTGGCCGCAGATCTAAACGGCGTCAGGCCCCCTGGGTCCGCTGTTCTTCCTGCCATTCGCGGGCGGCACGCCTTGCCGCTTCCACATTCGGCGCCTCATGGCCGCGGCGGCGAAGGTCGAGGGCCGCGTCGACGTCGGATCCGGTGCGGCCGCGACTCTCGAACCACTCGCGCATGCCATCGAGGTTGCCGGCGAAGGCTTGCTGCCAGCCACCGGTCTGGTCCATGGCGATACTAGTGGTGGTCTCGCCAACCTGGTTCAAGCGATCCATGTAGCGGGCGTCGGCGAGCGTTTCGCCTTCCCAGACGAAGACCCGGGTATCGGTGAGCAGGTTGTAGACGGCCCGGATCTTGAGCGTGTCGGGAGCTTTGCCCTGCCAGATGGTGGCCCAGAGTTCGGGATCGCGGGAGCGGTCGGAGCGAAGGATGGTGACGTAGAGCACAGGCGCACCGCCGTTCGAAGCAGTGCCGGCGATTCTACCGGGAAGTGTTAGTCGACGGCGACAGGCGCGGGTGTCTCGTCCTCTTCGGAGGCCGGCTCGGAAACGGCACGTTCCATGTGCTCAAGCCCGGCCATGCTGAAACCGAGGTCGCCGAGTTCGCAGAGGAAGCTGCAGTAGGTGAGCTTCAGCGAACTGGTGGACTTGCCGGCGGCATAGCGGAGGTTGCAGCGCGTGCAGCGGAGCAACTCCGTGATCTCGGCATCGAACTTCGTCGTGACAGGTTCTTCAGCCATGAATCCATGCTAACGCTCGCAGCGGCAAGCGACCAATAGGGGGTAAGGAGCGCAAGATTTGACCGATGGGGTACTCTAGGAAGGCGACAGCGCAGGCGATGCCGGTCGAGGGGTCGGCTTTGCTGCGCGGGTCGTGGATTTCCGGCCGATGCCGGGCGGCTGAGGGTACAGGGCGGGTACCTTCCTTGTGAAACGCAGAGCGGGCGAGAAGAGACCAACCCATCATGCAGCGCCAGGCATTCAACACTCTTAGCTCTGCTTCCCGGCGGGAAGGCCGATTCCTCGGGTCGCTGGTTCGCCGCCCCTGGCCGGAGGTGCTGCGCGACATCAGCATCACGGCAGCCCTCATGCTCACGTACTTCCTTATCCGTGGTCTACGCCCGGACGCCATCGAAGACTCAGTGGGCCGCAGCCTCTACATCATCAAGTTTGAGCAGAGCGTCGGCATTTTCCAGGAAGTGCGCTGGCAGGAGATCTTCCTGCCGTATGACCACCTGATGACCGTGGCGAACTTCGTTTACGCCTGGCTCCACTACCCGGTCCTCCTGGCGATCGCCCTCTGGCTGGTGATTCGCGACGGTGCCAAGTTCCACTTCCTGCGCAATGTGATGATGGTCTCGGCATTCATTGGCATCGTCTGCTACTGGCTGCTGCCGGCGGCACCGCCGCGGCTGCTCGAGGATTACGGGTTCGACTTTGGCTTCCGCGACACCGTCCACGGTGCGACCAGCAACGTCGGCTACTTCCAGCCGGGTCCCTTTGTGAACGACTACGCGGCGATACCGAGCTTCCACTTCGGCTGGATCGCGCTGGCCTCGGCCGCGCTCTGGATTACCACCAATAGCCGGCTTGTACGGGCCTTTGCGGTTTTCATGTCGGTGCTCATGTGGTGGGCCGTAACGGTGACCGGCAACCACTTCTTCTTCGACATGATCATGGGTGGCCTGGTCGTTGGCTTTTCCTGGGCGTTTGTGGCGTGGACCGAGCAGCTGAACTTCCAGGAGTTCGGACAGAAGATGGGCCTGCTCCCGCCGGACCTGCCGCCGCCTCCGGTCGAGTTTCGCGACGAAGACGGACTGATCCCGAACACCTACGACCAGTAGGCAACGTACCGCCGTGCGCAGCCGGGGGTTGCGCCGGTAGACTCTGCGCTCATGCCATCCTACGAACGCGACGGGATCCGCTTTGTCTACGATGACCGGGGCAACGGTGAAGGCGCCCCCATACTCCTGCTCCACGGATTCACGAGCGACCGCCGGATGTGGAACCCGGTAGCGGAGGCACTCGAAAAGCGGCGGCGGGTGCTTGTCCCCGATCTGCGGGGGCACGGCGAAAGCGACTCGCCGGACGATATTCCCTCGTACACGATGGAGGGCTACGCGGCCGACGTGGCCGCCCTGCTCGACCGTGCCGGGATAGAGACTGCCCATATCGTGGGCTCGAGCTTTGGCGGGATGGTTGCGATGGAGTTCGCGGTGACCTGGCCGGGACGCGTGGCAACGGCGGTGCTGAGCGACACCTCTCCCGCACCTGACCACCCCGACTACGACGAGCGCTTTCGGACACGGGAGGCAGGCCTGGCAAGAATGGTTGACGAGGTGGCCCGCTTTGGGCCCCTTGAGGCGGGGCGAAGGGCAGCCCGCGACGTGGGTGACGATTTCCTCGTCGGCGCCATCCGCCAGCGCTACGCAAGGATGAACGGCGAGGGCATCGTAGGGGCGGCCCAGGCGCGCCGCACCCGGCGGGACGTCACGCCGCTACTGGCTGGCCTAACGATGCCGGTCCTGCTGGCGATGGGCGAGAACGACCCCGTCCATTCCGCCCTGGCGGTGATGGCCCGCGAGCTGCCGCACGCGCGAAGGGTGACGTTTGGCGGTACAGGCCATGGAGTGCCGGCGCAGAACACCGCCGCGTTTATCGAGGCGATCGAGGCGTTCTACCACGACGTCGCGGCCGGGAGGCCCGCTGCCGGTGAGGTGAATCTGTGACTCGACCAGTGGCCTGCTCTATAGTGAACCCTTGTAGGCACCAGTGCTGCGCGCCGGTGCAACCAGGAGGAGGTAGCTTATGAAGAGGATCCTCGGGCTGCTCGGCATCGTTGCGGTGGTTGGTGCGGTCGTTGCCTTCCTTCGTCGCGGCGAATCCGACGACGAATTCCTTGACGAAGAGCTGGAGTAGCAATGTCGGGCCGTTCATGACGGCCCGAACGCCTTCTCCCTACGGGCTATCGATCATCAGCCTGTACAATTTGTGGTTCGTTCCGGCGTGCACCGGTAGAATCGAACCGTGGCAGTAGAAATCCAGTGGATTGGCCGGACGTGCTTTCGGATCCGTGCTCGTGAGGGCACGGTCGTTACCGATCCCTGCCCCCCCGACAGCGGCTACAAGCTCAGCAAGTTGAGTGCCAACTGCGTCACCGTGAGCAATCGTGACATGCCTGGCTACAGCTACACCCAGGGCGTTGATGACGACCCGCGGGTGTTCGACGCTCCCGGCGAATACGAAGTCGGCGGCATCCTGATCGAAGCAGTAGCGATGCCCGGGGTGGAGGGCGCCCGCAACGTCGGCTTCGTGATTGAAGTCGAGGGTGTGCGAATCGGCCACCTTGGTCTGCCGAGCCCGGTGGGCTTCAAGGCCCCGGAATCGTTCGGCGAAGTAGATATCCTGTTGATGCCCGCAGGCGGCGGCGGTTCGCTGACGCCTACCCAGGCAGCCGACATCATGACCAGCATTGACCCTCCCGTGGTGATCCCGATGAACTATGGGACCGACAAAGAGCGTCTGCCGCTGGAACCACTCACGGCCTTCCTGCGCGAGGCGGGCACGAAGGTTGAGCCTCAGCCGAGCTACCGGACAACAAAGTCGGGGCTGCCATCGGAGTTGACGGCAATCGTCCTCGACGCGCGGGGCTAACAGCGGCCTGGGCCTGCTGAATCCGGCTAGCGGAACTCGAGGTTCGAGCCGAAGGCGGACCTTCCATGAACGGGATACGGGACTAACGCCGGCTGAATCAAGGCCAGGCGATACGCATGCCACTGGGAGTGATTCCCCTTGGAGCCAAGGCAGGGGGCCTTGCTACACTCTCACGTGGAGAGGTGTCCGAGTGGTTTATGGTGCCGTTCTCGAAAAGCGGTGTGCAGCAATGCACCGGGAGTTCGAATCTCCCCCTCTCCGCCACTCATGGCTCTGAGCGGGATGGCCCCGAGAGCAGGGTGCCAAGAGATGCCATCCGTAGTCTCAAGTAGCCGGCCGGGCAGCTTCAAAGACCACGCGGTGTAGTGCGTCGTTGTCGGGTCTGGCCGAAGAACGTCCCCTCTCCCTCTTCCTGCTAGCCCGAAAAGGCGGCGGCCAGCGCAGCTTCCGCGGTGCAGAGGGTCCCCGCTGGCACCAGCAGCGTCCCAAAGGTGATGAACCCCGCCGACGGGTCGCCTTCCGGCAGGGCGATCGCGATCGACCCGGCGGCACATTTTCCGGCGTCGTCAGCTACCGCGAAGTAGATTGCCATGGTGTAGTCGCCGCCAGTCCCCGGCGGGGGTTTCACCGCCGTTGCTGATACCTGGTCGCGGCCCACAGGCACCTGAGCCGGAGGGACGATGGCGAAGCCGCCTTGCTCCCAGGCCTCGAAGATCCCATAGCCGGAAGCCTGATCTTCGGAGAGGGTCGCGTTGTCGGCCGCGGCGGCCAGCTCTGCCCGTACGGCTTCGGCGAAGGTGGCCGGATCCGAGGGCAGCGGTGGGAGCAAGAACGACGTTGCGTTGGCGACACGGTTCTCCGGTGAACCTGTGCGGACCGAGAGGAATGCGATGATGCCTTCGCCGTCGACGTTGAGCGCTTGACCGCTCGCGAAGACGATACTCCGTTCGCCATGAGCAAGATCTGGGCCTGCGTCGACGACTCCATAGACTCGCTGGTCGACCGAATCCGCAGCTAAGAAATCGGTAACGATGATTCGCACAGCAGGCTGACCCTGCGGATAGAGGACGCCATGGCTGCCCTCGCCCCGGACGACAGGGATTTCCGTGCCATCCGGCTCACCGTTAGGACACACGAACGTCCCCGGAGGTTGGGGCTGCCCCGTGTTGGGATTGTCACATTGAGCCGGCAGGTAGTGGATGAGGTCGAAGAGCGCGTCTGCGTCTCTGGCTTCAACTGCGGCGATGACGGCATCGATGGTGGGGTCGCCGGTGCGGGTACCGAGGGGATAAGGTCCAACAGCGGGAGGTGTCAGCGTCGGCGTGGCCGTTCGCGTTGCCGGTAGGGGAGTCGTTTGTGCTCCAGGAGTCGCGGGCGTGGAAACGCCTGTGCTGGTTGTCACCGTCGTTTCCGGAGTCTCACCCGGCGCGGCAGCTGGGGGGCCAGCGCTGCCGCCGATGAACACGGCCGCCACTACCACTGCGCCAGCGACACTCACCACGGCCACCGCGGCGGTCGTCACCCCGCGAACACCGGCCAGCGCGATTGCCCGCCGCAGCGACGCTCCCGGTAGCCATGCTGGTGCCGTCCGCCCCGCCCGCCAAACTTCGACCGCTTCTTCGCGGGAGCCGGCGTTGAGCCGGGCCATGATCTCGCGGACATGGTATTTGGCGCCTTCAAGGGAGATGCCCAACTCCTCGGCAATCTCGAAGTTGGTGCGGCCCTGTGCGATGAGCGCAAGCACTTCTTCCTGGTGCGCGGTGAGCGGGGGCAGGCGCTGCGGGAGCCTGGGACGCTGGCGGCCGACCATGTTCCCACCGTAGCTCGCAATCCGGCGGCCGACACTAACCTATAACGCCTATAACGCCTGGTCATGCCTCACCCAGTCTTTACCTTGGCGGCCTCACCTGTGGCCGTGCGCGCGCCATGGGACGGATAAGAGGAGGTCATCATGGGCACTATCACTCCTATCCGGCGGTACAGCTTCAGGGTCGAGGTCAACGTGATCCCGGCGGGGTTCGCAGGAGCCCTGGAACGCCGGGGGCTGGCGCGGCGGGCCAGGGTTGTCGACTGCGGACTCGAAATGGAGCCGATCGCTTCTGAACGGGCGATTCTCGACGCCTGCCGGGCTGCGGGATTGCGAGTTCTCGGGACGAGCTCGA
>JAGQGZ010000149.1 GCA_020432105.1 Dehalococcoidia bacterium | reverse complement strand
CCGAGGGCCCGATGACGCGCTATCCCATCGCCTTCCAGGAACCCCTCCGCCTTGAACTCGAAGCCTTCCGCGACGCCGTGCTCACCGGCGGACCGGCACCCGTCACCGCCGCCGACGGTATTGCCGCCCTCATGATTGCCGAGGCTCTCGTCGAATCGTCACGTACTCGCCAGCCGACGGCTGTGGCCTCAACACCAGCCCGCATATGAATATCGCGGTTGTCGGGATTGGGCGAATCGGACTTCCTATCGCCGTCAAGCTGGCCTCTCGCGGCCATCAGGTCGTCGGCTGCGACGTTGATGCGACGCGTGTGGACCTTGTTTCGCGCGGCGGCAATCCCATCCCCGGCGAGGCGGGCCTCGGCGAGCTCCTAAGCAGGGTGGTCCACTCCGGCAATCTCACTGCCACGACCGACACCATAGGTGCCGTCGCATCCTGCTCTACCGTCCTCTTTGCAGTCGCCGTTGACGTCGACGCCAATGGTCGTGCCGACCTCACGAACCTCGAAGCTGCTGCCAGGGCAGTGGGCAAGGGCATCACTCCCGGCACGCTCTGTATTTTCGACACGACACTCCCTGTGGGTACCACCCGCAATACACTCGCTCCCCTCCTCGAATCAGGCGGCCTCAAGCTCGGTTCCGAGATCCATGTAGCCTTCAGCCCCGAACGTCTCCTCATGGGGCGCGTCCTCGAAGATCTCGACAAATACCCCACAATCGTCGGCGGTCTCGATTCCGAAGCCGGTCGCCGCGCCGCCCGTTTCTACATCGAGGCCCTCGGTACAACCGTGATGACCCTCGGCAGCGCCGAGGCCGCTGAACTCAGCAAACTCGCCGAGGGTGTCTACCGCGACCTCAACATCGCGCTCGCCAACGAACTTGCTTGCGTTGCCGACATCCATGGCGTCGACTTCAGCGAGGTCCGCGAAGCAGCGAATAGCCAGCCCTACTGCCATCTGCACGTCCCCGGCGCCGGCGTCGGTGGGCACTGCATCCCCGTCTACCCGCACTTCCTCGTCCAGGGCGAAGGGCCCAGCGAACTTGCCGCCCTCGGCCGCCGCATCAACGATGCCATGCCTGGCTACCTCGTTGACCGCCTCGAAACGGTCCTCGGGGGTCTCGGTGGCCGAAGCGTCATCGTCCTCGGCCTCAGCTTTCGCCCTAATGTCGACGTCACCGCCCACACCAACGCCGTCGACCTCCTTCACGCGCTCCGTGAACGCGGGGCGAACGTCTATGGCCATGACCCCTTGCTCAACGACGATGCCGTCCGTGGCCTTGGCTTCCAGCCCGCCGATTCACTCACCGGCTTCGATGCGGCCGTTGTTCACGCCTACCACAACGAGTATCGCGACCTCGACTGGCCCGCCCTCGCCCCTCTCATCGTTGACGCCCGCAATGCCCTCGACCCGGAAGGATTGGTCAATGCCGGAGTCCGCTACTTCGGCGTCGGGCGACCCCTCCGCTAGTCTGCCGCCAACCGGTAGATCCGCCCGTCGAACGACAGCAGCAACAGTCCACGCGAAATGTGGGCGATACTTGCTACCGGCGGTCCTTCTTCAAGCACCACGAACGTCTCGATCTCAGTTGCCTCCGGCTGAAACGCCCGCACCCGGCCCGAACAAAAGTCAGCGAAGAAGTACCAGCCTCGCAGCGCCTCGCTGTCCTTCGCTTCGTGCACCACCCCACCCGTCACGCTGCAGTCGCCGCCGTCGTGGCCGTACACCGCTATCGGCCCGTTGAATTGCGATGGGTCGCACCCGTCCCGGTAGCACTCGGTCCCTTCCACCACATTCCAGCCGTAATTCCCGCCGGCCACAACGAGATTGATCTCCTCGTACTTGCCCTGCCCCACGTCGCCGGCCCACAGCCGCCCCTGGGCATCGAAACTGAACCGCCACGGGTTGCGGAGCCCATATGCCCAGATCTCGCCACGGGCGTTCGTTTCTCCGGCGAACGGGTTGTCCGCGGGGATGGTGTAAGGCTGACCGTCCATCGCGTTCGCCACGTCGATTCGCAGGATGCTGCCGGGCAACGTCGCCAGGTTCTGACCGTTCCCCTGGGGGTCACCGCCTGAACCGCCGTCGCCCAGCCCCACGTAGAGGAAGCCATCAGGCCCGAACGCGATCTTCCCGCCGTTGTGGTTCGCGAACGGTTGCGGTATCTCAAGGATCACCAGCTCCGAATTCGGGTCCACCACCAGCCGGCCGCTCGTCCTGCTCCAATCCATCCGCGAAAGCCGTGTGCGGCGCTGGCCATCGGCCACGCTGTAGTAGAGGAAAATGCTCCCTCGGCTGGTTCCCAGTTCCTCCGCCCGGATGGCTATTCCCAGGAGTCCTTCTTCGTTCCCGTCACGTGACACCTGCTCTCGGATGCCCAGGGCGTCTCGTGGCTCCGGCGCATCCGGTGAGTTCACAATCGAGATGATTCGACCATCCTGCAGCGCCACCAGCAGTTCGCTTTCCCGGTCATCCCCGGCGATAAGCTCTACCGGCCGCGCAAGGTCTCCAAGCCCGGGAAACGCATCAACCAGCCTCACCTCCGGAGGCTCACCGGGCGGTGAGGGTGTGTTCGTCGCTGCGGTCTGGGTCCCCTTGGTCACGCCCGGAACGATGGTCGTCGTTTGCCCCTGCTGGTCCTGGGTAGCGACCAACGTGCTCGTTGGCGTTGGCTCACCGTTGGCGTCGCTGCAGGCGGCACCCACACCGGACACCATGGCGAACAGCAGGACTGTACCGGCGAACCGGCCGGCGCGGGACATCCGCTTCTCCCCTCTTCCTCCTCCCTTCTCCCCCAATCAGGCCTCCTGGCCGCGTAGCCGCTCCGAGGCCGTGGCAATTCCGGCCTTCACATCGAGCTGGACTCCCTGCTCCGCCACAATGCGGCCCAGTGCCGAAAGGAAGAGCAAGACGTTGCCTTCCGTGCTTGACTCGCCCATCAGTCCCACGCGCCAGACCTTCCCCTTCAGGTCACCAAGCCCGCCACCAACCTCAATCGAGTGACGCTTGAGCAGTGCTCCACGCACTTCTCCGTCGTTCACCCCCTCGGGGATCTTCACCGTCGTCAGCACAGGCAGGCGGTAGCCTTCGTCCGCGTGCAAGCCGAGACCCATCGCTTCCAGCCCTGCCTGTAGCGCGCGTCCATTTCGCTCATGCCGGGCCCAACGCTGCTCCAGGCCCTCTTCCAAGACCAGCGACAGCGCCTGGTGCAGCGCGTACACCATCGAGATGGGTGCCGTGTGGTGATAGCTCCGCCGTTCGTCCCAGTACGCCTCCAGCAGCGACATATCCAGGTACCAGGTGTTGGATGGCACCTCGCGTGCTCGTACCTTCGCCCACGCCGCCGGACTGAACGTCACCGGCGCCACACCGGGAGGTGCAGACAGGCACTTCTGCGTACCCGAATACACAACATCCGCACCCCAGGCATCGGCTTCTACCGGTACCCCGCCGAGCGACGTGACGCAGTCCACCAGCATGAGTGCGCCGGCTTCCTTTGCCAGCTTCGCGATCGGTTCCGGTGGAGTCATCACTCCGGTCGACGTCTCGGCGTGCACGATGCCGACCAATTTTACCTGCCCGCTTGCGGCAATCGCCTTCTGCATCTCGGCCGGGTCCACCGGGGATCCCCAGGCCGCATCCACCCGGGTCACGTTGCCGCCGGCCCGCTCGGCCATCTGCACGATCCGGTCGCCAAAGTAGCCACACACGCCGATAACCACGTTGTCACCAGGCTCCACCAGGTTCATGACCGCAGCTTCCATGCCGCTCGTGCCCGTTCCCGGCGTCGCGATCGTCACTGCGTTTTCCGTTCGCAGCACCTGCCGCAGCATCACCCGGCATTCATCCATGATCCGGAGGAATTCGGGGTCCAGGTGGCCCAGCAACGGTGCGGTCATCGCGCGCAATACGCGGGGGTGCGCACCACTGGGGCCGGGGCCCATCAGGATCCGTGTCGGTGGGTCGAAAGTCGGTAAAGAAGACATGCGGCTATTCTACGCCGTCCGCTCCCTGTCTCCTTCCTCCTCGCCGTCCAACAAGAGCCGTGAAGCGGCCCGGCTCGCCAACAACAGCCCTGGCCATATCGCCACGGCGAAGAGCGTCCGGTCGGTGAACACGCCGATTCCGGCTACCAGCACTATCCCACCGATCCCGGCGACGGCCACCGTGAGTTCTCCACCCGGGATCTCCATCGCACCACGCCTCATCATCCACCACATGAACGCAAATCCCGACCCCATCCAAAAGGTCATCAAGAAACTCAGTCCGTGGTCGAAAAACCAGTCGCCCCACCACTCCGGTCCGCTGATTGCCAGGTAGAACCCGGCCGCCAGCAGTACCGGCGACACGTACACGCCGATTGCCGGGTGTTCGGCCACCCACTGCAGTCTTCGCAGCCAGGTCATCGGCTCACCCCGCGGTCAACACAGAGTGTATCGCGTTCGACGCTGCTCTTATCCGCCCGCTTTCTGTGTATGCCACTCGTTGCCCGGCCAGGTCAGCCAGCGCATCGTCCCATCGGCTTCGAATCGCGCGTATGAGCCCTCCTCCACGTCCAGTGTGTACACATGCGCGGGTCCTGCCGGGCGCCAGTTCAACAGCGTGAAGATGTGCTGCCAGTACGGCTCTATGCGTTCCTCGGCCAGTGGATGCACCCGGCCGTAGATCTTCACGTCACCTTCCTGCCCGTTCTTGTTCGTGGTAGTGCTGTGCAGCGTCACCCGGTTGTCTCGCATCACGTCCTGGAACTTCTTCGACTGCCACATCCCGCCCAGCACGAAATCCCCGTCCCAGTAGGTGAACTCTATCGGCGAGATGCGCGGCCAGCCATTGGGGCGCAGCGTCCCCATCATCACAAGCTCTGTGGCGTCGAATCGCTGCCGCGCCAGCCCGGCCAGTTCCGGTGCATCCTCCTCAAACTCGATCCAGCGCATACCAAGCCTCCTGGGGATCCTCCGCGCGGTCGCAGCCTACCGTCGGACGCGACGCCACCTGTCGAAGCTACGTCACCAGCGCCTCAACACCGGCCCCAAACAGGTAGGCTACTGCGGCCGCCACGCCTCCGATGATCAGCATCTCCATCCCGTAGCGGAACACGCCACCTGGAAGGAACCGGGCCCGGGCTGCTCCAATGATCCACAACGTCACCGCCGAAAGCACCGCCGCCGTCACCAATCGCCCGTTTGTCCCCAGCGGGACCATGTACGAGGCCAGTGGCACGGAACCCGCCACCACGAAGGCCAGGAACGTCGCGAACCCATGCCGTATCGGTTGCTCTTCCTTCACCGACTGCCCTGTCTGTTCGAGCTCAGACTTCAACCCCAGGTAGTTGCTCGCTCCCATCGAGATCCCGTCCGCTGCCAGGTTCGCCACACCGAGAATCAGCGCCACATCTGTGGACAGCGACGCCCCGGAGACGCCCGCTACCACCGCAAGCGTCGTGATAACGCCGTCGAGCCCGCCATACACCAGGTCGCGCAGGTAGTGTCCCGGACCCGAATCCGGCTTTTCTAACATTCACATGCTCCAGGGATCTTGGTTGTGCTGTCTCGATCATGCCCTGCGCCCGACCCAGCCGCATCCTCCTCCCTGACGCTGAGAGGTCTCCAACCGTAGAATGGGGCCGCAACACTCCCGCTACCAAGCAATCTGAGGTTTCCATGAACTACAACGACACCCCCGAAGAAGCC
Organism: Dehalococcoidia bacterium; assembly: GCA_020432105.1. Lineage (GTDB taxonomy): Bacteria > Chloroflexota > Dehalococcoidia > Tepidiformales > Tepidiformaceae > JAGQGZ01. The sequence continues at coordinate 1,591 of JAGQGZ010000149.1, read as the reverse complement.
GCCTTCCGCCAGGAGGTCAAGGACTTTCTCGCCAAAGAACTCCCCTCCGAGAAGGTAGATGCCCCCGCCGACGGTTTCCCCCGGCCCAGCAAGGAGTGGACCAGGAAGCTCGCCGACCGTAAGTGGATCGCTCCCGCCTGGCCCAGGGAATACGGCGGCGCCGGGCTCTCCGTCATGGAGCAGTTCATCTTCAACAACGAAATGGCTGAGGCTCGCGCCCCCCGCGTGGGCGGGATTGCGACGGGCTTCGCCGGCCCGACCCTCATCGTCCACGGCACTGAGGAGCAAAAGAAGAAGTACCTCCCCGGTATCCTCTCCGGCGACGATGTCTGGTGCCAGGGTTATAGCGAACCGGGCTCCGGCTCCGACCTTGCCTCGCTACAGACACGCGCCGTCCGTGACGGCGACGACTACGTCGTCAACGGCCAGAAGATTTGGACCTCAGGTGGCCACCTCGCCAGCCAGATGATCCTGCTCGCCCGCACCGACCCGGATGCCCCGAAGCATCGCGGCATCACCTACTTCATCGTCGATATGAAGTCTCCCGGCATCCAGGTGCGCCCGCTCATCAACATGGCCGATACCCACGAGTTCAACGAAGTCTTCTTCGAAGATGTTCGGGTACCGGCGAAGAACGTCATTGGTGACGAGAACCGCGGCTGGTATCTCGCTCAGACCACTCTCAGCTTCGAGCGCTCGAACATCGGCTCCGCGATTGGTACCCGTCAGAACATCGAAGACATGGTCAAGTTCGCCCGCGAAAGCGATGCCAGCACCCTCGCCCATAATCCGTCCCTGCGCACCGAACTCGTTGAACGCTTTATCGAGGCAGGCGTTGCCCAGCAGATGAGCTTCAAGATCGTCTCGATGCAGGCCAGGGAAGGCGTTCCCGCCGGCCACGAGGCAAGCGTTGCCAAGATGTACGGCACCGAATTGAACCAGCGCGTCTACGGCACCGGCATGAAGATGCTCGGCCTCTATGGCCAGCTAGACAACAAGTCCGAAGGCCCCGACGTCCCAATGAAGGGCCGGATCAAGTACCAGTACCTTCGCTCCGTCGCCAACACCATCGAAGGCGGTACCAGCGAGATCCAGCGCAACATCATCGCCACCCGGGGCCTCGGTCTTCCGCGGGCCTGACGTGGTCCCGTCGTGGCTGAGTCGGAGATAACCGTTGCCGAGTTGCTCTCCCGGATTCGGGAGAGCCGCTGGCAACTGGACGCACTCCTGGCTTCGAATCCGGCAACGCCCGACGGCGCCTGGACGTCGAAGGACCACATGGCTCACATCGCAGCCTGGGAAGGTTCCGCGCTGGCGTTGCTCAACGGGCAGCCACGCATGGGTCACGTCGGCCTGGACACGAAGGCGTACCGAACGCTCGGCGAGGACGCCATCAACGAACACATTCGCACCAGGTTTGCCGGGAATCCCGAAGCCGAGGTTCGCGCGCAATATGATGCCGCCTACGCCGCTCTCATCGCCCGGCTGGAGACTATGTCGGACGATGACCTGAAGCTCCCCTACTCCCACTACCAGCCGAACGATCCACCCTACAATCCCCGCCCCGTGTGGCACTGGATCGCCGGCAACA
>JAGQGZ010000148.1 GCA_020432105.1 Dehalococcoidia bacterium | reverse complement strand
TGTGCAGTGAGTCTGAGCTGTACACCGGGGCGGTGCAGCCCTCGACGTAGTGAATGGAGCTGCCTTCGTCGGCGATGATCAAGGTGCGCTCGAACTGGCCCATGTTCTGGGTGTTAATCCGGAAGTAGGCCTGGAGCGGGATATCAACCTTCACGCCCTTGGGCACGTAGATAAACGAGCCGCCGGACCAGACAGCACTGTTGAGTGCGGCATACCTGTTGTCACCCGAAGGGACCACGGTGCCGAAGTACTCTTTGACGATGTCCGGGTGCTCAGCGAGTGCCTGGTCCATGCCGAGGAAGATGACGCCCAGGGCCTCCAGGTCCTCGCGGATGTTGTGGTACACGACTTCCGAGTCGTACTGCGCCCCAACGCCAGCCAGGTACTTCTTCTCTGCCTCGGGGATACCCAGCTTGTCGAACGTGCGACGGATGTATTCCGGTACGTCGTCCCACGAGCGCTCGTCACGGTCGGTCGCCCGGACGAAGTAGTGGATGTTGTCGAAGTCGATGGTGCTCATCACTTCGCTGGCCCACGGCGGATCTTCCTTTGCGTAGAAGTGCTCGAGGGCGCGGAGGCGATATTCACGCATCCACTCCGGTTCGTCCTTCATGCTGGAGATGAGGTTCACGATCTCCGGGCTGAGGCCCTTGTTCGACTTGAAGAGTGCCTCTTCCGGATCGAAGAAGCCGTACTGGTAGGCATCATCCTTGATGACCGGAGCAGTAGGAGTAGTAGTCATGGTCGCCTCCTCAGGCTGTCGCCGCAGCGGCGGCTTCGAGTTCTTCGTAGCCCTTGGCTTCGAGCTCTTCGGCCAGTTCGGGCCCGCCGGAGCGGACGATTCGTCCATCGATGAGGACGTGTACGAACTGAGGCTTGATGTAGTTGAGCAGGCGCTGGTAGTGGGTGATGAGCAGAAGGCTCATCTCCGGATTCATCAGCTGGTTCACACCTTCGGCAACGGTGCGCAGGGCATCGATGTCAAGGCCGGAGTCGGTCTCATCGAGGACTGCGAGGGAGGGCTCAAGCATGGCCATCTGCAGCATCTCGGCACGCTTCTTTTCACCACCGCTGAACCCATCGTTCACATAGCGGCGAGCAAAGTCCTGGTCCACCTTCAGGAGGTCCATCTTCGCGAACAGCTTCTCCCGGAACTCGCGGATAGGGAGCTCAGACCCGCTTTTGGCGTTTAGCGCCTGGCGAAGGAAGTTCACCATCGTCACTCCGGGCACGGCCACGGGATACTGGAAGGCCAGGAACACGCCGGCGCGGGCACGCTCATCAACGGGCATGGAGAGGAGGTCCTTGCCCTCGAACTTCACGGTTCCACCTGTGGCCTGGTAGCTCGGGTTACCCATAAGGACGTTGGCCAGGGTGCTCTTGCCGGACCCGTTGGGGCCCATGATTGCGTGGACCTCGCCGCGATTGATGCGCAGCGTCAGGCCCTTCAGGATTTCCGTACCGGCGATACCGGCCCGGAGAGAATCGATCTCAAGCAATGGTGCTTGGCTCATGAGGCTCCTTTGAAGCGATCTCCTCTGAGATCTCGATAAGTTCTGACTGGCCCGGCAAAGCCCGCACCAGGTATTCGCATGTAGGTGAACCATCGACGATGCGATGGAGCTGTTCGACTTCGAGACCCATCAGCAATTCGATTGCTTTGCGGTCCGATTCGCACGGCAGCTTGGAGAATTCGGCCGCCTCCAGGTAGGGGCAGACACCATTGGTCATGTGGAAGCCATCGTCTTCGGTGTGCCAGCTCTCGAGGATGCCCTCGGAGCGCATAACGTCGGTTACCAGTTCGACGCGAAGCTCGGGTTCGGCGTCATCGCCCACATCTTCGCGATGGCGAGCAGCCAGGGCTTCGGCGATGCTTTCCATAATGGCGTCGACGACTTCGGTACGTTCGCCAAGGCTGGCCAGCATCCGTTTCAGCAGGTCAGCATAGGCAGTCGGAAGTGCACCAGCGGCTTTCGATGTCGGGCGATAGCTGTGATACGGCCGCCCGGTCGATTGTTTCGTCGGCTTCACGTCGATGAGGCCATCGGCCCGGAGATGATCCAGGTGCCGCCGAACGGCCGCCGTGGTGATCTTCAACTCCGTCGCCAGCTCCTCGACGCGAGCTTCGCGACGTTCGAGGATCAGGGCGAGGATGCGATCTCTTGAGCTTTCCACATACTCGATCCTAAGGGTTCCCCTGCGCCTTCTCAACCTTTCGAAACATTATTGTTGCAAAAGTCAGCTATTGATGAGACCGGCAATGGCTGCGTCCCACTCCGGTCCGACCCTCGACCAGTCCCAACGGGCAGCGCTGGCACGGAGCTCCGGGCATTCGAGCTCGCTTGTGACCGCCTGCTCGAGGAGGCGGAGGAGCCCGGGTTCGTCGGTGTAGAGACATTCGCGGTGGCGGTTCGCGGGTACGAGGTCCGGGTAGTTCAGGGCCCGCGGCGCGATTGGGAAGCACCCCGCATACATCGCTTCCACAGTGGAAATCCCGAAGAACTCGTGCCTCGATGTGCTGACCGCTACCTTCGATCGCCAGAGGAGCCGTGCGTAGTCCGCGGCGTCTTCGACGCGGCCGAATTGGACCAGGCGGTCATCGAGATCTTCCCGGAGGGCGAGGAGGGACGGGTGAGGATTGGGTCCGGGCTCCCCGGCCAGGGCCAGGTCGAATGGCACCCCCTTGTTCGCAAGCACCGTTACTACCCGGGCGAACATGGCGGGGGCTTTGTCGAACTCCCAGCGATGGTTCCAGAGGATTACCGGTGGCGAGGCAAGTGGGGTTTGATGTTGGTCGAACCGCTGCAGATCGAGCCCGATCGGGACAACAATCGCTTTCCTGGCGATCGATTCGAGGGTGGCCACATCCAGCCAATTCGTCGGCTGGCCCGAGAGGCTACGGAGGGCGCCGAGGAAATCACTGCGATGGAAGCTGGAATTGAACGCCACAACGTCGGCCACCAGTGAAGACATGTAGTTGACCTGGCCGAACCAGGAGTTGAGCTTGGTCCCCTTCAGGCGCGGGTAGGTGAACTGATTTTCGTGGAGGTAGTACATCACCGGGACGTTGGCGAAACGCGGCCGCGTGAGGCCGAGGAACTGACCGAGGTCCAGCATGTCCGTGGCGATGATTGCATCGAAGTTGCCCGGGAGTGCGTCGCTCAAGCGGGCCAATTCAATGGCGCCCCGGCGCATTCTGCTTCGCCACTCGCCTTCGGGCAGGGTAAGGAGTTCGATCGCATGGGAGGAATGCTCGCGGAGTCCATCAGCAAAGGCGCGATGACTGCCACCGTAGTAGGGCTCGATGAACAGGATGCGAGCCATGCCGGACTAGATCCAGAACCTGCGAAGGACCGCCGGGTTCGGACCTTCTTTTGCGGGTATCCCGCCAGCCATCGAGACCAATCGCCAGGCATCCAGAGAAATGGGGCCAACCGTTCCGGTCGGTTCGGCAACCCGGATCATGGCCGTGACCCGTTCGTCGCCGCGGCTATGTGTTCCGATGTCCGTTCAGAGCACAGGGGAATCTTGATTGGCTGCGCTTCGCCAATGATTGGGGTCTTGCCATGCGGTTTCGCTTCCGGCAAACGGCCCGAACGTACGGTAATCACGGGCCGGTGCTGTAGATCGACATCCGCCTGCCATCGGGGTCGGCAATCCACGTATGGCGTGCGCCCCAGGGCATGTCGGCCGGCTCCTCGAGAATGGGGACGCCAGCCTCACGAAGGCGTGTTGTTGCCTTGTCGACATCGTCGACGCGGAGGGTGATCTCGGGTCCGGCAATTTCGGGCGTTGGGGTCTCTTCGATGCCAAGGAAAAAGCCACCGTTGCCACCGACCGCAATGTACACGCCGCGGTCTTCGAGCAGTTCGAGACCAAGTAGGTCGACGTAGAAGCGCCTCGCTTCAACCAGCGTACCGACCTCCATGAACAGGTGCGTGAGGTGGGGCTTCATCGGCCGGTAGTATAGTCTCCCCCGGCTGCTTACACGTGCCCCAACCCCATCAGCGCCTCGATGATGGCTTCGAACTCGCTGTCCATCTCGTCGACGGTCTTGTACTGGCTGACCAGGTAGCCGCTGTACTTCTCCACGAGGTACCAGTCGTCGTCGATGATCCAGTCGGGAGACGGGTCAACCTTAGGGCTCTTATCGAAGCAGCCGTCCACCCATTCCACCAGTTCGTGGAGGACAACCATCCGCTCTACGTACTCCTTGCCACCGGCGGACCAAACGTAGACCGAGTGACCGGACGCTTTGAGTCGCTGCATGGCCTGGCGGGCGCCGGGGCGGAGGACATTCGAGTGTTGGTCAACGTAGACAAGGGTGTGGTCGACGTCGAAGTAGATGTTGTGCGGGCCCTCGCCGGGCAATTGTCCGCGTAGCGCCGGGAACTCTGCAGGAAGGCTCATGCCTCGGCCACCTGCAGGCCCCAGACGGGTACGAACCGCCAGGTACGGATGCCCATGGGCTTTATCCCGTGGCGCTTGCACAACTCCTTCGCCTGGGGAACCATCCCCGTTGGGACATAGATCAGGAGATCACCGACTTCTGACATTGGCTTCCAGTGATCGAGTGCCGACTCATCCGTGACGGTGTCGTCCATTTCGATCTCGGCCATCAGCTCAAGCCATTGGCCCGGCCGGCGAACGATAACAAGGTCGGGGAAGAGATCGTTGCCGTTGTGGGTGCCCACAGCCATTGCCTTCGCGGCAACGTTGTTGATCGTCTCCAGCCCCGGGTTCTCCTCGTTTGGAAACGGGAACTTGTGCTCAAGCACTTTCTGCACGACGCCTGCATGGCGTTGGTCGCGAAGATACTGAACTGTCACACGCCCCCCTGGATCATGGTCTCGGTGCCATCGATTCTACGTAGGTCACTCCGCTAGGTCGACGTGGGACTACGGCCCAGCTTCGGTCACGGCCTGTGTGACAAGCGGCCGGAACTGTTCGAAGTTCTTGCTGAACTTATCCGCGAGGTTCGTGTAGACCTCGTCGTAGGCGGCCTTGTCCGGCCACATCTCGCGTGGATTGAGCAGGTGGCTGTCGACACCCGGGCAGGAGGTTGGCACGTCAAAGCCAAATACGGGGTCGTGGCGCATTTCCACACCATCGAGTGTGCCGTTGAGCACAGCCCGCACCATCTTGCGCGTCTCCTTGATCGCGATACGTTCGCCGATGCCATACCCGCCACCGACCCAGCCGGTGTTGATGAGCCACACCTCAGCGCCGGTCGCATCCAGCCGTTCGGCCAGCAGGTCGGCATAGACCGTGGGGTTGAGAGCCATGAACGGCGCACCATAGCACGAGCTGAACGTTGCCTCAGGTTCCGTCAATCCCACCTCGGTACCTGCAAGCTTCGACGTATAGCCACTGAGGAAGTGATAGAGCGCCTGGGCCGTGGACAGCCGTGCCACCGGCGGCATAACACCGAAGGCATCGGCCGTGAGGAGGATCACATGGGATGGGTGTGGCGCAACTTCACCGTCCCAGACGTTACCCAGTGATGTGAGCGGATAGCTTCCCCGCGTGTTTTCCGTGACGGTGTCATCGTCGAGGTCTGGTTCGCGGGTGTCCTCATCGAAGACGACATTCTCCAGGATGGTTCCAAATTCGTGAGTCATCTCGAAGATGTCGGGCTCAGCTTCTTCACGGAGGCGGATCACCTTGGCGTAGCAACCCCCTTCGATGTTGAAGATGCCCTGCTGGGTCCAGCCGTGCTCATCGTCTCCAATGAGGAGCCGTTCGCGGTCGGTGCTGAGGGTCGTCTTTCCGGTTCCCGAGAGCCCGCCCAGCGCCAGCAGGGAACAGGCCGGGCGCTCGAGCGCCGCGCGCGCGAGATCAAGATAGGCCGCGGCCTCGGTGCGCAGTTCGCGTGCCCGGCCGGCATCGTCCTGGACCGCCGCCGCCCAGATCGAGGTCTTGGCGCGGATCGCGGCCCGGCACGACAGGAACAGGGTCAGCAGGGGCAGGCCCTGCCAGTCGGCGGTGTGCCACAGATAGCGATTGAGGACCCGATTGGCATGGTCGTGATGGCCCCGCACCCACAGGTCCATGACCAGGAAGGCGAGGTCGTAGAGCGGATCGCAGCAGGAGATGCGGTCGTTGAACTCCACCGCGTCGAACAGGGTCGGTTCGCCCTCGACGAGGCAGATGTTGCCGAGGTGAAGGTCGCCGTGGCAGCGCCGGGTGCGGCCTGCCTTCCGCCGCTCCTCGAGCAGCCCGCCGTGGCGGTCCAGGGCAGAGCGGCTCGCCCGCGCCAGATCCTCGACGGCCGCGGGATCGAGTGCGTCGGCGGGAGCCTCGGCGAGACCCTCCAGGTTGCCCTCGACGATCCAGCTCATGTCGTCGAGGCCGCCGCGTTCGGGTGTCGCCTCCGCCTCGTCGTGGAGCCGGGCGATGGCATCGGCCGTCCTGTCGATCAGCGACGGCGTCAGCGCGCCCGCCTGCGCCAGGTTGAAGAACAGGCCGTCCTGGTCGAAGCGCTGCATCACCAGCACCCAGTCGACGACGTCGCCGTCGCATTGCGGATCGCCAAGGCGGAGGCCGCCCGCAGCGTCGCGCAATACCGGCACGACCTCGCGGTAGAGCGCGGGCGCGGTCCGGCGGTTGATCTCCAGTTCGGCCAGGCAGCAGATGCGGCGGCGCTCCGCGCTGCCGTAGTCGACAAGGTCGTTGCGGATCGCCCGCTTCAGCTTCAGCACCCGATCGCCGGCCATGGCGATCACCGAGAAGTGGGTGTCGATGCGCGTCACCGGGCCCTTGCCGCCGAAGGCTGCGGGCGAGGCGAGAAAGGCGATGGTGGCGTCCTGGCAGGCGTCGTTCACGTCAGGTCGCGGGCTGCACCGGGCTGTGGGGCTCCTCGTGGCCCAGAGGGTCCTGGTGGATGATGACCTCCGCGCCCGGGAACTCGTTGATGATCAGCAGTTCGACCTCGTCGGAAATCTCGTGCGCGCGGACCAGCGAAAGATGGGGATCGAGCACCAGGTGCAACTGGATGAACGGCTGGATGCCGGAACTGCGCGTGCGCAGGTCGTGCAGGCCGCGCGTTTCGGGATGCGACCACACGATGGTCTTGATGCGCTCGCGCACGTCGTCGGGAAACTCGTGGTCCATCAGCAGGTTGTACGAGCGCAGGCCGACCTTCCACGAGCTGTAGGCGATGTAGCCCGAGATCGCCAGAGCGACGACGCCGTCGAACCACCACAGGCCGAACTCGCCCGCGGCGATCAGCGCCGCGATGACGCTGACGTTGAGCAGGATGTCCATGCGGTAGTGGATGGCATCGGCGCTGATGGCCGTGGAACCGGTGCGTTTGACGACATGGTTCTGGAACGCG
>JAGQGZ010000147.1 GCA_020432105.1 Dehalococcoidia bacterium | reverse complement strand
CTCGTTCCCCTTCGAATCACAGGTACAATCGGAGCCTACGCCTCCGCTTCCATCGGTACACCATGAGCCAGCGCATCACACCCCCACCGCTCTCGAAGGTTGACCTTGCCGGTTACGACCCCGGTTACACCGCCGAGATGAAGAGGAGGGCGGGCCGCGAGGAGCGCCGCCAGGCCCGGGTCCGCCTCGGCAAACTCCAGGATGTCCTCTACGCCGACCGTCGCTATGGCGTCCTCGTCGTCCTCCAGGGGACAGATACCAGTGGCAAGGACAGCACCGCCAACAGCGTCTTCGAGCAGGTCGGTCCTGTCGGCTGTTCCGTCACCAACTTTGGCGTGCCCTCGGCCGAGGAAGCTTCGCACGATTTCCTCTGGCGTTATCACAACAATGCTCCTGCCCGTGGGAAGGTTGCCATCTTCAACCGGTCTCACTACGAATCGGTGCTGGTGGAGCGGGTCCACAACATTGTTCCCGAATCCACCTGGCGTCCCCGCTACGACCAGCTCAACCGTTTCGAAGATATGCTCGTGCGCGAAAACATCATTGTCATGAAGTTCTTCCTCCACATCTCCCGCGAAGAACAACGGGAGCGCCTGCAGGAGCGTATCGACAACCCGGAAAAGCACTGGAAGTTCCAGCCGAGCGATCTCGAAGACCGCAACAGCTGGGAGGATTACCAGGCCGCCTATGCCGATATGCTCACCTACTGCAACACGAAGGCTGCCCCCTGGCATATCGTCCCAGCCGATCACAAGTGGTACCGCGATCTCGTCGTCCTCCGCGCAATCATCGCCCGCCTTGAGTCGCTCGACCTTCGCTATCCCCTTGCCGATGTCGATATGTCCGGGATCGTGGTCGTATAGCTGGCGACCGCCTTCACTCGACCCTTTCGCGCGATCCCATACGCTTGAGCGCAGTGCAATTCCTTCAGCCCCTGCTGACCTGGTTCTCCACCGTGTTTGCCGACCCTCGCCGTCAGGCCTACGGGTTCGCGGGCCTCGGAATTGTTGGCCTGTTGTTCGCCGGGCTTGGTATCTGGATGCTCTTCTTCAGCGGCGGCGACGATGGCCCCACCCGGGCAAACGTCGACCCAACCTCAACCGCCACTGCCACAGCCACGCGGACCCCCACCAGGACTCCCACACCCACCCGTACTCCTACGCGCACCCCAACTCCATCACCCACCCCCACCCCAACGTCGACACCAGCAAACCAGAACCTCACAGGAGGGGGTGGTGGTGGCTCGGCACCCGCAGCTACTCCCACGCCCGGCGTCACCGCTGCCGGTGACTACTGCGACACCGTGAGCGGCCTCAACCCGCCTGCAGCCATCTTCGGACGTCTCACTATCGCCGGCGCAGACGCCCCCGCCGGTACGCTCGTTACCGTCCTCTTCGATGGTGCTTCGGGGCCCTCTGTGCCGACCAGCGAGGCCGGTGGCTACAAGGTGATTTTCGCTGCCGGTGGCCCAACCTGTGCCAACAATCCTGCTGCAGCCATCTCGATAGCCGTGAATGGATCGGTATTCGCCACCGGCTACACGGTAGCCTCCGGGAACACCGGCGGCGTCCGTTTCGACATCGCGGCGCCTTAACCATCCGGGGTTGGCATTAGTCGGCACCACCTGGCGCCGACGCGTCGTCCGGGGTCCCCATTACTGGCCGATTAGCCCCTCGCGCTTCTCCTCCTCGTACAGCCGCTCCATTACGAACTCCTTGAGCAGCGTCTGGTAGCCCTTATGCCGCGCTTCCGCCAGCACTTTGAGCCTTGAGAGCGTCTGCTCATCGAACCGCACGGCGACAGGCTTCGTCCGCGGCCGTGGCGGCGGTAGCGCATCCTCAGCAGATGGCAGCGAATCCCAGAGCTCGTCGCTGAATTCGTGCGTATCCCAAAAGGCTGCTTCCTCCGCCTCCGAATCAAACTTCGGTATCTCGTCCAGAGAGTGGATGGTGTTTGCCTTTTTCACTGGTTACTCCGCTCTATTCTCTCTACACCGGCGCCTGCCACGGCGCCCGACGTCGTGTGCTGTCACCACGCGTAGCCGATGACCACGACGGGTGAGGATGATTCGGAGGAGCCGGCCGCTTTGGGTGCTTCCGACAACTGCGAATCTCGGCTCCCCGCCAACCTGGCGAGCAGCAACCGATACGGATCGGTTGAGCAAACGGCCTCCTCGGCTTCCCACGGTTCAACGCCGTGTCGCTCCCGGATATGGCCAGTGTTCGCCTCGTCCGAGTCGAAGTCATCTGCATCAGTAGATACCATCGTAGCCACACTACTTCTGGTACTTGCGCCGCCTGTTCCTGCCACCCGCCTGGCTCCGCCCGTAACGAATGGGACCCGGCCGGCCCGCCACCGCTGCAAACTGCGAGAGCTCTTCTTCGTCGCTACCCACCATCCGACGGCGCAGATCCACTACCTGGTCGCGAAGCGCCGCCGCCTTCTCAAACTCCAGCGCCTTCGATGCCGCCTTCATCTGGCTCTCAAGTTCCTTCACCAGCCGCAGCATCTCATCCTTCGGCATCTCCGGGCCGGCGTCGTACTCGGTCTTCTCCTCCGCCGCGATACGGACATGATCGGTGATGTCCCGGATCGCCTTGAAGATCCCCTTCGCCTCAATCCCGTGGTCTTCGTTGTACTGCCGCTGGATTTCGCGGCGCCGGTACGTCTCGTCGATCGCGTTTTGCATGCTTTGCGTCACCTGGTCCGCATACATGATCACCCGCCCCTCCAGGTGGCGTGCTGCCCGGCCAATCGTCTGCACCAGCGACCTGTTGCTTCGCAGGTAGCCCTCCTTGTCCGCATCCAGGATGCAGACAAGCGACACCTCCGGCAGGTCGATGCCCTCCCTGAGCAGGTTGATGCCCACCACCACGTCGTAGATTCCCAGCCGCAGGTCGCGAAGGATCTCCACCCGGTCGAGCGTCTCCACTTCGCTGTGGAGATAGTGCGTCTTGATCCCCATCTCCGTCAGGTAGTCCGCCAGGTCCTCCGCCATCTTCTTCGTCAGCGTCGTCACCAGTACCCGCTGCCCCTTGTCGATAGTCAGCCGAACCTCCTCCATCAGGTCGTCCACCTGGTTCTGCGTCGGCCGGATCTCCACCTCAGGGTCCAGCACGCCTGTCGGCCGGATGACCTGCTCCACCACCTGCGTCGAACGCTCAATCTCATAGGCCGCCGGCGTCGCGCTCACGAACACCACCTGGTTGATGTGTTGGTCGAACTCTTCGAAGGTCAGCGGCCGGTTATCGACCGCGCTCGGCAGGCGAAACCCGAACTCCACCAGCGTGTCTTTCCGCGAGCGGTCACCGAAGAACTGCCCCTGTACCTGGGGCAACGTCATGTGAGATTCGTCGACGAACAGCAACCAGTCGTCCGGGAAGTAGTCCAGCAGACACCACGGCGTGGAGCCCGGTTCTCGTGCCTGCAAGTGCCGGGAATAGTTCTCAACACCCGGGCAGTAGCCGGTCTCCCGCATCGACTCGATGTCGTAGTGCGTCCGCTCTTCGAGGCGCGCTGCCTCCAGGATCTTCCCCTGTCCCTTCAGGTACTCCAGGTGCTCGGCCAGTTCCTTCTCGATGTTTTCAATCGCCTGGACTACCCGGTCTTCGGTCGTCACAAAGTGCTTGGCCGGGTAAATGTCCGTCGATTCCTTCTCCGCCACGATCTCGCCGGTCAGCGGGTCTAGCTCGACGATGCGTTCAACCTCATCGCCGAAGAAGTCGATCCGGACGGCTAACTCGTCATAACTCGGCAGGATCGTGAGCGAATCCCCGCGGAGCCGGAACTTCCCGCGGACAACGTTCATATCGTTCCGCTCGTACTGCATACCGACCATCCGCCGAATCGCCTCATTTCGCGAGAACTTCTGGCCCCGCTCGAAATGCAGCACGAATTCGGCATACTGGCCCGGCTCGCCGAGACCGTAGATACAACTCACGCTCGCCACGATCACCACGTCCCGCCGCGTGAACAGCGATCGCGTGGCAGCGTGCCGTAGCTTGTCGATCTCGTCGTTGATGTCCGCATCCTTGGCGATGTAGGTGTCCGACCGCGGGATGTACGCCTCTGGCTGGTAGTAGTCGTAATAGCTGACGAAGTATTCGATCGCGTTCTCGGGAAAGAACTCCTTAAGCTCCGAACACAGCTGCGCTGCCAGGGTCTTGTTGTGCGCCAGCACAAGCGTTGGCCGTTGCGTCCTCGCAATCACGTTCGCCATCGTGAACGTCTTGCCCGACCCGGTTACGCCCAGCAATGTCTGGTATCGGTCGCCCCGATCCACGCCCTCGGTCAGCTTCTCAATCGCCTGTGGCTGGTCGCCCGTCGGCTGAAAATCTGAGACCAGCTTGAACTGACCTGGCTTCCGTTCGGTGGCGAGAATCGACATGGAGCCAGTGTAGCAGCGGTCTCAGTGCCTCACGCGCCGCCTCCTGACGCCCCCTGTCAGGAAGGATCCGTCGCCAGACCGGCCGTTGCGGGTGAATGTATTGAGTTGTTGCGCATCAGCTCCGTGCGACAGCACCGACGTTCGACGCTGTGACCGCACGGTTAAATCCGTGTTACCCCTGTTGTCGACGATCGAACTTCTGTGCTATACCCATAAGAGCCGAATCCCCACGCATACGTGGGGAGCGGGGGAACCAACTTTTGGGGTGTATTGCGCCAACCGGCGCATAGGCGACTTCCGACGCCGAACCCGACAGCTAACCTCGCAGGCTTTCGGGGTAAACACGCAGACAGAGTCAGCTGCTGTGACCCCTCTTTCGCCGAGCACTCCGGTGCTCCTGTCTCGAAGGAGGCTCTCCAGATGAATCGTACCCGCCCAACCGGGCCCCACCGCGCCGAACTCCGCGTTCGCGCTCTCGGCTAAGTCCGCCAAATCCGCAAATTTCCGGGTACCGTCCCGGCGGCGCTGTGTTCGTCGCCGGACAGCCACGGATTCCTGTACCCGAACCCTGCAAAGGAGGAACCACCTATGTCAGCACTACAAACCGAGTCTGTCGTCCTCAACCAGGCGGCCGCTCGTACCGCCAGCGCTTCCCTCGAGGCAGCGGTCCGCTCCGTCGAATCGGCAAAGGCCATCCTCGATGACTCTCCCTCCAGCCTTCGCCGCTGGCGCTGCCTCAGCGAATTGCTTGTGGCTCGCAAGGCTTTCCTGAACCATTCGGCCGTCTGTACGTCCGAAGGGGGACCGCTCCTCCATCTTGTCGACCAGAAGCCGAGGCTCAACGCCCACATCTGCCGCCTCCGCAGCGAACACGATGAGCTGCGCCGTGATTTCGACAACCTCATCGCCCGCGCCTCGCGCCAGGAAGGCCAGGACCTTGACTCGTCCGAGATCGGCCTCCTTGGCCAGCGGCTCGACAGGCACCGGTTCACTTCCACCGGCCTCGCGTTCGAGTGGGCCAACCGTGATATCGGTGGCGAAGGCTAGTCACCACCGAAAGGAGCCTGTACGTGACAACGATCGAACGTCCTCTCACCACCGCCCACATGCCACCGGACCGGTACAGGGCTTTCACGCTCCACAACCTGGAGTCGCTGCCTCAGCTCGACCGCATCCCCGCTCACATCGTTGAGGGCATACGCGTCGTTGGACAGGTGCTGCCCTTCAAGACCAACTCCTACGTGGTCAACGAACTGATCAACTGGGATGACGTACCGCACGATCCCATATTCGTACTCAACTTCCCGCAGCCCGACATGCTCGAGCCAGGGCACTATGCGCTGGTCAAGCAGGCTCTGGACTCAGGCAACCAGGAAACCCTGGATGCCGCTGTTGAGACTGTTCGCCGGGCACTCAACCCCCATCCCGCCGGCCAGATGGAGCACAACGTTCCCGAGATTTATGGGCACAAGCTCACCGGCATGCAGCACAAGTACCGCGAGACCGTGCTCTTCTTCCCGAGCAACGGTCAGACCTGCCACGCCTACTGCACCTTCTGTTTCCGCTGGCCCCAGTTCGTCGGCGATGATGAGATGAAGTTCGCCATGCGCGAGACCGAACTTCTCGTCGCCTACCTCCAGGAACACGAAGAAGTCACCGACCTCCTCATCACTGGCGGCGACCCGTTGGTCATGAGTGCCCGTAACCTCCGCACCTATATCGAACCCGTCCTCGAAGCGAAGATTCCCCATCTGCGCACCATTCGCATTGGTTCCAAGGCGCTGAGCTACTGGCCCTACCGATTCACTCGCGACAAGGATGCTGATGACCTTCTGGCCCTCTTCCGTGAGGTAAAGGAGGCTGGCATCCACCTCGCCCTCATGGCTCACCTCAACCACCCCCGCGAACTCAGCACACCGGCCGTTGAGCAGGCCATCGCGCGAATCCTCGAGACCGGCGCCCAGATCCGCACCCAGTCGCCACTCATGCGCAATATCAACGACGACGCGGACACCTGGGCCCAGATGTGGAAGCTCCAGGTGGGGCTCGGCCTGATCCCCTACTACATGTTCCTTGCCCGTGACACCGGCGCTCAGAACTACTTCAGCGTCCCGCTCGTCCGTGCCACCGAGATCTTCCGGGGTGCCTACACCCAGGTCAGTGGAATCTGCCGCACCGTGCGCGGGCCATCCATGTCGACCGACCCGGGCAAGATCCAGGTACTCGGCGAAACCGAGGTCGACGGCCGCAAGCTCCTCGCACTCTCGTTCATCCAGGGTCGGAATCCCGACTGGGTGATGCGTCCCTTCTTCGCTCGGCTCGACCGCGGCGCTACCTGGATCGACGAATTGCGCCCGGCGTTTGGGGCCGAGCGCTTCTTCTACGAAGACGAGCTCCAGGAGATGTTCGACGAGGACGTTCGCCATCTCGCCCGGTTCGAGGAGAGCCGCAGCTAGATCCCCAGCTCCACGTTATCGATGAGGCGGGTCCGTCCAAACCGCACCGCGGTCGAAAGGACGGCCCGCCTCTCGATCTTCACGTTCACTTCAGCCAGCGTCACGTCGTCCGCAATGCTCACATAGTCGAGCTCTGCCAGCGGCTCGCCGGCGATCGCTCTTCGAAACAACTCACGCAACCGCTCTGATTCGTGCTCGCCGGTGAGATACGCATCCCGGGCTGCAGTCAGTGCCCGGTAGACTACCGGCGCCGCCTTCCGCTCCTCCGGTGTCAGGTAGACGTTCCTGCTGCTCATAGCCAGTCCATCCGGCTCCCGCACTATCGGGCAGCCGATGATCTCCACCGCCATGTCCAGGTCCCGCACCATCGCTCGGATGACGCGTAGCTGCTGAGCGTCCTTTTTCCCGAAGTAGGCCCGGTGCGGCTGCACACCGTTGAAGAGCTTTGCAACCACGGTTGTCACGCCAACGAAGTGGCCTGGCCGCGAAGCACCTTCCAGCGGCTCGGCCACGGCTCCCGGTTGCAC
>JAGQGZ010000146.1 GCA_020432105.1 Dehalococcoidia bacterium | reverse complement strand
TGCCTGCTCATAGTCACTCAGGCCGCTGTCGCTGAATAGATGGGTCGCCCCGGGGTAGATGAACAGCTCGGCAGTAGCACCCTGCCCCACTTGCTCGACGAACTCCCTGGCCACGTCCCGGTCGTCGAACTCGTCGCCTTCGTTCAGGTGGATCTGTACGTCAACGCCTGCTGGCCACTTCTCGCCGAACTCTTTGATGGGGACCGCCGAATGCAGGGCCAGTAGCCCCAGCGCACCCGGCCTCGTCTGCGCCAGCTTCTGCGCCGGCATCACCCCCAGCGACATACCTATATACACGGTCTCCCCGGTCAGCCCCGCCGCCTCCGCCACACCCGCCGCGATGAGCCTGTCGAAGCCGATCTCCTCCGCATGGGAGACACCCTCCGCAACGGTCGCGAACGTCCTGCCCTGGTACAGGTCGGGAGCAGTCACTTCGTGCCCGGCTTCGCGCAATCGCCCGGCGAATGCCCGGACACCGTCCGTAAGGCCCTGGGCGTGGTGGAAGAGAAGAACCTGCGTCATAGTCCCGGCAATCTACCCCGGTGCGGGCCGTAGCTGGAACTGCGATGTCACCCCGAAGGCGCGGGCGGTGCCAGCCACTCCTGCAGCCGCACCCGGAATCGCTGCTCCGTCTCCGCCCTGGCCTGCTCATTCACCAGGTCGCCGAGGAATGCAAAACGGCCCTCGAGATAGTCGAGGGCCGTCGTTTCGCTGATAACGTCGTCGCTGGCGGCAGCTTCCGCGAAGAGTGCCTCCGCCAGCTGGTGTGGATTGTCGTCGATGGCCGCGCGGGCCTTCTCGTCCGTGATCTCATCGCGCGACAGCCCGTAGATGCGGGCCACCTGGATGAGCCGGACACCGCTCATAGCCGAGGGCGAGGCGCCCCCGCACGTTCGCGCTCCCGATCGTTCTCACCTTCGCCGCGGGGCGCCGGGGGCTTGATCTTGTTGTAGCAGTTGCTGCAATACACGGGACGCTCGCCGCGAGGCACGAACGGCACCTCGGTCATCTGCCCGCACTCGGCGCACGTTGCCGGGTGCATCTGGCGGGGCGTCTTCCCGCCGAAGCTGGCGAAATTGCCGTAGCGGACGTAGCCGTCGGCCGCTTCCATCGAGTTCTGACTCTGGCGACGCGCCGAGCGGCAGGATGGGCAGCGAGTGGGCTCGTTCAGCAAGCCTTTGCTCGCGTAGAACTCCTGCTCGCCACCGGTAAAGGTAAAGTTGTTGCCACAATCGCGGCATGTGATCTGCTTGTCGGCAAAAGCCAAGAACGGTTCTCCTGTGGCGCCACCGGGCGCCGAATGCTCCTATTAGCGTAGCAGAAGCCGCTTCAGGCGCGCCGGTATTGTTCGATGATCGCCCGGAGGTCCCCCGCCGTATAGGGCTTCTGCAGGAAACCGGTCCACATCGCATCCCCGGCATTCGATTCAATCTCCACCTGGGGGTAGCCCGACAACATGATTACCGGCACTTCCTCATCCAGCTCCCGCATCCTCTTGATCGCGTCGACCCCGGTCCCCGCTCGCAGGGAGTAGTCGACAAGCACGCACGCCGTTTCTGTGCCCCGCGAATTCACCAGGTCAACCGCCCCTGCGATATCTTCAGCCGAGGCCACTTCGTACCCGAATGATTCCAGGATTCTCGTGGTAACGCGCTGTACCGCGATGTCATCTTCGATGAGAAGGACGAGCATTCGGTCTGCTATCGGCATGGTCTTTGCACACTCCGATTATACAGCTATTGGGGACAATAGTGCCCGCTTGCAAAACCACTGTCACCCGCGAAAGTAGCTGGCTACCGGCTACTCCCGTGCGGCAGATTACCCGCCGGGGCTGGTGCCTGCCATCCCGGAGTGTAGCATCGGAGCAAGCGTGACCCTTGCCTCTCTTCGCCGGCGGACTACAGGCCGCCTCGGTCGCCTCAGTACGGATGCGTTGGTCCGTGCCGTTTGGCTGGGCGTTCTCATCGGCGTTGTCGCCGGCGTAGGCGCCATCCTCTTTTTCGAAGCCATCGAGCTGGTCACCCACCTGTTGCTCGAAGAAATCGCCGGCTACAAGCCGCCCTCACCCCTTGGCGAAGGCAGTGCTGAAACCTTCGGGCCCGACAGGCTCTGGCTTCTCCCGTTCCTTCTCGGTGGGGGTGGGCTTGTCGCAGGCATCCTGGTCTTCACCCTTGCGCCCGAGGCGGAGGGCCACGGCACCGATGCCGCTATCGAGGCGTTTCACCAGCACAGCGGGCGTTCCCGTGTCCGGGTCATCCCCGTAAAGCTCGTCGCCTCGGCCATCACCATTGGTTCCGGTGGCGCCGCCGGCCGCGAAGGGCCAACGGCCCAGATCGGTGGCGGCTTCGGTTCGTTCATCGCCGATCGGCTCAACCTCGGTGCCGTCGAGCGCCGCAAGGCCCTTGCCGCAGGCATTGGCGCCGGTATCGGCGCCATTTTCCGCGCGCCCCTTGGCGGCGCCATGATGGGCGCCGAAGTCCTGTACAAGCACGACTTCGAAGCCGACGTCATCCTCATGGGCCTGATCTCCTCGATCGTGGCCTTCGCCATTTTCGGTGGCTACAGCGACTACGTTCCCATCTTCTCCGGCGGCACGCAGTTCCGTTTCGAAAGCGCGGCCGAGCTCCCCTGGTACGCCGGCCTCGGCGTCGTCTGCGGACTCATGGGCATCCTCTACACCCGAACCTTCTACGGCTCGGTCGCCACCTTCGAGCGCATCAGGATCCCGAAGATGCTGAAGCCGGCGATCGGCGGTTTCCTGGTCGGCTGTATCGGTATGGCCGCCCCCGAATCCATCCACGTCGGCTACGGCTATATCCAGCAGATGTTCACCGAGGACGGCGTCAGGAACTTCTCCCTGGTTCTCCTCATCGCATTGCCCTTCCTCAGGATCCTCACCACATCGCTCACCGTCGGATCTGGCGGTTCCGGTGGTATTTTCGGTCCCGGCATGGTCATCGGCGGGATGACCGGGGCAGTCGCCTGGCGGTTGTTTCACACCATGCCGGGCTTCCCCAACGAACCGGGGCCAGTGGTCATCATCGCGATGGTCGCAATGTTCGGCAGTGTCGCTCATGCACCCCTGGCAATGCTCCTCATGGTCGGTGAAATGACGGGCAACCTGTCGTTACTTGCCCCGGCGATGGTCGCCGTTGCCGTCGCTACACTGCTGGTCGGCGACACCACCATCTATAAGAGCCAGGTCGATTCGCGCGCCGACTCTCCCGCGCACCGCGACCGCTTCGCTTTCCCCCTGCTCTCGGCACTGCCCGCCTCTCGAGCTGTCGTCCCCGTGCCGTCCATTGGTCTCAGGGCGACGGTTGCCGAAGCTCTCCAGGCGCTCCAGGCCAGCCGGATCTCGTACGGCGTGGTGGTCGATGACAGCGGCAACATGGTCGGCGACGTGATCGCAGACAGGCTCCGCGCCGCCGAGCCATCGAGCCCGGTGTCCGAAGTCGTTGAGCCGGTCCCGGCTATTGTCACTGCCGAAATGCCCCTCGATGAGGCACTGGACGCGCTTGCTGCCCATGAGCGTCGCTGGCTTCCGGTGGTAGACGGCGAAGGCGGCCCGGTTATGGGCGCCATCGATACCCGGGCCCTCATGCGAAGCTACCGTCGCGCTGTCCAGTCGCAGGTGCGCCCGCTTACACCGGTGACCGAGGACGTGAACACCATGGAGGTGCGTCTGCCCGAGGATTCGCCGGTGGCCGGCCGCACAATGGCCGAGGCGAGATTCCCCGCCGGCGCCCGGGTGCTCACGATCCACCGCGGAAACACGGTCCTCGTGCCGCACGGCGAAACCACGCTACGACCCGGCGACCGGCTCACCGTAACGTTCCCGGCCTCGGCACGCCGCCGGGTGTTCACCCTTTTGCTGGGAAGCTAGATCCCGCTCGACATCCTGCGAACGATCGTGCTGCGGGCGGCCTCGGAATCGCGGCCGATGTTGAACTGTAGATGCTTGCCTTCGTGCGTGACGATGACAAGACGCCGTGGTCGCTTGGTCACCTGGACCTCAGCAATCTCGGCAAAGGCTATGGATTGACTGCGCTTCTTGGCGCGAGCCTCCACGCGGTCGTCGTAGACGACGAACGGTGCGTCGGAGTCGCCGAACTCGAGCCCTTCGGTTGGTTCCATTCTCGGTCACTCCGATCTGCCTGAAAGACGAGAGCCGCCCAGCGGGCGGCCCTCCGTCAGTATGCGGTTGGTGCTACCAGCGGTCGTTACCGCGGTCGCGACCGCGGCCACCACCACCGCCACCGGAACGTGCCGGGGGCGTGTAGCAGTTATTACAGTAGACGGGCTTGTCGCCACGGGGTTGGAACGGTACGCGGGCTTCGTTGCCGCAGGTGGCGCAAGTTGCGGAGAACATCTCGCGCGGGGCGCCATAACCGCCCCCTCCGCCACCGCCACCATAGCCGCCGCCACCGCCGCCGGTTGCTGCCTTGCGTGCCTGGCGGCAGCTGGGGCAGCGCCGGGGATCGGAGAAGCCCCTGCTCTGATGGAATTCTTGCTCGCCCGCGGTAAACACGAACGAGGCGCCACATTCGACGCAATCGATAGTTTTGTCTTCGAGTGCCACTCGTCGACCTCCCTGAGGGAATTTTCTAGGCCTTGCGTGTCGATCGGGGCACTTTTCGGGAGATTGGAATGTTCCGGCTCCAGTCAGGAGACACCTAGCTCGCAGTAAACCTCAATCCACTTTATGACAGTTCCGTTGGAAGTGCGAGGGGCCAGCGTAAAGCTTGCCGCGTTCAATTCCCCCTGCCACGCCCAATGCCCTGCCCCCATATACTGTCTGGCACCCGCTACTTCTCGATATTTGCAAGGAGCTGTACGCATGCCGCGACATCCCAACGAGGCCCTCTTCGAAGGCGAAAAACCATTCCCCATCATTCCCACCTGCGAACACTTTGCCGGCACCGAAGTGCGCATCGCCAAGGCGCTTGAGCTGCAGCAACAGATGAAGGGCGTCTTCGATATCACGATGGACATGGAGGACGGTGCGCCGACCGGTGCCGAGCGTGAGCACGCCGAGATGGTTGTCCGCATGCAACAGAGCGAAGGCAACACCCTCAACCAGTCCGGCATCCGCATCCACGACTACACCAACGAGCACTGGAAACAGGACATCGACATCATCGTCCCCGGCGCCGGCGAACGGATGGCCTACATCACCATCCCCAAGACCGTGAAGGCCGTGAACCTCGCCGAGATGATCGACTACGTGCGCCAGGCGACGGCAAAGGCCGGCATCAAGCGGGAGATCCCCATCCACGCACTGATCGAGACGCACGGCGCCCTCCACGAAGTGTGGGAGATTGCCGAGCTTCCCAACGTCCAGGTCCTCGACTTCGGACTCATGGACTTCGTCAGTGCCCACCATGGCGCCCTCGGGTCCCACGTGATGCGTTCACCGCACCAGTTCGACCACGCGATCCTCCACCGGGCCAAGGCCGAGACTGTGGCCGCAGCACTTGCCAACGGCATCGTCCCCGCCCACAACGTCACCCTCGAACTCAAGGACACCGACTTCATCCACAACGACGCCCGCCGCGCTCGTGAGGAGTTCGGGTTCCTCCGCCAGTGGTCGATCTATCCCGCCCAGATTGAGCCCATCGTCCGGGCTATGGCCCCCAAAGCTGAGGATCTGGAAGAAGCCGAGGCTATCCTCCTGAAAGCCTATGAAGCGGACTGGGGCCCCATCCAGCACGAAGGTTCGCTCCACGACCGGGCAACCTATCGCTACTACTGGGAGATGCTCCAGCGAGCCCATGTCAACGACATGGAGATCCCGGCGGCGGTCAAGGAAGCATTCTTCAAGGAGCCGGCCGGGGTGGGGTAAAACCCGGGTGGACTGTTCGTCCCGGACTGGACGGCCCCCCCCCGAGTTGCTAGCCTTGGCGCAAATCCCGCGATGAGGGATAACAGAGATGCATCGGGTCTATCGAATAGTCGGAACGACAAGGTTGGACTTGTCCCTTGGCATCGCGCTTCTGCTCGCGGCGGTCGTTTGGCTCGGCTACTATCAGCTCGCACGGGCGGACAACGACTATGTATCGCTTGGAGCAGGGAATTGCTACGGGCAAGGCTGGGCGAGCTACTCCACGGACTACGGCCGAACTTGGACCTATGAGTCCAGTGGCAATCCATGCCAGCGCTACCTCAACGCTTACTACTATAACGCCGCGAATAATGATTGGTACTCCTGCGCTGGCGTGCCAGCCTGGTCTGGTTACGATCTTTATAACCAAGATGGATGCCAACCATATTCTTACTCCAGCATCGCACACGGTATCCACAACATATGTACTGTGCTGTTCCAAACCTGTGACTCTTATAAAGGCACCACCGCATACAGATAGGAGCATGACATGAGCAAGAAAATGCGCGTTGCCGTATTTGTCGTGGCCATTGGTGCAGCCCTCGCCGGTGCCGTGGCACTCGCTACCGGGTACATGGATTCGCGGCCATCGCCCGACGACTTGACCCGTTCCGTCGCCAGCGGTGTACGGTCAGGGCCGCAGGAAGCCGCCTTCAGCGACACCACTATTGGCTTCGACGAGTACGAGTCCGCGGTTATGGACCATCTTGCCTGCCTCGAGTCGCAGGGCTTCCGGGTAACCTCCGGCCCGATCCTTAATTCTACGACGCAGCGCCTGGAATACACGGTTGCCCTTAAGGGCGGGCCAGAGGACGGCGCGCGCGTGGAGGCGCTGAGCGGTGACTGCTATCGGACCCACCTCTCGGAGATTGACAAAGTCTGGTCGGCACTGAACGCTCCGGAACCTGGCGACCTACATGCCGCATATTTGGCACTGGCCACGTGTCTCCGTGGCAAGGGTTTTGACGCCCCGGTCGACCCGCAACCGGGCGACTTGAGACGGTTCGTGGGTGACGGATCCGACGAGCGTTTTTGGGATTGCGCCGACACGGTATCGGCGGACTTTCGCCTTCCGGGATTCATGGGCTACTAATCACTCCCGCCGAGCCGACCAGCCCGGGCATTGCCACGGTTTGCGTTGCTCACCTGAGCCGACCAGCCCGGGCATTGCCACGGTTTGCGTTGCTCACCTGAGCCGACCAGCCCGGGCACTGCCACGGTTTGCGTTGCTCACCTGCACTCCGCGCCCTTGAGGGCAGCCAGGCGGACGTAGGGGTCGAGTCCGTCGAGTTCGCCACGCCATTTGTCGTCGGCCGCCGTCGTCGTGGCCGAAAGGAGCGCGTTCCCGGCGTCGAAGTCCGGGTCGCCAGGTGATTCTTCGAAGACGGCGAGGGCAGCGTCCCAGCCTGCGGCTCGAGCCTCGTAGTAGCCAGCGCGGGCTTCGGCAGCTTCGCCTAACTGCCCGCTTCCCTCCAGGCGGCGAAGCTCCGCCGCGACTTCCCTGT
>JAGQGZ010000145.1 GCA_020432105.1 Dehalococcoidia bacterium | reverse complement strand
GGCTTTGCAAGAAACCGGCCGCACCATCGACGATGACCACTACGGCGCCGGATTCCCGTACCGCTTCGGTAGCTGGGACGATGAGATCGTCGGCCGCACCGCTGCTGCCTACGCCCGGCTCGGTGATACGGACCCGGAGTCGATCCTGGCCGTTGGCGATGCATCGGCGATTGCGAGCCGCTGCGCAGAGTTTGTCACGGCCGGAGCTTCGAAATTCGTCCTTCGGCCCATGGCAACCAGCGACGACGAGATCATGGCCCAGACCCAAATGCTCATCGAGGACGTGCTACCCGCTGTCCATAGCTAGCGCACATCGTGGGCCGGGGTAGCGCGCACGAAGAGGCTTGCGTTACCGGGCATGCCAGTTGTGATCTCTACGCCGAGCACGGCGAGGACGCGCGAGCCAGCGGCGACTACCGCTACAACATCACGTTCCCAGGTGGGGATCCGTTGCTGCTCGAACAACCGGCTCAGGCGTACTGCCCGGTGCGGCAACTGCAGGCGGTCTCCCGGCCGGGGTGAACGGGCGATGAGCGGACCCTCATGAGCCGGGAGCGGCTGCCAACCATCGCCACCGGACGTCCCCACCTCGATGCGCCAGGCACCGGCGCGCGTGACTCCCGGCACGTGCAGCGGGCGAGCCTCGATCTCGGGTGTATCGGTCCGGCCCGGGCCAATCCGTGCTTTGCCCATCGAGACCTCAACCACGACATCCCCAAAGTGCACCATGCCGGTACCCGACCGCAGCACGGTGTCGAGGTTCTCCAGCCGGGTCCGGTTCACTTCAAACGCCAGCTTGAAGAAGCCGGCCTCTCGCTCAATCACGAGGCCGCGAGCCTCACCGGTCAGCCGCCGGAGTGTCTCAGCCTTGAAAATAGCCCCGGTAGAGGTCCGCTCCAGGGGCTGCGCTTCCATCGACGCGCGTTCAAGCAGGCTAAAGGCTTCGCGCGCACTGCCTGCTATCCCGAGTAGTGCCCGGCTTATGCCCGGGTTCACTGCTGCGATTGCGGGCAGGACCTCGTGCCGGATCCGGTTTCGGGAATGCCGAAGGTCGGTATTCGACGGATCGCGCAGTGGTTCGACGCCGGCAAGTCGACAGACTTCTTCCGTGTCTTCCCGGCCCAGTGTCAGCAGGGGCCTCACGAGTGTCTGTGCTTCAGCCCCGGGTACGGGACTCCGCGGGAGCATGCCGCGGAGTCCACGAACTCCTGCCCCGCGAATTATGTGTTGAAGGACCGTCTCCACCTGGTCGTCACGCGTGTGGCCGGTCGCGATCGCATCGGCGTTCTCTTTGCCCGCGGCAAAGGCAAGGAACTGGTAACGCATTTCTCGGGCAGCCTCTTCGATACCGAGACCCATGTCAGCCGCCATCGCCGCCACATCGCCTTCGCCCGTGACGCATTGCATACCCAGCGCCTCGCACTGCTGACGAACCCACCTGCGGTCCGCCTCTGAATCAGGGCGAAGTTTATGGTCGAAGTGGCAGGCAACGACAGCGAATCCGTACTCCTGGCCCAGCCTGGTGAGGAGCACGAGGGCGGCAAGCGAGTCGGGGCCACCGGAGACACCGACAAGCAGCTTGCTGAGGCGGCGGAAAAGGCGTTCTTCGAGCGCCAGTACGCGAATTTGGCGGAGGTATGGTTCGAGCGGGTCCATCGGGAGAGCCTATCGGGGGAACAACCGCTCCCACCAATCGGGCGACTGCGTTTCTTCCTCCGGAGCTTCGGGCCCGACGAGGACGAATGCGGTCTCACCCGGCCGGATGAACCCCAGTTCTCGGCGAGCAGCGTCTTCTACGTACTCGTCACTGCCGGCGTACTCGACGATCGCTGTCAGGTGGGCCTTCTTGTCCCGCAGCCCGTCTACTTCCTCTTGTGCCTGGTCGCGGGCATCTTCAAGGCGGGCGTTGCGGATCGCGCCCTGTACCGCGGTGCTCGCAAAGTAAACCCCGATAAGGAGGCCAATGGCAAAGAGCAGGCGGGAGGGACTCTTACTGATGCGAGGCATGGCGGAGTGCGATAACGCTACGTCTGCTTTCCAGAAGGCTCAAGCGAGTGTAAATGGCAAACGTCGTTCAGGCTCTCAATTCGGACGGTCTTTCCCCGGATACTGAGGGTTGTGATCGAGGCAAGCTCGATCGCGAATGAACGGAAACTCTCCAGCCCAATGCCAAGGAGGTCGCAGAGTAACGCCCGCTGAACAAAGTTGTGGCTCACAACGCAAACGCCTTCGCTCGTCGCTCGCTCTCGAATCTCGGCCGCCAGTCCCTGCAGGCGGAGTGCCAGGTCCGTAATGCTTTCGCCCCCCGGCAGAGGAACTTCGTGTGCTCCGTTCCCCCTCCAGGCTGTGAAGAAATCGGGGAACCGTTCGCGCATCAGTGGGAAGGCAAGTCCCTCCGTATCGCCCGCATCCAATTCGGTGAGGTCCGGTCGCACCTCAAGGGACGAGCCGGTCGCGCGGGCAATGAGCTCAGCCGCATGCTTCGCTCGCTGGAGCGGGCTGCTGTAGACAGCAGCGATCGGCCTGGCCGCAAGTGCCTCGGCGACCGCAGCCGCCTGTCTCTGTCCCAGTTCCGTCAGCGGTTCATCACTGCGGCCCAGCCCCAGGCCGTCGCGATTGTAAGCGGTCTCACCGTGGCGAACGAGGTAGATGGTCACCGGCGCACCCGCTCATCGGTGTACTGACCCTTCCGCCGCCACAACTCTCGCGCCGGCGAGTGCTCTTCCAGGTACAGCCGTTCGCGAACGAAGTGCGAGGCCACGGCCCCCGGGAGTGCAGCCTCCAACACCTGTTCCGGGCGCACTGTGAAATCCTGGTTGGCCGCCAGCCGCATCCGTAGCAGGACACCGGTCTCGCAGTGCGCAGCAGATGAGAACGAGACGACACCTGCGCGCAGGTCGTAAACCCGTTCGCGGTCTTTTCGCTGTTCCGTCCATTCGAGGCTTTCGAGGGCGAGAAAGTCGGCCACCGCCGTCCGGGCCACCTCGGGGGTGATTTCCGGAACAACAGCACGGTAGTCGGCAAACGAGAGTGCTGACTGGAGCGCTGGCACGGACAGTGGCACCTCATCGAGCGCCACCACCGGCAGGGCCGGAGCCGTTTGGGCCACCATCGCCTGGCGCGCCTCCTCGATTTCAACCCGCTCGTCGAGAAGCATGTCCATCAGTTCCCGCTCGGCCAGGAATCCCATGGGAAGCGGACCGGCAAAGGTCAGCCTCGGGTGAGGCGTGAAGCCCTTGCTGTACGCAAGCGGTAAGCCCGCCCGCCTGACCACCCGCTCCCAGTAGCGCAGGGTATCGAGGTGCGAAATGAATCGCACACGTTCACCCTTGGAAAATGTGAGGCGCAGACGTTGTTGCATCGGTGCTACGAGCCTACCACCGGGAACGCGCTCACCCGAGGTTCAGCGTAGCAATGAGTTCCTCAGCGGCCGTGTGCGGATCGAGTTCCCGGTCTGCGATCCGGGCAACGAGTGACTCGAGGTTCCCCCCCTCAGTGCGCTGGCGAATCTTCTCAAGGAGTATGGCCTGGGCAGTTGCGAGAAGCTGGTGGCGGGCATTCGTCTCCCTACGCTTCCGCTCCCCACCGCTTTCCCGCAGGAACTGCCGGTGCTCATCAACAGCATCGGCAAGCTCGACCATCCCCTCGTCCTTCGCGGCAATGGTCTTGAGGATTGGCGGCCGCCGCTCGCCGGCCGGCGACAGCGATAGCAAGGCCCGGAGTTGCGAAGCCAGCGTGTCAGCGCCGGGGAGATCCGCCTTGTTCACCACAAGGACGTCGGCTATCTCGAGAATACCTGCCTTCATAGCCTGGATGTCGTCACCCGTGCCCGGGTTGTTCACCAGGACCGTAGTCAGTGCGGTACCGGCAATTTCGACCTCGTCCTGCCCCGCTCCCACGGTTTCGATCAGCACGTAGTCGAACCCGAAAGCGGCAACCACGGCGACTACATCGTTGATTGCGGGCGCCAGTCCCCCGAGTGCCCCACGCCCGGCCATGCTTCGGACATAGACACCGGGGTCGAGTGCGAGGTCCTGCATGCGGATCCGATCGCCAAGGATTGCCCCCTTGGTGAATGGACTCGAGGGGTCAACGGCGATGATCCCGACGGTCTTCCCGCGTGCTCGAAGTTCCTTTGCCAGCCCGCCCGTCAGCGTGCTCTTGCCCGAACCTGCGCTCCCCGTGATACCCACGGTATGGGCCGCTTCCGTACGTGAATAGAGCGCCCGAACCAGCTCCCGCCCTTCCTCGCTCTCGGCTTCCACCCGGGTTATGACACGCGCCAGCGCGCGGCGTTCGCCGTTCAGGAATCGGTCGATGAGTTCGGACACGCCTAGCGTTTCACGTTGTCGTAGACAAACTGCACGATGTCACCGGTGTTCGTGCCCGGTCGGAAAATGGCGGCAAAACCCAGGTCGTTGAGTGCCGCCGTATCTTCCTCGGGGATGATTCCACCGCAGAAAAGGAGGACGTCATCCACGTCCCGCTTCTTCAACTCATCGACGATCCGCGGGAACAGCTCCAGGTGCGCACCTGAGAGAATGCTCAGGCCAACCACGTCAACATCTTCCTGGAGTGCTGCTTCGGCGATCATTTCCGGCGTCTGGCGAATACCGGTGTAGATGACTTCGCAGCCGCCGTCACGGAGGGCTCGAGCCACTACCTTCGCACCCCGATCATGTCCATCGAGGCCCGGCTTGGCGATCAGGACGCGAATCTTCTCGTTACTGCTGCTTGGCGCTGCGGCCATTGTGATTCTCCATCATGTGGTTCGTTGGGGATTATCCCGCGGGCGTTGAAACCGGCCGACTACCCCTCATGTGCCCCGTACTGAATGAGCGCGAAGGGGACCCCATTGGTCCCGGACTTCACCGCTGCAATCTTCGCACCCGGCTGTACCGCCGGTTTCGGTTCCGTCACCTCGTAGCCGGCGTCGCGAATCGTCTTCACCGCCGCATCAATGTCGTCAACGGCAAAGACGAAGCCGGAAAGCCGGGCCCTGGGATCCTCGCCCTCAGGCGGCTCCCCCGGTCCGGCGAATTCGAGGACGACTTCGTCAAGCTTGGCGAACTCCATGTGGGCGCCGGTTCCGGGTCGCGACATGGTCCTCTTGATTTCGATGTCGTAGGTCTTCGAAAACAACTCGGCCGTCTTCGCGCTGTGATTCGAAGAGATAACCACATGGTCGATGTGCGTCGCTCCGATGCCCATCAGTGCGCTCCTTCAATCGGCGTCGCAAATTCCACAAGCACCCCATGGTTCGACTTTGGGTGGAGAAACCCGATCATCCCCGCCAGGCCAGGGCGCGGCGACTGGTCGATGAGCTCAATGCCTTTCGAAGCAGCGGTCTCGAGTTCCTTCGCAACGTCATCCGATTCGAAGCAGAGGTGGTGCATACCCTCGCCTCGCGTCTCCAGGAATCGGGCGACGCCGGTGTCTTCACGCGTCGGCTCCAGCAGCTCGACTTCGCTGTTCCCGATCTTGAGCAGGACACCCCGGACTCCCTGGTCATCGATAACCCGGTCGTCGGTAACCTCCAGCCCAATTACGTCGCGCCAGAATTTCAAGGCTTCATCGGCGTCCTGCACGACGAGCCCCACGTGGTGGATCCTGGTGATCAATTTGCTCTCTCCTCGCTTGCAGCGGCCGTCTCAGCCGGTATGGAAGCTCGTTCGGCCGCCCGTGCACCGGCCATTCCGGCGAGTTTGGCGGCAATGTCGTGCCAGTGATGGCGATCGTGGTCCAGCGTCGCCTGCAGGAGTAGTCCCGCCACGGCACCGTCGGCGCCAATCTGCTCGTCAGTCAATTGCGCCACCTCTTCGAGCAAGCGCTTCCGCCCGGCCTGGAGTTGTTGGAAAAGGTCCCAGAAATGCAGGCTCCGCTTCCGCTCTACGTGGTCCGCGTTCCATTCCGGCACCCGGGATGGGGCGAACCGGAGAAGGTCCGGTGACTGGCCATCGCGTACCTGGCGGATGGAGACCACCACCTCGGCCTCCCAGCTGGAAATATGTCCGACGATGTCTTTCAACGACCAGTCCCCGATGAACGGGCGGTCGATGTCGCGGATGCGGCAGGTCTCGATGTTGCGGATGAGCTGGTTGCGCTCGCGTTCAAGCACGACCATCAGGCGCCGGCGTTCATCGGCGTAGCCGGTTGTCTCGTCGTCGGTCATCTAAACCACAACTGTCTCACGGTGTTCACCCCACTCAGCCCGGAGTGCGTGGCTCACCTCACCAAGTGTCACCCGGTTGTCCACACACTCGATGATGTGGGGGACGAGGTTCTCCGTGCCACGCGAAGCCTCCGACAGTCTCGCCAGCAGGTGCTCGACCTTCGCCGAGTCGCGCCCGGCACGGAGCTTCGCCAGTTTCTCAGCCTGGTGACGGCCGATCGATGGGTCGATCCGGAGCAGTCCTTCGGGTCGCGCTTCCTCGACGAGGAAGTCGTTGACGCCAACGATGACGCGCTCCTTGTTCTCAATCTGGCGCTGGAACCGGTAGGCAGCTTCCTGGATCTCGCGCTGCTGGAACCCTCGCTCCAGGGAGGTGAGAGCACCACCGAGCTTGTCGATCGTGTCGATGTACTCCTGGGCTTCCGCCTCGATCCTGTCAGTCATCGACTCGACGTAGTACGAACCGCCGAGCGGATCCACGACGTCGCCGACGCCGTGTTCGTAGGCAAGCACCTGCTGCGTCCGCAGCGCCACCTGAACGGCCTTCTCACTGGGCAGGCTCAGTGCCTCGTCCCAGGAGTTCGTATGCAGTGATTGGGTGCCTCCCATCACCGCCGCCAGGGCCTGCACTGCCGTCCGTACGATGTTCACCTCGGGCTGCTGCGCGGTCAATGTGGCTCCGCCGGTCTGGGTGTGGAACCGGAGCATCATCGAACGTGGACTCTTTGCTTCGAAGCGTTCCTTCATGATCCGGGCCCACAGCCGGCGCGCTGCCCGGAACTTCGCCACCTCTTCGAGGAAGTTGTTATGGCAGGCGAAAAAGAAACTGAGCCGGCCGGCGAAGTGGTCGACATCGAGGCCGGCAGCAACTGCCGCCTGCACGTATTCGATGCCGTTGGCGAGCGTAAAGCCGACTTCCTGGGCAGCCGTGCTTCCGGCCTCTCGCATGTGGTATCCCGAGATCGAGATAGTGTTCCACGAGGGCACGTTCTCGTTGCAATACCCGAACGTGTCTGTGATCAGCCGCATGCTGGGCTTGGGTGGAAAGATGTAGGTCCCGCGCGTTATGTACTCTTTGAGGATGTCGTTCTGAATGGTGCCGCCGAGTTTTTCCGGAGACACGCCCTGGCGGCGACCGACTGCAACGTAGAGTGCGAGCAGAATGGAAGCCGTCGCATTAATCGTCATCGACGTAGTGACCTTGTCGAGGGGAAGACCGTTGAGCAGCGTCTCCATGTCGTCGATGGAATCGATCGCGACGCCGACTTTGCCGACTTCT
>JAGQGZ010000144.1 GCA_020432105.1 Dehalococcoidia bacterium | reverse complement strand
CGGCTGACCGCGCTGTTGCTCTTGCCCTCCGCCGCTGCAAGCACGATGCGCGACCGCAGCGCGAGCGCCTGGCTGGTCTTGGAACGGCGCAGCCAGCGCTCCAGCACTTCACGGTCTTGCTCGGCGATGGCTAAGGGCGTCAACGTGGGGCTTGGCATCTCGTGCTCCCGTTTCCGCACGATACGCCTTCCAGCTACGACTGGATCTCTGACTCAGGACACTAGGCCAGGACGAGCACCCGTCGCCGGAGGTGCACAACGGACCATGCCTGCCCCTCGCCACCCGCCGCGTGAAGAACCCGCGGGAACGCAACCATTACTTCAGCCCGGCCAGTTCACGTGCATAGGCGAGGGTTCGCCGGGCGTCGTAGGCACGAGCGATCATCAGTTTTTCCGCCTCCAGTGAGCCTTCGGCGTGGATGGCGAGGACCGTGTGGTAGCCGCCAAAGTCACCCGTCGTCAGGTCGCTGACCATGTTCATCGCCCGCACTCG
Source organism: Dehalococcoidia bacterium (assembly GCA_020432105.1). Classification (GTDB taxonomy): domain Bacteria; phylum Chloroflexota; class Dehalococcoidia; order Tepidiformales; family Tepidiformaceae; genus JAGQGZ01. Next base: position 7,024 of record JAGQGZ010000144.1, on the reverse strand, counting down.
CTCTTCTCCACCAACGCCTTCTACCCCACCGAGGTAGTAGCGCAGCAGATCACCGGTCTCGGGATTGGCAAAGTCTTCCACCCCCGGCCCCGTCACCAGCAAACCACCGGCGATGTCCTGCACATGCTGCAGTGCCTCGTGGTAATTGTGGGCGAAATGGTACTTGGCCATGTTCACCGTCAGCGCATCCGGGGCAAAGATCCCCTGCTCGTCCGCTTTGCCCCGCAGGGCAGCCATCTCGATCAGGGCCCGCGTAGTCTCGGCATAGCTGATCAGCCAGACCAGTTTCTCCCGCACATGAGCCGCCCGCGTAATCCCGTTCATCTCTGCCATCAGGGCGGCAGACCCTACCAGGGCGTCGACCAGCGGCAGCTTGTAGCTGACCGCCGTAAAGCGGTGGTACTCAACGAAGCCGAGCGCGACCGGCCCGCAGAAGTCGTATTCCCCCGCCAGGAAGACCCGCTCGTTGGGGACAAAGACATCGTCGAAGATCGTGATCGTCTCCATCATCTTGCGGTCCGCGCTAAGGGGATGGTCATATTCGTTCTTCTCACCGCCGCCGTAGGAACTGGCAATGAGCTTCACGCCGGGGGTATCGACAGGGATAGCGAAGGCCACCGCGTAGTCGGCATCCGCCTCCGCCATCGCCCGGGTGGGAATAACGATGAGTTCGTTGACATTGGTCGTACAGGAGGTGTGGACCTTTGCCCCCCGCACCACGATGCCGTCGGGCCGCCGTTCGACAATGCGGGTGTAGTAGTCGGGATGGGGCTGGTCGGCAGGGCCCTTGGCCCGGTCTCCCTTCGTGTCTGTCTGGGCTACCGAAATGGTCAGGTCGTTATCGCGGCAGTGCTCATAGAAGGCTCGGACCCGCTTGTAGTACTCCGTCTCGTACTTGGCATCGACTTGTCGGGCGACTTTGTGGAGGGCGAAGAGACAGTCGGTACCGATCTCCTTCACGAGAGGGACGAGCGTCTTCCCGCGTGCCGTGCCCGCCTCGATCAGGTGCGAGCGAAGGAGGAGATCGTCGGAGTCCTGAGGGACCTTGAAGTAGCGGCTATAGGGCTCTCCCTCGTCGGAGACGACTGCGAGATCGCGGTGTTCCGCCTCCTCGGCCATCTCAAAGTCAACAGACGCATGTTTGACGGCCTTGGAAATGATTGGGTGAGTGGTGACATCGTCGACCTTCTCGCCGCGGAAGTAGACGGTGCGGTTGTCCTTCAGGCTCTCCACATACTCGGAGGGGGTGCGCAGGCCCATGTAGTTGTGCTCCTTCTTGTTAGAACCCCGGGTTGCTGCCCGGTGGTTTATTCAAAGATCGTGTGGTCGAATCCGGTTGGTGGCGCGGCGCCGTAGACGGCCCCGTACCAGGCTTCTGACAACTGCTTCACCAGGTCGGAGAAGCTAATGCGTGAATGGCCGATAGCGTCGTCGGTCACGAAGTGGCGAAACGCCGAGAACTCCACCATCGACGAGAGGACTCCAGCCAGGACCGCCGGGTTGCAGTCTGGGATCCGCTCCTGGTCGCGCAGGTGCGAAATGCGCTCCCGGATCCTGACCTCAAACCGTTCCCGGTACTCGCCGTATATCGCCGCGAGCTCACTGTCGACCAGCGAGAGCGCGAAGAATTCACCCAGGATAGCCGTCTCTCGCCGCCAGACATCCAGGTAAGAAACGTTGGCGAGCACGATGCGGCTGTACTGGTCCTTGTCCGGGTAATGCCGCCCCGCAACTTCGTAGAGTTCCTCCATCACCGAGCGTGATAGCTCAAGCAGAAGATGCTTCTTGTTCTGGAAGTAGAAGTAGAAGGAGGCTCGCGACACCCCGGCTGCCCGGATCACATCGTCAACGGTGAGATTCGGATAACCGATGTCCCGGATCAGCCGGTATGCGGCTTCGACAATAGCTTCGTGTGCACCGCCGTCACTGGCGACAGGACGGCCTCTGCGGGGCACAACACGCTCTGTGCTTTCCCCTGGCTGGCGTGCCGCACTCAAAAGCTGCAACCTTCGGTCACGTCCGGAGTCACAGGGTACTCCATCAGGTTCTCCGGGCCGCTTTCTTCATCAAGCACCACTTGACACTTACCTCTCGAGCGATTCTGATCCTGTCTGGACGAACTGTCCAGTGCAGGCGTCCGTGCAAATCATCCGGTCGAGGGGGCAGGGTGCCCGATACTGAACTCCATGGCCCGTTGTCGGGCATACGCATTGTCGACCTTTCCCAGGGCGTACCCGGCGGTTACTGCACACGCTTGCTCGCCGGCTTCGGTGCCGATGTCATCAAGGTCGAACCCCCGGGTTCCGGTGATCCGCTTCGCAGGCATGGCCCCTTCGCCGACGTTGATAACCCCCGGGAGTCCGGCGCACTTCACCTGTACCTGAACGCTGGCAAGCGAAGCATCACACTCGATACTTCGACCGCCACCGGTCGCGACCTGCTGGAGGGGCTCCTCAAAGATGCCGCTGCACTTATCGACGACCGCGACCCCGGAGTCCTCGAGGCCGAGGGTTTTGATACCAGCACCTTCTCGTTGACCTTCCCCCACCTGGTCGTCACCCACCTGTCGGCATTTGGCCAGGCCGGCCCCTATTCATCGGTGCCCTCTACGAATCTCACAAGCCTCGCCATGGGCGGACAGATGGCCCCCACCGGCGACCCCGACCGCGAGCCGCTCAAGAACGGTGGGTACCAGGCCGACTACCAGCTGGGGCTCAACGGTATGACTGCCACCCTAGCCGGGATTTGGGCCGCTGATCGTGACGGCTCCGGCGATGAAATCGACGTCGCTGCTATGGAATGCATGGCCTCGACGCTCGAGCTCGCGCTGAACCAGTACTGCTATACCCAGGTTGACATGTGGTCCGGCAGGCGAGGGAATGTCCTGTCGTCAGCCATCGGGCTTTATCCCTGTCAGGACGGCTATATCGGCATTCACGCGATGCCCCGCAACTTCCCGGCCCTTGCCCGCTTGATGGACGCCGAGTGGATGGTCGAGAGCGAAGAGTTCGGCACGTCGGCTGCCCGCCTGCAACACGAAGACGAACTCAGCGCGATGATCTACGCATGGGTCGGTGAACAGAAAAAGAAGGAAGCCTACGAGAAGGCAGGCAAGATCCGGGCGCCGCTCGCCTACGTTCACGAGATTCCCGACCTGCTCGACTCGCCCCAGATGCAGGCCCGCGACCACTTCCAGCACGTCGATCACCCCGTTGCCGGGGAGCACGTCTACCCGGGCGCTCCCTGGCAGATGAAGGGCACACCCTGGCAGGCATCCCGGGCGCCACTGCTCGGTGAACACACAAACGAGGTGCTTGCCACCCTTGGCCTCAGCAGCCAGGACATCGCCGTTCTCCGTGGTGGAGGTGTCATCTAATGGCTGGTAAGGGACCAAAGCTCCCGCTCCAGGGACTACGGATCATTGACCTCACCGCCGTCTGGGCTGGCCCTTATGCGACACGGCTCCTCGGCGACATGGGTGCCGAAGTAATCAAGATTGAATCACCCAACAATCCCGACCTCCTTCGCGCCCTGAGCCTCCTGCCACCCGGCACCGAAAAGGCCTACAACAAGGCCGCATACTTCAATCACAACAATCGCAACAAGCTCGGCCTCACCCTCGACCTCGGTTCAGATGCCGGCAAGGCAGCCTTCTTTCGCCTCGTCGCAAAGAGCGACGTGGTCATCGAAAACTACCGGGCCGAGGTGATGGACAACCTTGGACTCACCTTCGACCGCCTTAAGCAAGCGAAAGAGGACATCATCCTCATTTCCATGCCGGGACACGGCAAAGACGGGCCCGAAAAGGACTTCGTCGCCTACGGCACCAATGTCGAACAACTCGCCGGCCTCGTCTCGGTAAGCGGCTACATCGATGGCCCCCCGCAGAAGTCTGGTATCAGCTACGGCGACCCTGTGGCCGGGACGGCCGCTGCAGGCGCGGTGATCATGGCCCTCATCGCCCGCAAGCGCACAGGCAAGGGCCAGTACATCGAGATGGCCCAGCGCGAAGTCCTGACCGCTCAGATCGGCGAGTACGTCGTCGGATACTCGATCAACGGCGAAGTCCCCCAGCGCCTCGGAAACCGCCACCCGTTCTACGCACCCCATGGGTGCTATCCGGCGGCTGGCGAAGATCGCTGGGTAACGATCGCCTGTCGTGATGACGCCGAGTTCGCAACCCTCTGTGAATCCATGGGCGACCCCGACCTTGCGCACGATCCCCGGTTCCGTGAGGCACACCTTCGCCATGCGAACCAGGATGCACTCGATGAGATCATCGCCGATTGGACGCGGGACAGGGATGCCCAGGAGATCTTTTCGCAGCTATCGGAGGCCGGCGTACCTGCTGGACCCGTTCTCAACCACGTCGACCTCTACCACGACCGCCACCTCCGCGAACGAGGCTTCTTCCAGTCCGTCGAACACCGTGACGCCGGTAACTGGGACATGGATGGACCCGCCTATCACTTCGCCCACCGCCCCACCTCCATCCGCATGAATGCACCAGCATTTGGTGAACATAACGAATACATCCTGCGCGACATCATCGGTATGAACGACGCCGAGATCGCAGAGCTCTACCAGAACCACATCACCTCAGACGAACCGAATATGGCTGCCCACCAGTAACGCAGCACTAGGGAGACGACCGTGACGACAATCAACTCGGTAACTGGACCCATTGATACCGCCGATCTGGGCTTCACGCTCATACACGAGCACTTGCTCATCGGCTGGGCTGGCTGGGAGTGGGATCAACTCGCTGCGATGGATCGTAAGGCCGAGATGTCGAAGGCCGTCGATATGCTTCAGGAGCTCAAAGGACTGGGCGTCCAGACCTTCGTCGATCCCTGTGCCATTGATATGGGACGTGATCCTGAATACATGGCTGAGGCTTCGGACCGATCCGGCGTGACGATTATTGCCTCCACAGGCCTATATCACGGGCAGCTCGGAATCCCATCGTACTATCGCGGCCTGAACGAAGAGCAGCTCGCCGAGCTTTTCATATCTGATATTCAAGATGGGATGAAGGGCTCTGGCATCAAAGCCGGGATCATCAAGAACGCTACCAATGCCCACGAAGTAACTGCTGATGAAGAGAAGGTGCACCTGGCCTCGGGCCGTGCCCAGGCGGCGACTGGCGTGCCTATCATCACGCACACCGATGAAGCCGGACCTATGGGCATCGCCCAGTTAGATCTCTACGCAAGCCGTGGGGCGAATTTTCAGAACATCGCGATCGGACACTCCTGTGGGAACGGGAATATCCCCTACCTGCTTAGCGTGATTGATAGGGGCGCCTTCCTCGCTTTCGATCGCTTTGGGTTCGGGATTTCGGCGACCGATAGGGTTCGTATCGCCTCACTGCTGGGTCTCATTGGAGTCGGTCACGCCGACCGAATGCTGCTTGGCCACGATTCTGTTTGTACGTTTCTCAGCCGTGGCGGTTTCACTCCCCCGCCGGAAATCGCCGAAAAGGTTGCAAATTGGAATCCGACGCATCTTATCAAGAACATCTTCCCACAACTTAAGGAGGCTGGAGTATCACAGGAAATCATCGATACGATGATGATCCATAACCCGCGACGCTACTTCGAAGGCACTGCGAAGGGCTAAGCCGCACCAGACCCGAAATTTGGAGGGATTACCAGGTGAAGGTAGAAGAAAATACCCGATGGAGCCGCTGGTCAGGAATGTCCCGGCGACGGTTCCTTCAGACTGGCGCCACGGCTGGAGTGGGAGCCGCCGGCTTCGCACTCGTCGGTTGCGGTGATGATGACGATGATGACGACGAGAACGGCGGAAATACGCCATCAGCCGGTGAGACTCCGGACCAGGGCCAGCCCAAAGTGGGTGGCCGTTTGCAGGAGTTGAACACTTCGGAGCCAGACCAATACGACCCACATCGGGACGCCGGATATCCGGGACTGATCGTGATGTCGGCCGTCTACAATGGTCTCTTGAGGACCCGGAATCCGATTGGTGAGGACTTCGTTATCGAAGGTGACCTTGCTGAAGATTTGCCAGAGCAGCCGGACGACACTACCTATGTGTACCGCCTGCGCGACGGTATCAAGTGGCAGAACGTCGACCCGACCAACGGGCGGGCGATGACCTCAGAAGATATCGCCAAGAACTTCGATCGGATGCAGACGGACAAGCCAGACTATGTCCTGCGCCCGATGTTCTCGATGATCGATAGTATCGACACTCCAGACGACGTCACGATACGTGTGAATCTCAAAGAGCCCTACGGCCAATTCGCAGTGAATACCGCCGATATTTGGGCAAAGGTTATTCCGCCGGAACTCTATGACGGTGACCAGTCAAAGGTTCATCCAGTTGGAAGTGGGCCATTCATTTTTGAGTCCGCACAGCAGGGTGTGGGGCAGACTCTCAACAAGAATCCAGAATATTTTCGCAATGGCCAACCATACGTTGATGGTATCGATTTTCTGATCGTCTCAGACCAAGCAGTTCGAGCAGCTTCATTTCAGTCGGGTGAGTTGGATACCATGATCGGGGCCGCTACACCGATCATGGAACAACTTAAGTCTGACTATTCAGATGGTCATTACGATCTTCGTGTAGGGGTCATGAATCCGTTCATGATCAACAATTCAATTGCCCCATTCGACAATCCTCTAGTCCGTAGAGCTATCTACCATGCAATCGACCCAGAGCTAATAATCAACCTGCAGTTCCAGGGGTTGGCGCTCAAGGGGCAACCGCTTCCGGCATGGTTGAGTCGCTACAACCTGGCTGAAGACGAGATACCGGCGTACGACCCGGCGGAGGCGAAGCGTCTGTTGGAAGCGGCGGGGATGCCCGACGGCTTCAAGTTCGTCAATCGCACTTTCCAGGGCGGCACAGGCGCATTCGGCACACTTCAGGTTCAGCAGTCACTCGCTGAGGTCGGTATCGAAATGGAGAACCAGGAGATGGAGTGGGCCGACTGGCGAGCAAACGTGTACGGCATCAAGGGCGATTTCGAAGTGACGATGGGCGGCGAGTTCGA
>JAGQGZ010000143.1 GCA_020432105.1 Dehalococcoidia bacterium | reverse complement strand
GAGCCGTTCAGGCGAATTCCTGTAGCATCCACCTAAATAGTTTCACGGGGAGCACCATGGCCGAACTCAACGGTGGGCAGATCATCGCGAAGCAACTGAAGCGCGCAGGCATCGATACGATCTTCGGCGTCGTCGGCGGACCGATGATCCAGGTGTTCGCCGCCGCCCAGGCAGAAGGCATCACGGTCGTCAACTGCCGCCACGAGGAGTCAGCCGCTTTCGCCGCGACTGCCTGGGGCTACATCAAGAAGAAGGCCGGCGTGATGGTTGCTGCCTCCGGCCCCGGCATGACGAATGCCATCACGCCCCTCTATGTCGCGACCGAATCTGCCATGCCACTCGTCGTACTCGGTGGATCCGGCGCAGCCCAGACCCGCGGCCTCGGCGGATTTCAGGAAACCGACCAGGTCGCCCTCGCGAAGTCCGCCTGCAAATGGGCCATCCAGGTCGACAGTACCGAGCGCATTCCCGAATACCTCCACCTCGCGCTTGGCAGGGCAACCTCGGGCCGCCCCGGCGGCGTCTATCTCGATTTCCCGGGCAACCTCATCGCCAATACCATCGACGAGGATCGCCTCCGCTACCGGGATGATCCCACCACCCGCACCGCCCCTTACCCCGACCCCTCGAGTGTCGAAGCCGTTGCTGGCATGCTGGCAACAGCCAAACGGCCCCTCGTGCTCGTCGGCAAGGGTGCAGCCTGGGCCGATGCCGGTCCGGCGCTCACGCAGCTCGTCCGGCGCGGAATCCCTTTTCTCGCTTCCCCGATGGGTCGCGGCACACTCCCCGACGACGATCCGATGTGCGTGAGCGCCGCCCGCTCTGCTGCCCTCTCCGGTGCCGATGCAATATTCATGGTCGGCGGCCGCTTCAACTGGATCTTCCAGTTTGGCCGCCCGCCACGGTTCGCCGAGGACGTCCGTATCGCCCAGGTCGACGTTGTCGCCGAGGAGTTCCATTCCGCCGCGAACGTAGAGATTGGGATCCAGGCCGACGCTGCAGTGACCGTGGAACACCTCAACGGTGCACTCGATGGGCGCTCACTCGCTGCCGAATCTGGCTGGCTCGCCTCCCTCAAGGAATCGGCCACCAGGAATGAGGCCGCGATCGCCGAGCAAATGAGCAGCGACTCCACCCCCATCAACCACTATCGCCTCGTCCGTGAAGTGCGCGATGCAATTAGCCGCGAAACGGCGGTCAGCGTCGATGGCGAGATGACAATGGCCGTCGCCCGGGCCGTGCTCCCCGCCTACAACCCCCGCATTCGCCTCAACTCCGGGACAACCGGCTGTATGGGCACCGGCGTGCCCTACGCAGTCGGTGCGAAGCTCGCGAATCCGGACCAGCCCTCGGTCGCCCTGGTCGGCGACTACGCTTTCGGGGCAGCGGGGATGGAGGTCGAAACCTGTGCCCGCGTCGGCATCCCGGTCGTGTTCGTCGTCTCCAACAACGGCGGCATCGCCGGCCACAGCATCCAGGACCGGATGTTCGCACCCGACGCACCCCCCATCGCCGCACTCATGCAGGCCGAATTCCACATGATGGGCCCCATGGTTGGTGGCTTCGGCCGCAAGGTGGAGGACCCCGCCGAAGTAGGGCCGACGATCAAGGAGGCCATTGCCGCCAACACCGTGGCGGTGATCAACGTGATCACCGATCCCAAGGGCGGGCGAAGGGGCAGCAACTACCTGGGGTAGGTGCTTTCGCCCCCGGCTACTCCGCTATCTCGCGCAGCCGGCCGATGTCCGTGAGCCGGATTTCTCGGCGGCTAACCTTGATGATGCCGTCAGCCTGGAGCTTGCTCATGGCACGCTGGATTACGTCGGCAACGGTGCCCAGCCGCGCGGCAATCTCCGCCATCGTCAGCCAGCGCTGCCGGGCCACAACGCCATCCTCGGCAGATTCCAGCAGCAACCGTGCCAGGCGTCCCGTTACGGGCCGCAACGAGAGGTCGGCGACGAGCCCGACAAGATGGACGAGCCGGTCGGCCATGTCCTCGATCATCCGCATCGCCAGGTCCGGGTGATTCCGTAGATTCGCGAGCAGGCTGTGGCGATCGATCACGAGGATTCGCGAGCGTTGGAGTGCCTCCGCTGTCGCCGGGTTGGGCCGCGCCGAAAATGCCCCCAGGGGGTTGAAGGGCTCGCCCGGCCCCACAAACTGCAGCACCTGTTCCCGTCCTTCGGCTGAGCCACGGACCAATCGCACCCAGCCCTGGTCCACCACGTGCAGGCCGGCCGCCGGTTCGCCCTCTCGAAAAACCACCTCGCCCGGTTCGAACTTGCGGATTATCGCCCCCGCTGCCAGCGCTTCGACCAGGTCCTCCGGCAGCCCCTCGAACATGCTCACTCGACGGAGCAGTGCCGCTTTTTCTGCAGGCGTCGCCATGCCTGGATTCTAGACCCCGCCTTCCCGGCTTTCCCCCGCCGCCCAGGAGAATCCCAGGAAACACGACCCAGGTCGTGTTTCTCCCGAACCTCTCGGGTGAATGATGGGATACAGAGCAGGAGTCGAATAATGCAAGAACACCCGCAGACATTCTTGCTGGGCCGGCTCGATCGACTTGCCGCACGTAGTCGCTGGCATGTCGTTAGTGCCCGGGTGCTCGCCATCACCGTTGGTGGGCCGGCTGCCCCTCTTACGTGTGGGGGCACGGTCAGTACGCTCGAAATACCGGGATCAGCCCGCGCTCCACCGGCCGGCCGGGAACGTAATAGAGTGGCCGATCGCCGACCAGGCGTTTGCCAACCAGAAACGCCAGTACAAAAGAGAATTCCAAGAAATGCGACTCAGGTCGTGTTTCTCCCGCACCTCTCGGGTGAATGATGGGTACAAAGCAGGGGTCAAAATAATGCAAGAAAATCCAAAGACATCATTACTGGACCGGCTCGGTCGCTTTGCCGTGCGCAATCGCTGGTATGTCGTTGGTGCCTGGGTGCTCGCCATCGGCATCGGTGTCCCTGTTGCCCTCCTCACGGCCCGGGGCACGGTCAGTACGCTCGAAATACCGGGAGCCGAATCGCAGGATGCCGTCGATGTCCTCTCCCAGGCATACCCCGAACGCTCCGGTGATTACGGGGACATCGTCATTGCCTCCGACGCCGGACTGGCTGTGGGTGCAAACCGGGCGGCCGTCGAAAACCTCGTCGCCGAAGTCTCGAGCCTTCCCGGCGTCGCCGCTGTTGCTTCTCCCTACGCCGAGGTAGGCGGCTTGATCTCGCCGGATGGCACAGTGGCAATCGCCCGCGTTCAGTTCGTAGATTCTGCCGACTCTGTCGATGGCAAGCTCATCGATGCCGTTGAGGGGGCAATGGCCGAACTGCGGAGCACCGACGTGCAGGTGGAATTCGGCGGTCCCGTGGCCGCGGCCCAGGAACAGGAGGGCCCGAGTGAATCGACTTTGCTCGCCCTTGTCGCTGCCCTCGTTGTGCTCTACATCCTCTTCCGGGCGATCGTCCCCACTGTCCTCCCCATTGGTACCGCCATCGTCGGGTTGATCGGCGGGTTCGGCGCCGTGATGGCCCTCACCTCGGCCGTCGAACTCAGCCGCTTCGCGCCAACCATCGCCGCCATGCTTGGAATCGGCGTCGGCATTGACTATGCCCTCTTCATCGTTGCCCGGCACCGCCAGAACCTCGGTCGGGGGATGAGCGTCTACGACTCCGTGGGGTCGGCCATGGGGACCGCCGGCAACGCGGTGCTGTTCGCTGGCGCCGTCGTTATCACGGCCCTTCTCGGACTGTTGCTCATGGGCATCCCCTTCGTCGGCTGGATCGGCGTCGCATCCGCAATCATGGTTGGCCTTGCGGTGCTGGTCGCCCTGACACTGCTCCCCGCCCTGCTCGGGATCGTGGGCACCGCGGCCGGTGCAAAGCGCACGGAAGCGCCCGTAGAGGATGAACACGACGCCAGCGGCTGGCTCCATCTGGGCTACACGATCATGCGCCGCCCCTATCTCTACTTCATCCTCACCTCCATCCTGCTCCTCGTCCTCGCCATTCCGGTGCTCGATATCCGCCTCGGGGCTGCCGATGCAGGCAGCAACCCCGAGTCATCCACCACGCGCCGGGCCTACGACCTCACTGCCGAAGCCTTCGGCGAAGGTATGAACGGCCCGCTTCAGGTCGTTGTCGAAGACGTCTCCGAAACCACGCTGAGCCGCCTCCCGGAGGCAATCTCCCAGGATCCCGGCGTTGCCTCTGTTGGGATGCCCATGGTCAATCGCGATGGTGATGTCGCGGTCTTCGCGGTAACTCCCCGGACCGACCCGCAGTCGGCCGAGACCACCGATCTCGTGCACCGTCTCCGCAACGAGGTTGTGCCCGCCGTTGTCGAGGATTCGCCGGCCACCGTCTACATCGCGGGTAGCACCGCCCGCCACATAGACATCGCCGACCGCATCGCCGACCGGCTCCCCATCTTCTTCGCCATCGTCATCGGCGTCAGCTTCATACTCCTCACCGCTGTCTTCCGCTCGGTGGTCATCGCCGGCAAGGCCGCACTGATGAATATCCTCTCGATCGGTGCCGCCTATGGGGTTGTGGTCGCCGTGTTCCAGTGGGGTTGGGGGCTCGGACTCACCGGAGCGACCGGCACCGGTCCGATCGAATCGTTCCTTCCGATGATGCTCTTCGCAGTGCTCTTCGGGCTCTCCATGGACTACGAGGTCTTCCTCGTCAGCCGCATCCGGGAGGAGTACCTGGAGACCGGCGACAACGCCCGCGCCGTCGCTCGCGGCCTCGCCGCCACGGCAAGCGTCATCACCGCTGCCGCCAGCGTCATGATCGTCGTCTTCCTCAGCTTCGTCATGAACGACCAGCGAGTGGTCAAGGAATTCGGGCTTGGGCTGGCTGTCGCTGTCTTCGTCGATGCCTCAATCGTCCGCCTGTTGCTCGTTCCCGCCACGATGGAACTCATGGGCCACTGGAACTGGTGGATGCCTCGCTGGCTCGATCGGCTCCTGCCCGAGATCGCAGCCTGACCGGCGGCGTGGCCCGGCAGCACCGTCCTGCGATTCCGGGGACCGGGACCCCACTCGACGCCTTGCGCGACGAACACGGCATCGCGCCGGCCACATCCCGGGGGATCGACCCCACTGCAAGACCCGCGAAGCTTTAACGCCCTCGGCGGATTGCCATCAACCGGGCTTTCTCGTCTACGTCCATATTCTTGGTGGCACCGGTCCACGCCTGGGGAGTAAGACGAGTGGCGTGCTCGGCCATGAATTCCCCGAACGGCCCTGGGTAGGCATTGCCGATTTCGCGCACGGTCCAGCCGAGGCCCTTCTGCACGTAGAAATCCGGGTCGTCGAGCAAGGGCAGGACGAAGCTGATCAGCTCGTCATATGGGAGGAAGCGCTTCCGTTTCCGCGCATATTCGATGAGTGAGGTCATCGACATGCGCCGCAGCCAGGGGCTTGCATCGTCGTTCCACTCTCGCAAGGTCGGCAGGATCCAGTCCGGGTTCGCCTCTACTCCGTCTGCATAGATCTTGGCGAGGTCGTCGCTGTGCTTCCAGCAGGTGCATCGCTGCCCCCAGCCTAGAATCGTCTCTACCTCGTCCGGCCCAAGAGGCCGCAGTCGTGGGTCCTGGTAGAAATACAATGCCTGGCACATCACCTCGTGATACGCGCTGGCACTCCAGATGTAATTCCAGGCGGCGAGGTTCCCGGACCGCGACTCGGTGACGAAGGAATATCCCGCCGCAACAGTCCGACGCTGCGCTGGCACCGGTACGCCGCCAATTCGGTGGATTTCCTCACCGGCGATTCCCTGCATGGGCGTCTGGCCCGCCAGCGCGAAGAGTCGCCCGGTGACTTCTTGCAGGCACGCTTCGAGATCATGAGACATGTGCGGAGTCTACCGGCCACACCGAATGGACAATCCGCGGATCGAGAATCGCGGAACTGAGGCGTCAGCTCGGCCGGAACTTCACCAGCGTGATCTCCTCGCTCACGTCCTCGAACACCGCCTCCACAGGCATCCCGATCTTCACGTCTTCGATCGCGCAGTCCACCATGTTCGAGGTCATCCGCGGCCCTTCTTCCAGCTCTACGATCACGATGACGTAGGGCACTTTCGCCCGGAACGCTGAGGCAGTGCCCCGGCGGTCCACCGTGAAGGAATAAACCGTGCCCTTCCCGCTCGCTTCTACCCATTCCACCGGCTCGTCCAGCGTCCCCGGTGCCAGCACGCGGGGATAGAAGAAGACCTGCCCGTCGGCCGTCTTTGGCAGCAAGATCTTGTGCTGCTTCGTGCCGTCCCAGAACTTCTGTGTTGTCGGCGTTGGTACGGGGAGTGGCAATGGGATCTCTGGCGCGGTCATCTATGCCCCCTCCATCACGAGCGAAGCCTGCTCCGACATGAAGCCACCCGTACCGCTGACATACACGCGTTCGCAGGTCGGGAGCTGGCGTTCCTCCGCGCGCCCCTGGATCTGCCGGATCGCTTCGGTGATGTGGTACATGCCGCCCGCCATGCCCGCCTGGCCCATGCCAAGTTGTCCGCCGTTCGTATTCAGCGGCCAGTCGCCGGCGTCAAAGCGGAGGTCGTGCTCCTCCACGAATCGACCGCCTTCACCCTTCTTGCAGAAGCCCGAGTCCTCGATTGAGAGCAGCACCGTGATCGTGTAGCAGTCATAGAGCTGGGCGCAGTCGATGCTATCGCGGCTCGCGCCCGCCATCTTGAAGGCCCGGTCGGCACACCCGGCAATCGGGATGGAAGTCAGTGACGGCGCGTAGGTGATCGACTTGTGGGTCACGTGCTCGCCGTAGCCGGTCAGCTTCACCGGGCGATTCTTCAGCTGCTTCGCCCGTTCCGCTGTTGTGACGACGATTGCCGCGCCGCCACCTGCCGGCATCACGATCTCGAGCATGTGCAGGGGGTCGACGATGAGCGGCGAATTCAGCACGTCGTCGATATCGATCGGCTGGTCGCGGAAGAAGGCCTTCGGGTTCGAAAGCGCGTTGTACCGCTGCTGTGCTGCGATCTTCGCCAGCGTCTCGGGCTTCAGGTCGTATTCGTGCATGTAACGCTGGGCCACCATGGCGAAGTGGGCGTTCGGGTTCACCAGGCCGAAGGGGATGTCGAATTGGCCGTGGGGAGCACCCCAGGCGGCAGCACCGATGTACTCACGGCTCGGGTCACGGTTGGGATTGGGGTTCGGCGGCGAAGGCACCGTTGCCGTGACACAGACCGCCGTCTCGCAGACACCCGCCTCGATCGCCGCAATCGCTCGCCAGACCATCCCGCAGCCGCTGGAGCCGCCGAGATCGACGATTTCGGCGAAGTTGACCGGGATGCCCAGGTACTCCGCCAGCGCCGCCGGCGCAAACATCGACGACTCCGGGATCGCCGTGCAGAGGATGCCGTCCACCTCGCCGATCTCCATCCCCGCATCGTCGAGTGCCTCACGGATCAGCCGCGAGTAGGCCTCGAGCTGGAACATCGGCCGGTCCCAGTTGCGCATCACCGGCCAGTCCGCGCATCCCGCGATTACTGCTGGTTTTCCTCCGGGCATCTGCCGCCTCCCGTTGTTTCGATGGGGTCTGAGTCTACAGGGGCCG
>JAGQGZ010000142.1 GCA_020432105.1 Dehalococcoidia bacterium | reverse complement strand
TGGCGGAAGCACTCACCGCTTCAAACTTCATCTCCGAATCCGACGAGCACGTGATGCGCTGGAAGTACGCCAAGCTCCTCGGGAACCTCAACAACGCTGTCGATGCCCTCTCCGGACGCGGGTCGGAGACCCGCGACATCGCTCACGCCGCCCGTGACGAGGCGATCGCCTGCTACCGGGCGGCCGGCATCGAGTGGGCGTCCCCGGACGAAGAACGCGCGCGCCGAGCCGAACATATGGTCATGGGCGAAGTCGAGGGTGAAGCGCGCGGCGGGAGTTCCGCCTGGCAGAGCCTCGCCCGGGGCTCCGGTTCCATCGAAGCCGACTACCTGAATGGGGAGATCTGCCAGCTCGGTCGCACCTGGGGTATACCGACACCGGTCAATCACGTACTCCAGGCCTTCGCCAACCGTGCCGCCAGGGGCGGTTCCGCCCCCGGCAGCCTGGACCCCGGCCTTCTCTACGAAGCTATCCAGAAGGCACACCAGGGCCAACCGTTCTAGACGGCTCCCACGTCTCCCGCCGCATAGGGGTCGTACGGCTCGAACCTCCGCATGCCTTGCGGCTCGAGGGCGAACCGCAAGGCCACGTAGACGAGGTAGCCAAGCAGCAAGTAGATCAGTGCCGCCACCACGGGGACGTCTGTCGCCAGCATGAACAGCGTCCAGAAGGCCCCCGTGAGCACACCAATCGCCAGCAGTCCGACCCGGACCCAGCGTCGGCTGTTCCGGCGTACCGCGACAATCGCGAAGGCGATCCCCGGCACGAAGAAGATGAGACCCGGCCCCAGGCCCGCCACCGGCAGGAATGCGAGCCCCCTGTCGAACCAGCGCCGGAGGCGACGAGTCGCCCGTCCACGACGCGCGAATCCGTAGCCTGCAGCCGCGCCAAATCCGCTGACTACGACGAAGATGAAAATCGTCCCCCCGGCAGAGAACACCGGCTCATCCTCCGCTATCAGGCGCATCCAGAGACGCCCCGGAATCGCCCAGGCGAGACCAAGCAGCGCACCCACGAATACCGCCCGCCGTGTCCCTCCCGGGCTCCGCTGCGCCACCGTTGCCCATCGAGCAATCAGGTCCGGTTGAATGGTTACCTTGCGAAACATCACAAGCCCTCCGTTTTCATGGGAACGTATCTTCCTATAATTTATAGGAAGATACAAGTGGGTATGACATGGGACATTGAAGGCTCAGGTTGTGTGCAGGCGACGCTCAACGATCGCGCGTCGCCAGGCGGCGATGATTACCGCCAGCGCGATAGCCGGTATCACCACCGACGCAAAGAACACGAGGCCCACCGGCAGCACGCCAAGCGAAATCATGAGTGCACCGGCCCGCGGCTGTTGAACGATTACCTGTTGGCCCGCAAGCATGAAACTTCCGGCCACCACAAAGAGGATGCCGCCCGCGATAGCGCTGCCGATAGTTTGGTTCTCGTTGACCTGTGCCGTCGCAATCAGCGCGACGCCGAGCACCACAGCAAGCACCGCCACCACGACGGTGAGACCGGGAAAGCCGCGTCGCCCCATCCAGCTCCCGGCCGACTCGACTGCTGCCAGCGCGCCGGTCACGGTAGCGACCATCGCCTCTCCCACCCGGGCCTGTTCCGCTCGCCAGCTCAGGTCGGCAGGAATCCCTGCCAGGCAGCGCCCGAGCATCGCGACCCCGGTGGAGCGACCCGGTCGGTCGTGTCCCTGTTCCCATACGTCGCTCGCCACTTCTTCGCGTCGCTCGTTCCGGGCCACCCCGTCCAGGCCGGCGGTATACAGGCGAACCCACCAGCGGGTAAAGGAGCCCGCTGCCTCGATCGTCCGGCTCATGTCGGCTGCGCCCCGGGCTGCCAGGCTCCAGTGCTTTCCACCACTTCCCCGACCCTCAGGGCACGCTGCCCTTCTGCCGTTACGCGGTAGAGGCGCCGGCGTGGCCGGTTCTCTCCCACCGCAATCTCCGGGTCCTCCCAGCGACTCTCGAGGTAGCCGGCCTTCTTCATCCGGTCCAGTGCCTTGTAGAGCGTACCGTGCGAGGTCAGTTGCCTGGCATCCTCACGTGCCTTGATCTCACTGGCGATCATATAGCCGTGAAAATCGAGTTGGCCCGCTGCCACAAGGTCGATCGCGGCTTGCAGTATGGCGATTTCGAGGGGCAGGAGCGTACCCGGCTTTCGGCGCATAGGCTAAGTATTGGGAAGATACATTCTCGACGTCAACCAGCAGTGACTTCCACCTGCTCGATCGCCACCAGCTTGATCCGCCGATTGTCCGCCGCAACCACCGAAAGCCGCAGCCCCTGGTACTCAATCGATTCCCCTCGGGCCGGGATGTGTTGTAACTCCTCCAACAGCAGCCCCGCCACCGTCTCTGCCTCCTGGTGACTCACCGCCAGGCCAAGCTGGTCCTCCACTTCCGAAAGCCGCATACGCGCATCCACTACCGTCCGCTTCCCACGCGTGGCTGCAAAGCCGGCCGCTTCCCGCCCTGATTCACTCTGGATCTCGCCGATCAGCTCCTCGATAAGGTCCTCCAACGTGAGCAGTCCCGCCGTCGATCCATATTCGTCGAGGAGAATCACTATCTGCGCCGACGACTTTTGCATTCGCTCCAGCACGTTCGCAGCCGATGCCAGTTCCGGCTCGAAAAGGACTGGCCGCACGATCGACGCCACCAACTGGTCCTCCCGCCCCGCCAGCATCGCCTTGGCCACGTCGCTCATGTGCGCGTAGCCCACCACGTCATCCGCGCTTTCACCGTAAACCGGCAGCCGCATGAACCCGGCCTGTGCAAGCCTCTCCCCCGCGTGGCGAATGGTGTCCGTCTCGTCCACCGCGACGAAGTCGACCCGTGCCGTCATCAGGCTCCGTGCCTGGGTCGTCCGAAACCCCAGCGCCCCAAGCAGCAGTTCTGTCTCATCCGCCGCAAGTGTTCCGGTCTCCCCGCCCAGCATGATCGCCGTCCGGATCTCCGCACTCGAAAGCACCTCGGTCGAGCTCACCTCGCCGCCGAAGACTGCCAGGAAAGCCCGGCTCGCCGAGTCGAGCAAGAATACGATCGGCCGCGTGCCCACTGCCCAGATGCTGAGTGGCACCGCATACCACCGGGAGAGCGCGAAGCTGTGGTTGAGGGCAATCGTCTTTGGCCCTACCTCCCCAAACACCACCAGCAACACCGTGATCGCGAAGGTGGCCACGATCACTCCGCTCCCTTCGCCGAAGAGTTCGAACGCGATTACCGTGCCCACCGCCGCCGCCGCGGTGTTTGCCAGGTTGTTCCCCACGAGGATCGTCGCCAGCAGGCGAGCCGGCCTCTCGAGCAGCGACGCGACCCGGCCCGCCCCCGCCTCACCCTCCCGGACGGCGTGCTCCAGCTGCACTCGCTGCAGCGAAAGGAAGGCGGTCTCCGCACTGGAGAAGAAGGCGGATAACCCCAGCAACAAGAGGAGAATCGGCAGGTACAGTTCCATGGTGCCCCCGGTGCACGGTCGGCGTGCAGCGCCGTGCAATGATAGGTCAGGTTCGGGCACCGGCCCCATGCAGGGTGCCTCTCGTCCCGGAACGTCATGCAGATACTTAGGTGTTGACCTAAGTAATATCTCCTCGCTACAGTACCGCATCTCCAGTGGAGTGATCGGCCTTGATAACCGGCGCCACCAAACACCAACGCCCGATCGATGCCGTCTTCCGCGGCCTCTCCGACCCCACCCGGAGGCAGGTCTTCGAGCGGCTCTGCCAGGGTCCAGCCTCCGTTTCCGAGCTCGCTCGCCATCACCGGATGGCGCTCCCGTCCTTCGTCGGCCACCTCCGGGTCATGGAGCAATGTGGACTCGTGCGGTCGCGCAAGTCGGGCCGCGTGCGCACCTACCAGGTTGTTCCCCGGCGCATCCAACTTGCTGAGGATTGGCTCGCACGCCAGAGATCGCTCTGGGAACGCCGCCTCGACCAGCTCGATGACTACCTCATCAAACTCAAGGAAGGACTGCAGGACATGGCAACCATCAACCTCCCCGAACCGGATCCGCAACTTGATCTCGTGCTCGAACGCACCATCGACGTCCCCCCTGAACTGGTCTACACGGCCTGGACCCAACCCGAACACCTGAAGCACTTTTTCGTCCCCCGCCCCTGGACCATCACGGAATGCGAAGTCGACCTCCGTCCCGGTGGGATGTTCCGCACCGTCATGCGCTCACCCGAGGGCGAGGAGTTTCCAAACCTCGGCTGCTATCTCGACATCGTTCCCAACGAACGGCTCGTCTGGACCGACGCGCTCCTTCCCGGCTTCCGCCCCGCTCCCGCATCGCCGTCCGAGCTGGCGCTCACGGTCATACTCACGCTGGTGCCCGACGGAAACGGCGGCTGTCGCTATACCGCAACGGCCATCCACGCCGACGAAGCAGGCCGGAAACAGCACGAGGCGATGGGATTCTTCGATGGCTGGGGCACCGTCCTCGACCAGCTCGTTGAGTACGCGAAGACGATGTAGCGGTACCGGTGCCGCCCGGCCCCAACGGGTATAGTCGCCTGCAGGAGCGACACCTATGGCGCGAGCCGGAAGAATCGCAAAGAGCACTGCTGGCCCCGCCTCAGCCGGGCGGCCCGCTCGTGGCGATGCCCTTTCGGGGGTCCACTCCCTCGTTCGTCTCCAGAAGTCCGTCGGTAATCGCGCCACCATCGACCTTCTCCGAATCCAGCGGGTGTCCATCGGGACCGCGCCCAAGCCGACCCCCAAGAAACAGTGGGAGGTCATGGGCGGGTTCGCCGGCAAGCACCTCATCGATGGCGCTGTTTCCGTCGCCGCTGCCAAACAAAAGTGGAAGGACCGCTACGCCAGCGACCGCAAAGGCGTCCCCAACACCGTGGCGGCGAAGGACGATATGTCCACCGCCATCACCGCAGGCAACGTGACTGGCACCTACCCCGCTCCCCGCGGTCCGCGCGGCACCATGACCGTCCAGGTAAACGGTTACACCGTATTCCCCACAACGTCGGCCGATGGCAAGAAGATCCCCGGTCGCGCGAAGGCGCTGACGAAAATCGCCGTCGTTGGGACGTCCAGCGAGAGCCTGTACTTCCCCGACCACCTCGACGGCAAGAACTCAAGCTAGGAAAACCACATGCCGCCCATCCCTCGTAACAGCACAATCGCCGTCACCGGCGCCGCCGGCTATATCGGCAGCTGGGTGGTGCAACGCGCGCTCGATCGCGGCTACCGCGTTCGTGCCTGCGTCCGCGACACCGAAGACCTCGCCAAAACCGGCTTCCTCCGCGCGATGCCCGCCTTCGCCTCCGGGCGCCTCACCCTGCACGCCGCGGACCTCGACAACCCTGGCTGCTTCGATGAGATCTTCGCCGGTTGCCAGGGTGTTGCCCACGTTTCCCATGTCAGCACCTACGACGATCAGGACTACGTTCGCCGCACCTGCGACCACATCATCCAGAGCATCAACAATTCCGGGTCCGTCAACCGTGTCATCGTCACCAGCAGTGTCGCTGCCGTCATGGATGAGGCCGACATCCAGGAACTGGTACGCCGCCCCGTCCTCTATGAGGACCGCTTCCCCGATGAATCGAACGCCCGGCGCACCACCGACCGCGGCAAGGGCTACTCGATGGGCAAAGTCGTCGCTGAGCGTGCCTTCGCCGAAGCTGCCCTGGGGCACGGCCGCTGGGACGCAATCACCTGTTGCCCCGCCGACAACGTTGGCCCGATCCAATCACCCCACCACGCGACCACGGGCTGGCAGGGTCGCATCGCCGGCATGCTCTCCGGCGAGTACACCCAGACACCCGCCTACCGGCCCTGGATGACCGTCGATGTGCGGGACTGCGCCGACGCCCACGTTGGCCTGCTCGATTCCGACCGCGTCCGCAACGGCGAACGCTACATCGCCTGGTCCACCGATGCCCGCAACGTCGAGGACATCTGCGCCAGCATCGATCGCCTGCTCCCCGAACTCAACTACGACTCCCCTGCCGTTACCGACCCCTTCCCGGAACGCATCCAGGCCCGCGAGGCAGAACTCCGCAGCATCTGGGCCGGCACCGAACTCCGCAACGAGCGCATCCGTGCCGCCACCGGCATGGAGTTCCGAAGCCTCGACGAGTCCATCGTTGCCACCGTCGAGACACTCATCAGCGTCGGCGGCGTCGACGTCAGGCGCCGGAAGGCCTGAACCCCGCGTCCTGGCGAGTCGGATCTTCGCTCACCTGCACCAGGGTCTTCCCAAAGTTGCCACCTTCCAGCATCGCCCGGAAGGCCTCCGGCGCTCGCTCCAGCCCGGCCGAAATGTCTTCCCGGTACCGGATCCGGCCGGCTCCCATCCATCCCGCCATCTTCTCCAGGAACTGGTCCTGGTACTCTGCCACATGCTGGCCCACCGCGAGGTCCTTGTAGGTCACTCCCTGGTGCTCGAACGTTGGCTGCCCCGCTGCCCGCCACTCCTCGCGTGAATCCACTCCGTCGGTACGCCCGTACGTCGAGACCAGCCCGCAAACCGAGATCCGTGATCCCTTATTGAGCAGCGGCAACACCGCCTCGAACACCCGGCCACCAACATTCTCGAAGTACACATCGATGCCATCCGGGCAGGCGGCCCTCAAATCCTCCGCGAACGTGGGGCTCAGGTGCGATACGCAGGCATCGAACCCCAGTTCTCCCGTCACGAAGTCACACTTCTCCTGGCGCCCCGCGATTCCCACCACCCGGCAGCCGAGGATCTTCGCAATCTGCCCAACGCATTGACCCACTCCCCCGGATGCCGCCGATACCACCACGGTCTCGCCCGCCCGCGGGTCACACTGCACCACGAGCCCCGAATATGCCGTCAGGCCAAGCATCCCCAGCACACCCACTGCCGTCGAAATCGGCGCCACCGCCGGGTCAATCTTTCGCGGGAACATGTAGCCAAACACCGGGATCCCCTCGCCCGTCAGCCCATACTTCTGCCAGCCGTTGGTGTTGAATACATAATCCCCGGACACGTAGCCATCCATCCGGCTCTCCACCACCTGCGACACCGTCCGCCCGTGGCAAACCTCCCCCACCTTCTCCACGCCACCTCGCCGCCGTCCCCACTGGTACGGGTCAAGCGAAAGGTAGATCGTCCGCGTCAGCATCTGGCCCGGCCCCGGTGAAGGTATCGGCGATTCGCCCCAGGCGAAGTCCCCATCCGTTGGCAGTCCCTCAGCGGGCGTGCGGGCAAGCGTCCAGTGTTGGTTTAATTCAGCCATAGTCTGCCATGCTACGCGGCGGTCACGCCCGGGCTAACACCACGTGTTCAACCGACTTCTGGATCTTGCCGTTGGCGACCTCGATGAATTGAGCCACTTCCAGTTGAACAGCCCCTCCCGCCTGCACGTTGAGCGGTTCGGGCAGGTCGATGGCTGCCGTTGCTCGCCATGTATAGAAGAACGCAGCCTTCTCGCCTTCTGCCACCAGTTCGTTCAATGTCACACGCCGATTCCTCAACGTTGCCTGCCCGACCACGAAAGCTTCCCGGACTGTCTTGACACCGCCCGAACGCCCCTCGGGGTACGCGCGGGTTGGCATCTCCCGCCATTCGGCATCCGGGGCGTACAGCTCGAGGAATCGATCGGATCCGTAGCTCTCCGGCGTCCCATCGTTGTAGAG
>JAGQGZ010000141.1 GCA_020432105.1 Dehalococcoidia bacterium | reverse complement strand
CAGGGGATAGAAGCGCAGACACTGGCGAACGTCTACCTGGCATTGAACCAGGACCTCACGCTCATCCCCGTGCTCAACAAGATCGACCTCCCCCATGCGGAACCCGAGAGGGTCGCGGCTGAGCTGGAACGCGTGGTCGGTTTTTCGCGCGACGAGGTAATCCTTGCATCGGCGAAGGAAGGAACGGGGGTAGAGGAGATCCTCGAAGCGATTCACGCTCGAATCCCACCACCGAAAGGCGATCCTGACGCCCCCCTCGAGGCACTGATTTTCGATTCGAAGTACGACGCCTACAAGGGCGTGCTGGCCTACGTGCGGGTGTTCCAGGGACAGATGCAGGGCCGCGACGACCTTTCGCTGATGCAGACCAAGAAGAAGTTCGAGCCCCTGGAGTTCGGTACGTTCAGCCCGACGATGGTTGCCCTGCCGGGCCTCGAGTGCGGTGAGGTGGGATACGTTGCCACCGGTTTGAAGGAGGTCGCCGACTGTCGGGTTGGCGATACGATTACGCTTGCCGCGCGGCCCACAGCGACGCCACTGCCGGGTTACCGGCGGGCCAAGCCTATGGTGTTCGCCGGGATCTATCCCACGAACTCCGACGAGTACCAGGACCTCCGCGAGGCGCTCGAACGCCTCTCGCTGAACGACGCGTCGCTCGTCTACGAGCCGGAGTCATCGGCGGCCCTGGGGTTTGGGTTTCGTTGCGGGTTTCTCGGGCTGTTGCACCTCGAAATCGTCACCGAACGCCTCGAGCGCGAGTACGGTCTCGAACTGTTGACGACCGCACCCAGCGTGGAATACCACGTAGTGACCAGCAACGGCGAGGAGGTCAGTGTGAACTCCCCGGCCGACCTGCCGGACCCCTCCCGGATCATGGAGGTCCGGGAGCCCTGGGCGAAACTCGACATCATTGTGCCGAGTCGCTTCATCGGGCAGGTGATGGAGCTGGTGACAACCCGGCGTGGCACGTTCGTGCGGATGGAGTACCTGGAACCTGAAAACGACTTCACCCAGGGTGAAGCGCGGGTACTGCTGGAATACGAAGTGCCGATGGCCGAAATCCTTGTCGACTTCTACGACGCGTTGAAGAGCTCGACCAGCGGCTATGCGAGCATGGACTACGAGCTTCGCGAGTATCGCGCGGCACGGCTCGTCAAGGTGGACATCCTGGTCAACGGCACGCCTGTCGATGCACTCTCGCTGATTACGCACAACGACAACGCCACCCGCGAGGGGAGGGCCCTCGTGACCCGCCTGCGCGGGCTCATCCCACGCCAGATGTTCGATGTGCCCCTGCAGGCGGCGGTCGGTGGCCGGATCATCTCACGCGAGACGATCAAGGCGATGCGGAAGAATGTGCTCGCCAAGTGCTATGGCGGCGACATAACACGAAAGCGCAAGCTGCTCGAGAAGCAAGCCGAGGGGAAGAAGCGGATGAAGCTGGTGGGCAGCGTCGAGATCCCCCAGGAAGCCTTCATGGCAGTCCTCAAGCTGCGAGACGACTAACGCTGCCCCCTGGCGATCTCGGAAACATCGCTGCAACGAGACGCTGGTACTGTTGCGCCGTTATCGTTCTCCCGATCGGAGAGCGCAGGAGGTTCGTTAGCCATGGCAGTGAAAGCGTTTGTCTTTGTCGTCGTCGACCCCGCCCGCACGACCCACGTGTATGAGAGCCTTTCGGCAGTGGCCGGCATCGCCGAGGTGTACCAGGTCATGGGCCCGTACGACATCGTGGCAATCGTCGAGGTGGAAAACCTGAGCGAAGTACCCCAGGTGATCAGCCGGCATATCCGTGCTGTCGACGGCATCGAAAGCACCACAACCTGCGTCACGTTCCCGGAGGCATGAGCCCCGCGCGTGTCTGAATCTCCGGATTACTCCCTCCTCGATGCTGCGGGGCTCTCGTCGCAGATTTTCTTCCCCCGGCCGGACCATTCGCACGCCGGTCCTTCGGCTGAGGATGTAACCCTCGACCTCGGTGATGGGGTTGGACTTGGCGCCCGGTTCTATCGCCACAGGCCCGAGTCACCCACCGTCCTCTACTGGCACGGCAACGGTGAAGTTGTTGGTGACCACGATGAGATAGCCCCGATGTATGCCGAAGCCGGGGCAAACCTGTTCGTGGCTGACTTTCGCGGGTACGGCAGGAGTGGCGGCCGCCCAACCTTCGCCAAGCTTGTGGCGGATGGGCCCAGGGGTGTGCGGCGGATGCTCGAACATCTCGACACCAGGGGATTTGGTGGCACCCGCTACGTGATGGGCCGCAGCCTCGGCAGTCATCCCGCCCTCGAAGTTGCGGCGCGGATGGCCGGAGAGGTCGCGGGGGTGATTATCGAGAGCGGCGCCTCAAGTATCGCCGGAGTGGCCGGGCGCCTCGGCCCAAACGTTGACAGCGCGGCCGTGGATGCGCTTGTTGCGGGTCATGAAGCCAAGATCCGGTCGATTACAATGCCTGCGCTCATCCTTCACGGCGAATGGGATGAGCTGATACCGCTGGAACGTGCCGCCTGGCTCTACAACCAGATTGGCTCTACCGAGAAGGAGCTGGTGACCATCCCGCAGGCGGGCCACAACGACATCCTCTGGGTTGGGCGGCTGGCCTATTTCGAGGCCATCAGGCGCTTCGTCGCGAGCTAGCCGGCCCTGGGATCCGGGACGTTGACGACGATGGCGTCCATTGTATTGCGAGCCAGGAGGAACTCAGCCGGATTGTCCGGGTCGAGGTTCTCCTCTGAGTGAATCTCGAAGGGTGGGACGAAGACGAAGTCACCCGGCTCGGCGTCCTGAACATGTTCGAGTTTGTCGCCCCAGCGAAATCTGATGCGACCTCTGACAATGTAGATGCCCGATTCGCTCTCGCCGTGATGGTGGACGTCGGAGCAGGCTCCGGGGTCGTTCACGCCGGTACCCATCCAGAGGCCTTTCGAGCCGGTGGTCTTGGCGGAGACGCCCGCTTCCCGGCGCATCCCGGCGGTCTGGGCAGTGCCTGCGTCACGTTCGTGAGGGTGAATAATATGGACCATGGGGGCCGATTCTACGCCCTAGAAGATCGGCTCGCTGCCGGAGCTCTCAGTTGCTTCGCCAAGCGCAGCAGGTGTCTCGAGGACGCCTCGAGCCCGGGCAATACGGCGCCTCATCGTCTCTAGCTCATCCGGTTCAGCGCCGGCGAGAGCCCGCTGCACCATCAAGAATAGTGTCTCGCCCGTGAGCAGCGCGTAACCGTAGTTCTCAGCGGCCAGCCGGAGTGCATCCGTGTACTGGGCCTTTCGTTTGTCGGGCTGGGTCATGCGGTGGCCGTTCACAACGATGAGACCGCGTGCCGTCTTTCGCAGCCTCAGCATCTCTTCTTCGA
Organism: Dehalococcoidia bacterium; assembly: GCA_020432105.1. Lineage (GTDB taxonomy): Bacteria > Chloroflexota > Dehalococcoidia > Tepidiformales > Tepidiformaceae > JAGQGZ01. The sequence continues at coordinate 4,321 of JAGQGZ010000141.1, read as the reverse complement.
GCCTTCGCTGCAGCCGGATGTAGGGCCACTCGACAACAGCCGCGGCGGCGGCTTCGGTTTCGACAAACAGGCGCTCTTCGCCATCCGCCACCACGAGCGGCTCCCGGGCCGGCGAGTCGATGCCGTATCCGAGGAGTAACAACGCGTCGCGCACGGCAGTACCGAACTCGCTTCCGGTGGTCCAGAGCAATCGCCGGTGGGAGGCAAGTTGATCACGACGCTCGCCCACTTCCCTGGCGCGTGTCGTTGCTGCCTTGAGCGCTGAGTCAGCTTCCTCGTATTCCGCTTCGAGTTGTTCGAGACCCGGCACCGGCTGCGACCGTATCCACCCGGGTGCACTCTGGCCGGATTCGCGGCCTGCAAGCTGTAGACAGGCATCGACCAGCGCCGTTCCGAATTGTTGGCGGGCCTGGCCGGTGGGGATGTTGAGCGCCGGGATCACTACCACTCGTCCGCCGAGCACGGGGAACTCGGCAGCAATCGGAACGCCCGGTCCGGCGACGGCGATGGTGTGGGCGTTCTTCCGGTAGACGTCGAGCCGGTCGTTCAGCGTCACCCTGTAGGTGACGTACCGGCGGAACTCGCGAAGCAGATGGGCCACCGGATGGGAGTCATCGGTGATCCTGACGTTCTTTCCTTCGGCCGTCTGCAGGAATGGCGGCGACCAGGCGGCCCCTGAGGGCGCCGGGAGCCAGCTGTAGCGGTCCGCGCCCTCGAACCCGACGATGCCGGTGATCGGTGCGTTGGGGCGACCGATGACGATGACCGTCCCGCCGGATTCGAGAATTCGCTCGGTCTCGGCGCCCCGGCGCTGGAACTGGTCACCGGCCGAGACGCCGGAGGCGTTTGAAGCGGCGTTGACGATGGTCCGACCGTCCTGCGCGTTGAACTCTTTCTCACCGGAAAGCAGTTCGCCGGCGACGCGGGTCAGGCTATCGGGGTCGATGACCAGCGCATCGAAGTCGTAGTAGCTCGGAGCGTTGAACGCCGTGTAGTTCTCAATATCGGGATTGGGGGTCGGGAGACCGACAACAATGACTTTCATGAGGCGTGGTCGCTCATTCTAAGCATGGTGCGAATAGCGGCGACAGAGCTCTCTAGTTCGGGGCGCCGCAATGCCGCCGCTACGAAGGCCTCCAGATAGCCCCCGGGACGGCCGGTATCGAAGCGATCGCCTTCGAACGGCAAGGCATGGACGGGCTCGCCAGCGGAAATCTGGGCGGCAATGGCATCGGTGATCTGGTACTCGCCACCACGCCCCGGCGTGAGGCGTTCGATGTGTTCGAAGATCGATGGTGCGAGGATGTAGCGACCAACGACGGCGTAGTTGGACGGAGCCTCCGAAGCCGAGGGCTTCTCGATGATCCCCGAGATTCTCCAGTCGCGGCCGGGCGCAGTATCGGCAATCCCGTAGTTCTCCACGAGCTCTGGGGCGACAGGCTGGACGGCGACGACGCTCCCACCGGTCTCGGCCTGGCGAGTCGCCAGCTGAGCAGTCGCGGATGGGGAGGCGAAGATGAGGTCGTCGGGAAACATGAGGGCGAAGGGCTCATCACCCACGATTGCCCTGGTCGTGGCGACCGCATCGGCAATCCCCCTGGGCTCACGCTGCTCGGTGAACGAGAAGCTGGCAAGGTGCGAGCCGCGGAGGGCAATGGCGGCGCGATCGTCACCGCGTTCAACAAGTGTCCTGGCAACCCGGGAATTGCCCTCGAAGTATTCGCGGATGCTTTCTTTCCCGGGGGAGAGGACGAGAATGATCTGTTCGATCCCCGCTTCGATGGCCTCTTCAACCGCGTACTCGAGCAACGGTTTGTCGAGGACCGGGAGCATCTCTTTGGGGGCGGCAGCGCTGGCGGGCAGCATACGTGTGCCGAGGCCCCCGGCAAGGATGACCGCCTTCCGGACGGGAGTGGTCACCGTGGCGCGCCGGGCCGGTGTCGTGCATGCTTGTACAGCATCATCAGCACAATGCTATGATCGATGCCTGTCTGAATCTAATTGGGAGTGCCGTTGAGAAAGCGACCTAAAGCCCCACCGAAGCCATTGCCGCCCGAGCCGCGCACGAATGAGAAGATTCGTGTGCCTGAAGTTAGGCTCATAGATGAGAATGGCGGCCAAATCGGCGTCATCAAGACCTCGGAAGCGATTGCGATGGCTCGCGAGCGCGAAGTTGACCTCGTAGAGGTCGCTGCGCAGGCGAGCCCGCCCGTTGCCCGTCTCATGGACTTCGGCAAGTTCAAGTACGAACAGTCGAAAAAGGACCGGGAAGCCAAGAAGCACCAGGTCAACGTGCAGCTCCGTGAAGTGCGGATGAAGCCGAAGATCGACGAGCACGACATCGACTTCAAGACGCGGACCGCCGCCAAGCTGCTCAAGGGCGGCGATAAGGTGAAGGTCACGGTGATGTTCCGTGGTCGCGAGATCACGCACCCGCAGATCGGCAAGAACCTGCTCGACCGTGTATCCGCGAGCCTCGAATCGATTGCGCTGGTCGAGAAGGGCGCCCAATTGGAGGGCCGCCACATGACGATGATCCTGGCGCCCGATAAGAAGAAGATTGCCGCTCTCGCCCGTGCCGCCGCAAAGGAAGGCAAAGTCGTTCCGGAAATGGTTGCGGAAGAGGATGACCAGAACGACGAGACCGGCGAAGATGAAGAGGAGTTGGCCGCACCGCAAGAGGTCGCGGCGGCTGCAGGAGACTAACCCGTGCCGAAGCTGAAGACCCATAAGGGCACTCGTGCCCGTTTCCGCGTGTCCGGCAGTGGCAAAGTTATGCGCATGTACGGCCGGCGGAATAACTTCCGCCGCAAGAAGCGCAAGCCAATCACCGTCAAGTTCGGGCGGACTGTCCCGGTGTCATCTGCGCACGCCGAGACTATTCGCACCCTGCTGGCGGGCCAAAAGTAACGGAGGTAACCCGTGAGCCGAGTCAAACGAGGCGTCACGTCCCACAGGCGGCACAAGAAGATCCTCGCACGCACACAGGGTCACCGGGGCCAGCGGCACCGGCTCATCCGCCGTGCGAACGAGAGCATGTTGCACGCGCTGCGCTACAACTACATCGACCGGCGCGATAAGAAGGGTGAGTTTCGCAAGCTCTGGATCATGCGTATCAATGCTGCTGCGCGCATGCACGGGATGACTTACAGCACCTTCATCAACGGCCTGAAGAAAGCCGGCGTTGAACTCGACCGAAAGGCCCTGGCGGACATCGCCGTCACGCGGCCCGATGCCTTCACCCAACTGGCTGAGCAGGCGAAGGGGAGCCTCGCGGCCTAACAGATTGCCCATCGCAACGCTGAAGAGCGCCCGGCCTTTGACCGGGCGCTTTTGCTTGTGCTGTGGTCCCGGCTACTGGCCGTAGGCGGCGAGTGAGTTGAAGGTGATACTCAGGACGATCAGCCCGAAGATTGCGGCCAGGGGGCTGAGGTCGATCATCCCTGATTGCGGCAGGATGCGCCGGAAGGGATCGATGATTGGTTCGGTCACGCGCCAGAGCATCTGGTAGACCGTGCTGCCCTGGTCGATCGGGAACCAGCTCAGGAGTGCCCGGGCGATGATCGCCCAGGTAAGGATGTCGATGAACGTGGCGGTCATTTGGGCGATGTATGGATTCATGAGGGGCCAGTAATGAGCTTACCGAAACCGGATGCGAAGGTCAGCAAAGGCTAGTTGGAAAGCCGGCTCACGACCGTGAGCATGACGTAGAGAAGGATGATCACCACCATCGCGCTGAAGTCGATCATGCCGGTCCGGGGCATGATTCGTCGTACCGGTTCGAGGAGCGGTTCGGTGATGCGATCGAGCAGTCGCGCGAGCTGATTGTCACGGCTGGTGGGGAACCAGGTCATGAGCGACCGGATGATGATGGCCGCAATAAGCCCGTAGATGAAGATGGTGAAGAACGCTGCGACGGTGCTGTTCAACTGCGACGCCCCAGCTCCTGGGCGCGCTGATGGGCCGCCCTCACTGCCCCGGCAAGTGCTGCTCGCACGCCGTGTTCTTCCAGTGTGCGAAGGCCCGCCGCCGTTGTGCCCGCCGGAGAGGTGACGAGCGCGCGAAGCTCGGAGAGATTTCGATTCTCGGACATCGCGTACTTGGCCGAGCCGTAAAACGTCTGCAGCACGAGTGCCTCAGCCTGGTCACGCGGGAGTCCGGCATCGACAGCACCATCGACCATGGCTTCCATCAGGAGAAACACAAAGCCGGGCCCGCTTCCGTTGACGGCTGTTGCCATATCGATCTTGGATTCGCTCTCAACGTAGAGGTCCTTACCCATCGACCGAAGCAGCTCGCCAACAAACGCTCGTTCTTCGTC
>JAGQGZ010000140.1 GCA_020432105.1 Dehalococcoidia bacterium | reverse complement strand
TCCCCGGCGGTGGCGTGGCCCTGCTCAACGTTATCTCGGCGCTGGACAAGCTGAAGCTCAGCGGTGACGAAGCAACGGGCGCCCGCATCCTTCGCCGGGCACTCGAAGAGCCGCTTCGCCGCATCGCGATCAACGCCGGCAAGGACGGCTCGGTGATCGTCGAGGAAGTGAAGCGCCTGAAGAAGGGCGAAGGCTACAACGCCGCGACCGACACCTATGGCGACATGATCGCGATGGGTATCCCGGACCCGGCGAAGGTGACGCGCTCGGCCATCGAGAATGCCGTCTCCATTGCTGCCCTTGTGCTGACCACCAACTGCCTGATTTCGGACAAGCCCGAGCCAGCGGCTGCGGCAGCCCCGGCAGCGCCCCCGATGTACTAGACCGGCAGCGCCGGGCAACAACGGGAACCAACGCAAAGGGGCGGGCCGGAAAGGCCTGCCCCTTTGCTCAATCCAGAGAACCGACAGGAGTCCACACAATGCTTGGCGACCATGGAATCCAAATCGACCGCGAAGCTGTGGAAGAGATCCTCAACACCGCCGACGTGCTGGTGGTGGGCTTCGCCCTCTTCAGCGAACGCCTGCTGATCGACACGCGCACGAATGCGGAGACCGGGCCGATGGTGGCTATCGTCGAGCCGCTGGGTGGGGTACAGGAGCGATATCACTGGCTCGGTGTGCATCGCGGCATGTTCGGGATGCCGGAAGCATTCTCGTTCTTCGCCTGGCCGAACACGATCCGGATGCTGGAAGAGGAAGACATCCTCGGCACCATTCGCAAGCGCCTTGCCGCGACGTCGAATGACGGGGCGGAGACGCTGGACCGGGCGATTGCCCGCCTGCGTGACATGGAGAAGCAGGCGATCCGTGGTGCAATTCGCGGGGACGCCCCCTGGAAATCGCTCTGGCAGGCTGCCTGAGCCGGCCCGGCATTCAGAGCCGGTGATGACATCCCTCACCCGGCATAGCGCCGGTGGCATAGACTGCCCGAGGAGGTGTCCATGCAGATCCTGAAGGCGAACGAAGGCGAGACGGTGGAGCGTACCGGCGCCCCAATTTTCGAGGGGCAGGTGCACGGCCGCTCACTGCCGGAAAGCGAACACCTGAACGCGGCAATCGTTTCATTTGCGGCCGGGGCGAGGACGAAGATGCACCGGCACACCAGCGACCAGCTGCTCTACATCGTCTCGGGGATTGGCAAGGTCGGCGACCGTGACGGAGAGCACATCGTGAGTGTCGGGGACAGCATCGTCATCCCCGCGAACACCGACCACTGGCACGGCGCGGGCGATACCGGCTCTCCAATGTCGCACCTGACTGTCCAACAGAAGGGTTCGGAGACCACTGTCCTCGACTAGGACGGGGGTTGCGCTGCTTGTGGCGGGAGCACTGCTTCTCGCTACGGCCTGCAGTGAGTCGACGCCAGCAACACCGGCGGCGACAGCGATAACCGGTGAAGCACCCACCATCGCGGCAGAGGCGCTGGAGCTGGTGAATGGCGCCCGACTGGCCCGGGACCTCCCGGCCCTCGAGAACGACGCGGACCTGGCCGACCTCGCCACTGCCTACAGCTGCAGGATGGCCACAGAGAACTTCTTCAGCCACACCGATCCGTCGGGTGCGGCGGTGGACGCGCGTATGCAGGCGGCGGGACTGAGCTACCTGAAGGTGGGTGAGAACCTCGCCCGGATCGGGAATGCCTCGGACCCGGCGAAGGTGGCGGTGGACGGCTGGCTCGAAAGTCCGGCCCACGCCGAGAACATCCTTCGCCCAGACTTCACGCTGTCGGGGATGGGAGTCTGTGGCGCCGGGGGTGCGCTGTACTTCACGCAGGTGTTTGTGGAGCCGGTGCAATAGGGCCGAGGGGCCGCACCATCAGCAACGCGAAGTCGGTTTCCCAGATGTTGAGCTCGGTAACGAAGAGGAAGCCGCGCGCTCGCCAGAAGGCTCGCGTCTCTTCGTAGGCGTCGTGGGTTGGCACAACGTCCTTCGACCTGGCCGAGGTCATAGCGAGGGCGAGCCGGAACCCCTGAGCCCGGAGGTCCTCGCAAACGGCTTCGACGATGGACGTACCAACGCCGCTGTTCCGGCGGTCTTTCCGGACGGCCGCCCAGGTTATTTCTGCAGAATCGCCCGTGCGCCGCTCCCAGGTGGCAAAGCCCACCACTTCGCCATCGTCGACCGCGACTCGCCCTGCCTGAGTGCGGACGGCGCGGGCGCAGTCTTCGAGGCCCGGCTCGTAGCCGAACCAGTCGGGAAGCGTGCGCATGACCGCATCGCAGGCGAGTCCATCTCCGGGGGTGAGGTCACGGATATCCAACATGGCGCCCGATGCTACGCGGGCGAAACCCTCGAAGCGATTGCAAGCGTGTTGCCTTCGGAGTCCTTGAAGAAGGCCATCCACTCCTCCATCCCCTTTGGGCCGAAGAGGCCGGCATCGTCGCGGTTGATCATGTGGGGCTCGCCGGCGAACTCGACGCCGCGTTGCCGCAGGTTGCGGTAGGAGTCCTGGATGTCGTCGACACGAAGATAGAGGATGGCACCCGGCACCTCCCCCTCGGCGACGGCGTCGAGCATGACGCGAACTCCGCTGAGGTTGATGAACGCCAGGCCGGGCGGGTCGAACTTCGCCATCAAGGGGAGCCCCAGCGTCTCGGAGTAGAAGGCGATGGCGCGGTCAAGGTTATCGACGCGCTGGGCAACCTGGAGGAGGGCGGACGGTGGCGAGTAGACAGCCATGAGAACCTCGGAACGGGAAAGTAGTTGCGGATGCTAAGTATCTCGACATAGGCTTGTCAACGCGATGGAGAAGTTCACGATTGTCGACTTCGAAGAACTGCACCTGGATGCCGCGGGGGCGTTCCTGGCATCCAGGCACCGGGCGGAGCGACGACGGTTCCCGCTGTTGCCCGAACGGTACGAGGATGCGGCGGAGACTCGCGAACTCGTGCGGGCGGCGATGGGGTACGCAGAGGGTGTAGCCGCAGTCGACGGTGACGGGGCCCTCGCTGGCTTCCTCTTCACCTACCGAAACCTCGTCGACCCCTCGTCGCCGAGAGCGCGATACGCGGCCGCGCGAGAATCCATGCTCCTGGCACACACTCACGCGGTTGCACCAGATGCGGAGCCCTCAGCGATCTACCACGCGCCGTTCGCCGTACTCGCCGAGCGATTGTTGACCGACGGAATCTTCGAGCACGTAGCGCATGTCCCGGCCGGGAACTCGACCGTCCTCGATGCCTGGTACTCCCTTGGGTTCGGGAAGGCAAACGCCGTCGCGATCCGGGACCTGAGTCCGCTGAGGAGGAGCGGTACGCGCGCCGTGGAGATTCGCCGGGCGACACCCGATGACATCGACATCGTGCAACGTCTCGTCGACGAGGAAGCCCGGTTTCACGCGACCAGCCCGATCTTCCGGCCGTACGTAGCCGAGCAAACGCAGAGAGCCGTACGGGCATCGCTCATGGAATCGCTGGAGAGGGACACGGACGTTCACCTGATCGCCCGAGCGGAGGGTGAAGACGCCGGGATCATCGATGTCGGCCCGGGCCGAGGGTCGCCGCTCTATGTCCCACCCGGTGCTGCCTACATCGGTGATACGGCCGTGCGACCGGAATTCCGCGGGACGGGTGTCGGGACGGCCCTGGTCGAGGCGGGACTGGCCTGGGCGCGAGAGCGCGGCTTCCGGGCGATGACGCTGCACTTCGCCACAGCGAACGCGCTTTCGTCCTCGTTCTGGACCGGGCTCGGCTTCGAGGTTGCGATGTGGCACCTGCGCCGGCGCATCGACGAGCGGATCGCGAGCCACCGGCCATGACTGAGCTCACGGTGCTGGCCAGCCGTTACAACAGCCTTGCGGTGCATCTCACGCGGCGGCTGAGAAGGACCGATGCTGAAACCGGCGTCGGGTCGGCCCGGCTGTCGGCCCTCTCAGTGCTGGTGTTCGGAGGGTCGTGCACGCTGTCGCAGCTGGCGGCGGCCGAACAGGTCACGGCACCAACGATGTCCCGGATCGTGGCGGGGCTCGAACGCGAGGGTCTGGTGTCGCGCGAGCAGAACCCGGAAGACCGGCGGTCAGCGACAATCAGGGCGACTATGGAAGGGAGAGTGTTGATGGAGCGTGCCCGTCAGCGGCGAATCGACCAGCTGGCGATGCGGCTGGCAAAGCTCGACCCGGAACAGATTGCGGGCCTTGAGGCGGCGGCAGGTATCCTTGAGCAACTGGAGACTATCGACGAGAGATGAGAGAGCCGATCCGGCGCAGGTACTTCGCCAAGGGGAGCGTGCAGGGTGTGGGCTACCGCATCTTTGCACTGCGTGCGGCCGAGATGCTTTCGGTAAAAGGCTGGGTGCGTAACCTTCCCGACGGCCGGACGGTGGAAGTGGTTGGGGAAGCCGACAACCACACACTCCGGGCCTTTGAGGGACAGCTGCGAGTGGGCCCCGACGGTGCACTCGTTCAGATCCTTGAGCGCGTGGACCCGGATGAGGATGAGTTGCTGAGCGGATTCGAGATACGGCCGTAGGGTTGTCGCCGACCTCTAGAATGAACTCCAGCCAATGACCATCGCCCTGGTCCTACTCCTCCTGCTTGCCGTGAACGCGCTCTACGTGGCCGCCGAGTTCGCGGCGGTTAGCGTCCGGCGCAGCAGAATCAGACAGCTGGCGGCTGAAGGCAATTCGCTGGCAATGCAGTTGCAACCGGTGCTGGACTCACCGCGGCTACTCGACCGATACATCGCGGCCTGCCAGGTGGGGATCACGTTCTCAAGCCTGGTGCTTGGCGCCTACGGCCAGGCAACGTTGCCCGGCCACCTTGCACCGGCGTTCGAGTCGCTGGGCGGGCTGCAGACGGCGGCGGCGCAGGGAGCCTCGGCTATCGTGGTGCTGCTGGGCCTGACGGCGCTGCAAGTGGTCGTCGGCGAACTCGTGCCCAAGTCGCTGGCCCTCCAGTACCCGACAACGGTCGCAACCTGGACGGTCATCCCCATGCGCTGGTCGCTGCGGGGATTGTCACCGTTCATTTCGTTGTTGAACGGGAGCGCACTCGCACTGCTGCGACTGTTCCGGGCGCCTTCCGCAACGCACGGGCATGTGCATTCGCCGGACGAGATCGAACTGCTGATTGTGCAGAGCAGTGACGGCGGACTGTTGAGCCGCGAGGAACGCCGGCGATTACGGAAGGCACTCCAGCTGGGCGCCCGGACGGCGCGGGAGGTGATGGTGCCCCGCACGAGCATCACCGGAGTGGAGGCATCGACCCCGACGGACAGGCTGGTCCAGCTCGTGGCTTCGAGTCCCTACACGCGCCTGCCTGTCTACGAGGGGAGCATCGACAACATCACGGGAGTCCTCCATGCGCGTGACCTGGCAACCGCAGTGGTGGGAGGCGGTGCAGTGGACCTGCGGTCGTTGACCAGGCCGGTTGTCACGCTGCCCGAGACGATCACTGTCGACCGGCTCCTGACGGCACTGCGAGAGCATGAGAGCCCACTGGCGATCGTTGTCGACGAGCACGGTGGCGTGTCGGGGCTGGTCACGGTTGAGGACGTGCTGGCGGAGATCTTCGGGGATGTGGCAGATGAATTCAAAGGAGCCGGACCGTTGCCGGTACGACTGGCGGACGGGCGCATCCGTCTACCGGGGCAGATGAATGCGGACGATGCCGCAACGTGGCTCGGCGCGGAAGTTGAGGGGCCTTCAGACACGATCGGCGGACGCGTAGTGGATGCCCTCGGCCATATTCCTGCACCCGGCGAGCAAATGGAGATCGACGGCGTGTCCTTTGAGGTGGAGGCGGTGCACCGGCATGCAGTGGTCTCGCTCCTCGCCTGGCCGGTTCCCCGCGGGGAGCGCGATCAATCATGAGTGTCGCGCTCCCGATCCTGATTATTGCGGTGCTCATTGCCGTGAATGCGCTGTTCGTGGCGGCGGAGTTCGCTATCGCCGGGGCCCCACGGGTGTCGATCGCCCGGCGGGCCGGAGCGGGCCATCGCCTGGCAAAGGCTGTCCACGAAGTACTCTCCGACCCGGCCCGCCAGGACCGCTACATTGCGACGGCACAGCTCGGGATCACGGGGGCGAGCCTGGGCCTTGGTATGTACGGTGAACATCAGCTGGCCGAATGGATCTACGACGGTTTCCACGGTTCGAGCGCGCCGGGCTTCTTCGCCTCGCACGCGCTGGCGACGGTGCTGGCGATGACGGTGCTCACCTATTTCCACATCGTCATCGGGGAGATGATCCCGAAGGCGCTGGCGCTGCAGAATCCCGAGCGAGCGGCACTGGCGATCACCACCCCGATGCGGCTCTTCCAGGTGGCGATGTACCCATTCGTGGTCGTGCTCAACGCCATCGGGAACGGCATCCTGAGCCTGTTCAACATCCACCGAGAACTCGGCGCGGAGCAGTACTACACGCCCGAGGAGATCCGGATGATCGTGCGTGAGAGCATGGCTGAGGGGGAACTGGGCTCCGAGTCGGCGACGGTGCTGAGCGAGCTTTTCGACTTCGCGGAACTGTCGGCGGGTGACGTGATGGTGCCGCGGGTGAACGTGGCAGGCATAGCCAGGGACGCCACGCCTGAAGAAGTCGTGCTGCTGCTGCGAGAACGGCCGTTCACGCGCTACCCGGTGTACGAGGGCGACCTCGACCACATTAAGGGCATGGTGCACATCAAGGACTTGCTGGCCGACGGACCACTGGCGGACCGGTTGAATGCGGCCCGGAGTGTGCCGGCTGTGCCCGAGACGCTGACCCTCGACGCCGTCCTTGCCATGCTGCACCGGGAGCGCACCCAGATGGCAATCGTGCTCGATGAGTTTGGCGGGACGGCCGGGATTCTGACGCTCGATGACCTCTTCGAAGAAGTGGTGGGAGAGGTCGCTGACTCGGCTGTCGGCGTCCATGAGATCGAGGAGCTGGCGCCGGGCCGGCTGCGCGTGGCGGGCACCGTCCGCCTGGAGGAGGCGGGAGAGCACCTGAAGGTTGGACTCGCGCACGAGGAAGTGGAGACGGTCAGCGGGCTCGTGCTGGCGCTGCTGGGCCGGCCGCCGCGACCGGGCGATAGTGTCAGCTACCGGGGAGTCGTCTTCCGGGTTGTGGCGGTGGCAGGGATGGGTGTGCACCTGTGCGAGCTCTCGATCGGAGAGCCCGATAGCTAGGCGCCCGGGGAGAGGACCGCGAGGCCATGCAGCTCGGCGGCCTCACGCATGCGGGTGTCATAGGTAACGACGGCATCGAGGCAGAGCACTAAAAGCGCGAACTCGCTCGTTCAGACTGAACTACTTCGCTTGGGAGTGGGATCCCGGGCTTTGGAGGAAGAGGCACTACGGCATCCAGATCCAGGGGCCGTTCCGGTCCACGGATTTTCCCCTCACGGCGCAACTGGGCGAGCGGATCCGGAGGGCGTACGCAGGGCGTGATCATTGCTATCGGTTCGCCGCGGTCGGTCACCTGGATGGTCTCGCCGTCGCGGACGAGACGGAGGTACTTGCTGGCGTGCTGGCGGAGTTCGCGGATGCCGAGGGTGAGCATGTAGCAGATTGGCTGCTCGACTTCTAGGAACTCAGGTTGGTCCGGCGAGGTCCCGTCGTCATATCCACGAGTGTCAGGTGGTTGCCGAAGGGATCCTGGACCACAGCGCAATTCCCTACCGCAATCGCAAACGGGGCAACGACGATCGAGCAACCACGGCTACTGAGCATCTCAACCTCCGCCACGACGTCGTGGACGAGATAGTTCACGTCCAATCTTGGGATCTGGACATTCGTGTGGAGTACCAATTCCGTCCCAGGAGTGTCCGGGAATTCGAGTCCGGCCATTTCACCATCGCGCCAGGCTGGTTCTAACCCCATCACATCGCGGTAGAAGGCTATGGCAGCGTCGAGGTCTTGAACGCGAAGCATGG
>JAGQGZ010000013.1 GCA_020432105.1 Dehalococcoidia bacterium | reverse complement strand
TCCACACCGACTGGTGACCGAACTGCAAGCGAATCACCCCCGTGTGGGATGAACTGGTCGCCCAATATGGAAATCAACTGGATATGGTGGTTGTCGACCGTGACTCGCCTGAAGGACGCGCGTTCTCCGTCTCCCACGGGATTGGCTATCAGCCCGGCTTCGTCGTTATCGACCCCCGGGGTGAGGTTTATTACGCTGCCCTCGGCCCCTACACCGGCGAAGAACTTACGCAGCTCATTGAAGAGGCCGCCGCACTGTAACCGCCGTTGATAGCCTCAGCGCAACTCGCTCCGTACGATGCCTCCATATCCGAGACTCCGCTCGATAGGTGTTCGTTCACCGAATCCCGGGGAAGCACCCGGGTAAGCCCGGTGCCTCTCTATCGAGTGGGAATACTCCTTCGAGCGAGGTAGCCATGGCATCTTTACGCATCCTGCTTACACCCGGCGACGGCATCGGTCCCGAGGTCATGGAAGAGGCCCTCAAGTCGCTGGCTCGCATCGAGGCCCTCTACAACCACGAATTCCAGTACGAGACCGAGATCATCGGTGGTGCTGCCATCGACAAGTATGGCACCGCCCTCAGGCCGGAGACGCTGACTGCCGCGAAGTCGTCTGCCGCCGTCCTCTTCGGCGCGGTGGGCGGCCCTAAGTGGGATGACCCCGCTGCGAAGGTTCGCCCGGAGCAGGCGATCCTCGGCATGCGCAAAGGACTCGGACTCTTCGCCAACATCCGCCCCGTCCGAATCCACCCCTTGATGATCGACGACAGCACTCTCAAGCCCGAGGTCCTCGAAGGCACGGACATGGTCGTCATCCGCGAACTTACCGGCGGCATCTACTTCGGCAAGCCCCAGAAGCGGTGGACCACTTCACGCGGGCGTCGCGCCGTCGATACCATGCGCTATTCCGAGACGGAAGTCCGCCGCATCCTCCAGGTCGGGTTCGAAATGGCCCGCCAGCGTCGCAAGAAGCTCACCAGCGTCGATAAGGCCAACATCCTCGATACCAGCCGCATGTGGCGCGAAATCGCCACCGAAATGGCCGCTGACTACCCCGATGTCGAACTCGAGCACATCCTCGTCGATGCCGCCGCCATGCACCTCATCCGCCGTCCCTCCAGTTTCGACGTGATCGTCACCGAGAACCTCTTCGGCGACATTCTCACCGACGAAGCCGCGATGCTCCCCGGCTCCATGGGGATGATGCCCTCCGCCAGTCTCGGTAAGCGCCGCAAGGACGGCACCGGCATCGGTCTCTATGAGCCAATTCACGGCACCGCCCCAGACATCACCGGCCAGGACAAGGCAAACCCCCTCGCCATGATCCTCAGTGCCGCCATGATGCTGCGGCTCTCCCTCGGTATGGAATCCGAGGCCCAGAGCCTCGAAAAGGCTGTCGACGCCGTCATCGCCGATGGCTACCGCACGCCGGATATTGCGGGCAAAGATTCGACCCCGGTGGGCACCACGAAGATGGGCGATCTTGTGGCCGAACGTGTAGCCCGCTAGTCAGGCGGCGTCTTCATGAGTTGTATACAATCTCCCTGTAATCCCACTGGAGATGATTGACCATGACTCAGGAAGCAGCCACCGTCGCCCGCGGCCTTGAAGGTATCTACGTCGCCGAAACCAAGCTCTGTCGCATCGATGGGCAAAAGGGCGAGCTCGTCTACTCCGGCTACGACATCTACGACCTCGCCGACAATTCGTCGTTCGAAGAGGTTGCCTTCCTCCTCTGGAATCAGCGCCTGCCTTCCCGGGCCGAGCTCGCAGAACTCAAGGAGGCCCTCCGCCGCGAACGGCCGCTTTCGCCGCTGAACACCCGGCTTCTCAACGAGATGAACGGCCTCGTCCGACCCATGCGTGCCCTCGAAATAGCGGTGACCGCTGCCGGCGCCCTCGACCGCAACTCAAGCGACCTCTCCCAGCCCGCTCTCCGGCGCCAGGCTGCCCTTCTCACTGCCCGTATGGGTACCGTCGTCGCTGCCTTCCATCGCCTCCGCGAAGGAAAACCGATCGTTGCCCCGCGCGACGACCTCAACCATGCCGCCAACTTCCTCTGGATGCTCAAGGGCGAGGAGCCCAGCGAACTCGAAGCTCACATCTTCAACGTCGCGCTCATTCTCCACGCCGAGCACGAGATGAATGCTTCGACCTTCGCAGCTATCGTCACCGCCTCGACCCAGAGTGACCTTTACTCCGCGATCGCTTCTGCCATCGGCACGCTCAAGGGCCCGCTCCACGGTGGCGCCAACGATGCCGTCTTCCGCACCCTCCAGGCCATCGGCAGCGAGGACAACATCGAGAAGTACATCGACGAGATGCTCGCCAGTGGCGAACGAATGATGGGCTTCGGTCACCGCGTCTACAAGACCACCGACCCGCGCGCCATCATTCTCGAACGCCTCGGCCACCAGCTCGCCGAGGTCTCGCCCGAGGCCAAGTGGTTCCACATGTCTACTAAGCTGCGGGACTACCTGCTCCAGAAGTTCGAAGGGCGTCCGCTCTATCCCAACGTCGACTTCTTCAGTGCCTCGGTTTACAAGATGCTCGGCATCCCCAACGACCTCTACACACCGATCTTCGCGGTTGCCCGGATTGCCGGCTGGTCTGCCCACCTCCTCGAGCAGTACGCCGACAACCGTCTCGTCCGCCCGAACGCCCTCTACGAAGGCGCCGACAACCGGCCCTACGTCCCGGTAGACGAACGTGGCTAGGGGGTAGGGAACTTCCAGCGCTGGCCCCCTACGGTTTCTCTACAACTACGGAGAGGGGGCCGGCGCCCATGTCCACCCACGAACTCACCCCGCGCGAATGCGAGGTCCTTGACCTCGCAAGGCGAGGCCTATCCAACGAAGCAATCGCACTCCAGTTGGGCATCTCCCGTAATGCCGTCCGCTACCACCTCAAGCTCCACACCGGAGCTCACCCCCGCCGATATCACCCAGGTTCCTCGGGGCTGCGGCCCTCCGTGGCCGCGAGCTACCCGGCCCTCCGCCAGGCTTCCATCCTCCGACTAGTCCCGACCGAGGAACCGCCGCATCTCCGCGTACCCCTCGTCGCCTTCAGCGCCCTTTGCTTCTGCTTCCTGGGCCTCGCGCTCCTCTCGCTCTTCCCGCTCCTCCGCCGTTTCAAGCACCAACCCGCCCTGCATCGTCGTTTGGATCGCCGCCACCCGCTTGTCCTGGATTACGGCGTATTCATCGCCGCCCAGGTAGGTCAGCGGACAGTACTTCGGGTCCTCCAGCA
Organism: Dehalococcoidia bacterium; assembly: GCA_020432105.1. Classification (GTDB taxonomy): domain Bacteria; phylum Chloroflexota; class Dehalococcoidia; order Tepidiformales; family Tepidiformaceae; genus JAGQGZ01. The sequence continues at coordinate 29,117 of JAGQGZ010000013.1, read as the reverse complement.
GCCAGCCGCCTGCATACGCCTCTTCCAGCGCCTGCACCCGCACCACCTCGCCGACAAACAGCGTGTGGTCGGGGAAGCGGATACTGTCGCGTACCGTGCATTCGATCCAGGCAAGGCAGCCGTCCAGGAGCGGCGCCCCAACTCGCATGCCGGGGAACCACTCGATGCTCGCCGCCTCCAGCTTGTTCACATCCCGTCCAGAATGCGATCCGAGGAAGTGCACCTGTTTTAGCATCGCGGGCCCTGGGATGTTAATCGCGAATTCCTGGGCAGCCCGCACCATGTCCGTCGTGTGGCGCTCGGGGTGCAGCGCTACGCCAACAAGCGGCGGTTCCATCGAAAGCGGCATGGCCCAGGCGACGGGCGCCGCATTCCGTTCATCACGAAAGGCAACGCTCACCAGGGTCACCGGGCCGGGGTTTAGCAGGCGCCGCGAATCCGTCTCATCGCAGAATCGTCGGGCCATAGCCGGGAACGGCTAGTGCCTGCCGTTGGTGGCGCTGGCACTCCGGCGCCACGAAAGGAAGTTCCAGTAGGCAATCAATTCCGGCAGATCCTCCGGATTCCGCTCGAGGTCGGCGATAAGCACGGCAATTTCACTGTCGGAAACGAACAGCATTTCGCCGTCCTGTCCCAGGAAATAGTGGAGTGGCCGGTTCAGGATTCGTGCCACATTCAGCAGCATGTCGATACCTACCGAACGCTGGCCCGCCTCGTAGAGGCTGATTGCGCTCTGCGTCGTGTTCAGCGCCGTCGCGAGCTGCCCCTGGCTCATGCCGGCGTCCTTGCGCGCCGTGCGAATCCGGTGACCGAGGCTCGCGGAAATAGGCGCCTTCCCGTTCTCTACGGTGGCTTTCTTCATGTCTGGTCGAAACTCCGTCTGGTACTTTTCCAGTCACCGGGGCGGCGCGGACGATCGGCCACACCCGTGATACATCCGATTGTGAAATAATCTACGAGCAGGCCTGCCGCGTCAAATCCACACCTCCACGGCCGCCGGGGAGTCAGCCCTCCAATGCCGCCCTCAACCACCGTCGCCCTCCAGACGGACTCACCCCTCGCCACCGAAGAGCTCGGCCGCCAGATCGCCGGCCAGCTGCAGCGTGGGGACGTCGTCTACCTCCAGGGCGAGCTGGGAGCCGGCAAGACCTGCTTTGTTCGTGGCCTGGCGAACGGACTGGATTCAGCCGACCGTGTCACAAGCCCAACCTTCGTGCTCCTCAACCAGTATCGCGGCCGCGAAACCCTCTTCCATGTCGACCTTTATCGCACCGGTGGCGAAGGAATCGAAGAACTTGGTCTCTGGGACCACGCCGAATCGGGAGTCCTTGCCATCGAATGGGCGGATCTTGCGGCTGGCCAACTCCCGGCGCCGGCACTCATCATTTCCTTCGAACACAGCCACGCTCTTGGTGGTCGGACCCTCCGCATCGAGGGCCCTTCGGACAGAGGAACCGCCATCCTCTCGGCGGCCGGGCTCCTGTGACCGGCATCCTCGCGATCGATACGGCCTCCGACGATATTGCGCTGGCGTATCAGGACACCAATGACGAGATTCGCTCCCTCGTCCGCCCCAGTGACCGCGACCATTCTCGCCTCCTCCTCGCGCTCATCGATGAACTGGTGGACGCCAGGGTTCAGGACATCTCGCGTATCTGCGTGGTCAAAGGACCCGGTAGCTATTCGGGGCTGAGAGTGGGTATCGCCACCGCGATCGGCCTTGCCCGCGCCCTGGGCGTCCCTGTTGCCGGTGTCGAAACGCATACCTGCATTGCCCATGCCGCCGGGATTACCGGCCCCTGGGTGGCCATCCACCCGGCCGGGCGCCGCGAGTACGCTCTTCGCGCCTGCGAAGGGGCCGCCGTGACCGGCCCCCTCCACGCCGGTACTGTTGACGCCTTCCAGGGGTTGACCTTCGCCGGGGAAACTGCTGGCCCCCTCGGTGGAACGGAGGTCTCCTCCCGCCAGCGTGTCCTTGCGGCTCTCGCGCTCGCGCCAACGGCCGCAAACCTCGACGATGCTATCTACCTGCGGGCGCCAAACGTCACGCGACCGCGTGCGTCAACCGCGCACCCACACGCAAGCACTGCTACATCCAGCTAGATCAGGAGTGAATCACCCCTATGCCTGCCCTTCAGCGTTCTCTCGTCCTCGCCAAGCCCGACGCCGTCCAGCGCGGCCTTGCCACTGAGGTCATTCGCCGTCTTGAACAGCGAGGGCTCAAGATCGTCGGCCTCAAATTCATGCGTATCGATGCATCACTCGCTCGGCGCCACTACGCCGAACACGAAGGTAAGCCGTTTTTCGATGGCCTTGTCGAGTACATCACCAGCGCCCCGGTCATCGCCGCAGTCTTCGAAGGCTCCGATGCGATTGCCGCGATCCGCACCGCTATCGGCTCGACCAATCCCGCAGAGGCCACACCCGGCAGCATCCGCGGCGACCTCGGCATGGAACGGGGGCGCAACCTCGTCCACGCCAGTGATAGCCCGGAGAGTGGCGCCCGGGAAGTGGCCCTCTTCTTCCAGCCGTCTGAACTCATCGACTGGCACCGCGACCTCGATGGCTGGATTCACGAATAGGCTCATCCACCGGGAGGGACACGCATGGCCGCCAAGATCCTCTGTGTAAACGGCAGCATCCGCACGGGAAGCACGGCCGACCGCGTTCTCCAGTACGCGATAAAGGCACTTTCCGGCGCTGGCGCTACCTGCGAGACCTTCGAGATTGCCGGGCTCCCGGCCCTTGATGGACGCCCCGATGACGAATACCCGGCAGCCGTCCACGCCTGGCGTGCCGCCTGCCACGCCGCTGATGGTCTCCTCATCACCGTCCCCAGCTACCACGGCGCCATTCCCGGCGGCCTCAAGAATGCCCTGGACTTTGTCGACGTCCCCCAGGTTGGCGGCACGCCTTTTGCGCTCATCGGTGTCGCTGGTGGCGATGCTGAGCCCGGCGTAACGGATACGGCCCGTGTGCTTCGCCACATTGGCGGCATCGCTGCCACACCCGATGTGGTCATCTCCCGCAGCGGAGAGCACTGGGGCAAAGGCGATGCACCGGCAAACGAGCAGGTGACCCAGGCCATCGAACGTGTCGCCCACGACTTTGTGGCCCTCTGCCGCCTCCGTGTCGAAGGGAAGTTGCCCCAGCCCTAGGCCACCCGCCCAAATCGGCGCAACGGCCAGTACCGCCACAGGACGCGCCCGACCAGCAGTTCGTCGGGCACGGCGCCGAAAACGCGACTGTCGGTGCTTTGGGCTGCATTGTCACCAATTACCCGGGTGGAGGCGCCATCGCGCCCGGCGGCACGCTTGACCAGCGTTCTTTCCGGCAATCGAGGGTCCTTCACCATGACCACATCGCCCGCCCCGGGTGGCTGGTGGCGGTATGCTCGCCTATCGATGATGGCCCAGTCACCCTCAACGAGCGCCGGCTCCATCGATGCACCCGTGATTGCGTAGCGCTCGAACCGCCGGAGGTAGAGGCAGGACCCCGCAACCAGCGCCGCGACAGAGAGAAACGGGGCGGCCCTTCGCAGGAAGGCTCCGCCCCGTTGGTGTTCCATCTGCCGGTCTTGGCTATGGGTTCGCCCGGTAGAAGGCGACCTCACGGTTCTTGGTCTTCCAGAAGGCGTTGTGAATCTCTTCGACTGCCTTCATCAGTGCCTCGCCGTTTGCGGCGTCGTTCTCCACTTTGTTCTTGGAACAGAGCTTGGCGGCGTTCCAGAACATCTCGTGCAGGTTCGGCACGGCACTCAGGTGTTCCGGCTTGAAGTAGTCGTGCCAGAGAATGTTCAGTTCGCGCTTGGCGATTTCGGCCTGCTCTTCTTTGATCGCGATGTAACGGCTGCGGGTGTGCGCGTCGGCCGCACTATCACCGAGTGCTGCCATCTTCTTTTCCATGGAAAGTACCGCCTCGGCAGCGATACGGGCTGATGCCGGGTCGTAGACGCCGCAAGGGCCGTCACAGTGTGCGCTCGCCGTTTTCGCCGGGCGGAGTAGTAGTTGGATGAGGTTCATCTGGTGGTCTGCTCCCTTCGATCTGGGGTGTTGCCTGCTTACCGACTATACGCCAGCACTGTTCGCCCCTCCACCGGCACATGACCGGGTATGATCCGTCACTCGCGGAGGTGTTCACCATGCCTGAACCCACAATCACTGAGCCAGACTTTTTCACCGTCATCGGCACGCAACGCGCCATGCGCCGCCTCAAGCCCGATCCTGTACCGCCCGAATACATCGAGAAGATCATCTGGGCGGCGACGCGTGCGCCCAGCGGCGGCAACCGCCAGCCGTGGCGTTTCCTCGTCATTACCGATCCCGACAAGCGTGCCGAGATCGCCCGTCACTACAGCGAAGCCTGGGGCGCCTACACTGCAAGCGGCTACGGGGGCACTGCCGGCAAGCAACTCTCCCCGGAAGATGCTGATAGCAACGAGCGTGTCCTGCGGAGCTCTCAGTACCTCGCCGACCACCTCGATGAGGTGCCGGTGCACATCCTCGTCTGCACATTCTCGAATCCCAGCGTGAATGCTGGCATCGCCAGCGGCTCCAGCATCTATCCCGCCGTCCAGAACCTGATGTTGGCTGCGCGGGCTCTTGGTCTTGGTACGGCCCTCACCACGATTCACCGGCAGCGCCAGGACGAGATCCGGGAACTCCTCGGTATCCCCGATACGGTCGAGACCGCCGCCCTGATCCCTGTCGGCTGGCCCATGGGACGCTTTGGCGAAGGGCGACGCCTGCCCACTTCACACGTCACCTACTACGACACCTGGGGCGAGAAGCGGGACGCCAAATAAGCCACCACATCCGGGCCAGGGACACCGGTTGGCTGGCCCGGGCAGAGACGACGATCCTGCCCCGGTGAGACCTTCCCGCCCGATGTTTGCCGGGGAGTTCTCTGGGAACCTACACTGGAGAAGACCGCCGGGGGCGTCCAGGTCCATCTACATGACGCCTCGGAAGGGACGTACTGTTGGCCTATTCCATCGTCGAGACCTGCATCGGGTGCACCGCCTGCACCAAGCGCTGCCCCACAAACGCCATTACCGGCGAGCGCAACGAACTGCACGTTATTGATGCCACCCTCTGCATCGACTGCGGCGCCTGTGGCGTCGTGTGTCCCCCGGAAGCCATCCTCGACGAGAACGGCGACTTCAGCATCGGCCTCAAGAAGCAGGATTGGCCCAAGGCTGTCGTCATCGAAGACAAGTGCATCGGTTCGGGTTGCGAGCTCTGCATCAACATCTGCCCCTTCGACGCCCTCAGCCTCCAGCACACCGACAGGATCGACGACTTCTTCGGAGTCAGTACGCTCGACCCGCGCAAGTGCACGGGCTGCCGCCTCTGTGAAGACGTCTGCGGCTGGGATGCGATCCATATCTTCCCCCTCCGCCCGGAGTTCAAGAAGCCCGTGGAGGCCCTGACTGACCAGGAAAAGAGCCTCATGCAGATGGTGAAGGAAACCGTCGCTGTCCCGCCCGGGACCCGCGTCTCCTAGCGGTACTTCTCGATCGCTTCTGCCAGCTGCACGTCGCGCTCCGTCACACCGCCGGCATCGTGAGAGTTCAGCCTGATTGAGACGCTGCTGTACACGATCGTGAGTTCTGGGTGGTGGTCCATCTTCTCGGCCACCATCGCCACCCGGTTCACGAAACCCATCGCTTCGATGTGGTCGCGAAATTTGAACTCCTTGTGGATGGCCTTCTCGCCATCTGGCTCCCAGCCATCGAGGTTCGCCATCGCTTTCGTAATCTCGGCCGCCGTATACCGTCCTGGCATTGGTAGTTCCTCACGTCGGGTTTACCCGGACCTCGTGGTTCCGGGCCATCACGCTACCATGGCCATAGCATGACTTCGGCCGGCCCAACACCGCGGCGGCGTTCGCGCCGATGGTTCCTCGGCGCCTCTGCTACCGCAGCAGGCTATGTGGTTCTCTCCTGCGGCGGGGGCTCCACCAGCCCGAGCCCCACTGCCAGCACGGGCACGACCGGCACCCAGACGCCGCCTGCCGGCCCCACCGCCACGCTGGGCCCCGGTGTCACGCCCACCCGGCCTCCTGCCGGCCCGCCGTCGCTCACCATGACAGGGTTCGTCGTCGGTGACGGCCAGTTCGACCCTCACCGCACGCAGGTGGGCACGCTCCAGGGACAACAGGCCTTCGTCTACAGCCGCCTGCTGAGTTACGAGGACCAGGCCGCAAACATCCTTCGCACCGATCTCGCGACTGCCATGCCCCAGCAGCCGGACGAGCTGACCTACGTCTTCAAGCTCAACCCCGCCGCTCGCTGGCACGATGTCTCACCCCTGGATGGTCGACAGGTCACCGCTGAGGACGTCGTCCACTCATTCGACCGCCAGCGCCTGGGCGACCGCAGCGTCTTTGTCCGTCAGTCCCGCTGGTCCAACATCGCCTCCATCGATGCGCCCGACTCCGAGACCGTGATCATCACCACCGCCGAACCGCTCGCTCCCATGCTCAACTGGCTGGCCGACCCCACCGCGATGATCGTTGCCCCCGAGATGGACGCGTCCGGGTTCTCTGCAGAACCGGACGGCCAGGTTGGGTCCGGGCCGTTTCGCTGGCTCGAATGGACCGAGGGCGAGTTCGCCAGCGTCATCCGCAACGAGGAGTGGTTCGGTTCCGCCCCCGCTCTCGCCGGGATAACCGTCCTCCACGCCGAGAACGCCTCTGAGGTTGTCGCCGACCTTCGCGTCAAGGACCTCGATGCCGCCTTTGTCGGCCGTACCCAGGCGGATGCGATGAAGGAAGCTGTTCCCGGGCTCGTCGAATCCCACGTTGGCAACGCGCTCTTCTTTGGCATGCGATTCACCACCTCGGCCCCGCCGTTCAACGATGTTCGCGTGCGAACGGCCCTCGCCATCGCCATGAACCGCACCGAGATGATCGACATCTTCTTCGACGGTTCCGGCGACAGGAGCGGCTGGGTCAGCTGGCCCGTTTCCCACTGGGCTCTGCCCTTCTCTGAGCTCTCGGAATGGCCCGGGTACCGCCTTGGCTCGGGTGGACGCGCCCAGGACATCCAGGATGCCCGTCAGCAAATGGATGCCTACGTTGCCGATGGAAATGAGCGCCCAACGACGCTGGAGCTGCACGTCGAACAAACCTCTGAGGAAACCTTCAGCCTGGGCAGCCTCATCGCCCGCCACGTCGGCCAGGCGCTCGGTATCGAAGTCACCATCAATCCCCTGCCGGTCGAAGAACTGGTTGGCCGGCTGCTTGATCCCCGCCAGACCTTGCCCTGGGTTGCCGGCCCCGACTCTGGCTGGCTCGACCTTGATGATTGGCTCTATCCCTATTTTCACTCGGCGGGTGTCCAGAACAGCTTCGCCCTGCGAAATGAAGACCTTGACGCCCTGATAGTCGCCCAACGGGCTCAGTTCAACCCGGATGACCGCCGCAACCTCGGCCTCGACATCCAACGCCAGCTCCTGCAAATCAACGCCGGCATCAACCTCGTTAGCGAACGGGTGGTCGCACTCAGCCAGCCCTACGTTCGAGCCTTCCCACTCGATATCACCGACGGCTACCAGGATCGTTTTGCCCGGTGCTGGGTCGATGTCGAAGACCCGTCCTACCGGAAACGCTAGCTCGCGTCCCGCAGTTCGAATCGGTAGCCCGTGCCTCGGACCGTGCGGACCGCTCGCGATTGCAGCTCCGAATCCAGCTTCTGCCGGATGTTGCTCACGTGGCGGCGCAGGATCTGGAGATGGCGCTCGTCGGCCCGTGTCCCCCAGCCGCGCTCAATGATCTCAACCGCGCTCACCGTGCGATTCGGCTGACTCAGGAGAATCGCGACGATCTCGGCTTCGCGCCTCGTCAGCGAAACATTCAAGTTGGCAAACGAAAGCCGGCCATGTACCGGGTCCAACTCAAACGGCCCGGCCACCACAAGATCCGAACTGCCGGCGCCTTCCTCGGCCAGCTCCGCGATTCGCGCCTGTACATGCGGCGCCGAAAAATCCCCACGGACCAGGCCGTCAAGCTCAGGCCGGTAGCCCCCCGGGACTGCGAAGCCAGGGCTCTCCTCGGCCATGACATAGAGCACCGGCACCACCCGCCACCGCCGGAATCGCTGGAACTGGGCCACTGCCTCCTGTTGTTCGTCGACCGTGAGGCCGCTGAGCACCAGGAGGTCGTAGCCGCCGCTCTCCGCATAGCGCAAACCTGAGGCCACGTCGCGCCTCAGTGCGAGGTTGAGCCCCTCACCGGCGACCATTCGTCCCTCAAGTGCGTCCGGGATGCCAGCCACAATGGCAAGTACGTTCGGCATGACCAACCTTTAGGGGCGCCGGTGAGTTCCGGGCCAGCAAGTCAATCGTCACCAATCCACGTGGCAGGCGGCATCGGGGTACTCCCCCGTTCCCTGCGCTGGAACGCCGGAGACGTGTGGCCCTGTATGCCGATCGAAGGGTTAGAAGCCGTGCTCCAGCAGCTTGCGAGCAACCTGCTCCGCGTCCAATCGGTACTTGCCGTTCTGGACCGCTGACCGCAACGCCTGCACCCGCAGGTCCCGGTCTTCGGGTGCCGCCGAGACCGCTTCGTTTGCGCGCGAAAGCTCCTTTGCCCGATCGCTAATGCCGGCCTCATCCGTGCGCTCGCTCTCGATAGTGCGGGCTTCACGTTGCTCCACATAAGGTGCAATCGGGGTAATCGGGCTGGAACCCGAGGCATTCTTCACGCGCATGTCATCCATCCTCTTGCCACTCTATCCGCCCACGCAGGGCGATTCAATGATCTACTCGTTCTCACGAGACCAGTGCTCCAACCACGACCAGCCGGTGTTCGAGGTCTCGTGTGCAGGTAATCAGCGTTACCAACGACCGATGGTCGTTCTCCAGCACTCCGATTTCGTCCGGCCCAACCACTTCCACTTCCTCCACCTGGTACACATGCCGGGCCGTGCCCGAGAAGACCTCGATCAGGTCCCCGACCGTCACCAGATCCAGGTTCGCGAAAACCGGCACGTTCGCCGCGTTGGAGACTGACACATGACCCGTCAGGACCACGTTGCCAGGATTGCCCGGGCGCGATGAGTCGATGTGGTGCCCGGCGGACCGCCACGCCGTCTGCCAGCGCGCCTGAGACCCGTCCTGGATGATGCCAACCTCCGCAACCGAGGTGTCGATACCTGCACTCTCGATTCGTAGACGCGTCGGCAGGCCCCTTGGTGAAGCGGTGAATTCCTCCTGGGCCGGCGATTCAGCGGCCAGCGTTACGGTCTCGGTGTGGGCCGGGCCGTCGGTTAGGCCAGCTTGCGCCGGTTGGTATCCGAAGTATGTGACGACCCCGGCGGCGGCGACCAGCAGGCTGGCAATCACCGTCGAACGATGTGTCGAGCCACCTGGCGCTTGCTTGCTTGCGGCCAAGTCCCGGTCCTCCCTCGCACGCGTGGCCTTGCCGCGCGGCCTGTTGCCCTATAGTTCGGCCATACCGGCCGGGGGCTGAACAAGCCTCAAAGAACCCGGGGAATCGGTTCGGTAACAGTCGGGTGTGCTTTACCCGGTCCGCGTGCGCAACGGTGTTGCTGTCCCGGGGGCGCCGTAGGCATGCAAAGCCCTTTGACCCGCCCGCAGCCGCCGGTTATCGGCGCCGGCCCTCTCCAGCAGCGCATCGAACTGCTCACAGAGGCGCCGCTGCAATCCGGAAAGTTCGTCGACGAGCGCGATGGTCTCTGCATCGAATTCTGCCACAGGCCATTCGAGCACTACCCGGCAGGCCGCCTCCTGCGCCGCTTCGTGCTTTCCATAGCCATCGAAGTCGCCCGCCTCCAGGCGCTGGTACTGGGCCGCCGACAGTTCAACCGCCCGGCGTGCCGCTTCGGCAGCGCGCATCACGCTACGTGTCCATCCAGTTCCCCGGATTCCGCCAGGCTTTTCGCAGCCTCGCTCCAGGCCCGGGCAATCCGCCCGATGTTTAGCTCGACCTCATCGAGTTTCGACACGTCACCGCTCATTGCCAGCACAAGGCAGCTCATGCTGTAGCTATAGATGCCGCTCAACGTCTGTGGGATCTCACCCTGTTCGGTGTCCAGGGCCGCCAGCAGTTCGCCGATAATCAGCGTTGCCCGTTCGACCTCGTTCGCGTATCGGCCGAGGTCGCCCGACTCATGGTGAATCCGTGCCTTGCGGACGGCCTTCAGGGCCCCTTCGAACAGCATCACGACGAGGCCGACGGGGTCCGCCGTTGTCACCTTCGATGTCCGGTATGCAGCCAGTGCGTCTCCACTCATACCCGCCTCCACGCCAGGATTTCTCTCTACGGTCTGCGAACGTTCGCCCGGCTCCTATGGGTACCTACCCTGACTACCGCCGGTTGTTCCCCGGCAGTATCGCCGTCAACTGTTGTTGCATTTGCTGCAGTGCCGAGAGTGTGCCCGAAGCTCTCGCCTGCGCCTGTTCCATGGCTATGAACTTGCGGCGCAAGAGTTCCATCTCCTTGTCCACGCTCGCTTCGAGGTCCGCAATTCGGTCTTCGATGTCCTCGCGAACCTTGTCGTAGCTGGCCTGGCGCTGCTCCATCACACCGCCGGGCGCGGTCTGCAGGTCCAAGACCTGCTGAATCCGTGCGAGAGGACTGGCCGCGGTATTGCTGACCGTGATCGTATGGCTGCCCGCCTGCAGGGTCCCGGCAAACTGGAGGGTGATCCCGGGTATGGCGGTGTTGTTCGTTCCGCCCGCCGCGATGGTGATCGTCGATTGCGTTGGTGTGCTGCCATCCGACGGTACGAAGTCGATGATCATCGTCCCATCGCCCGGGTCCGTCAGCGAATACGTACCAGCCCTGGTCCCCGAGTAGTTACCGCTGATCCCGGTGACTGAGCCGGTTCCCCCTGCCTCGAGATTCGCGCTCAGCGTGAACACGCTCAGCAAGTTCTGCACCGACTGAGGGTCTGTCTGCAGGGCCGCAGTGAACTTGCCTTCATCAAACTGGAGCTGGTTGGTCGACCCCACAGCCGACCCGAATGCACCGAAACCAATCCCTATCTGGTTGAGGTTCTGGTAGGCGCCCTCGACGTTAAATCCCGGCCCCGTCACCAGCGAACGGAGCTGTCCCTTGAGCGTTCTCAGCGATGAGTCACCGCTCAGTTCCCCCGATTCCTTCAGGTCATCCGGGTTGATCTTCGTCGCTTCGTCGATCGCGTTGAACACGGCGTTGAACTGGTCGACGAACGCCTTAACCGACTTCGTGGACCCGTCAAGGTCCTGCCCAATCGTGACCGTCTCGGGCGTACCGGGTGTGGTGACCTGCTTCAACGTCACCGTCACGCCGCTCACCGGCGAAACGGTGTTGGAGTCCGCGTACTGTGTCGGCCCGCCGTTCACTGAGTACTCTGCGTTTTCGCCAACCGTCTGGCTGGCGCCTATTAGTCCTACCCGGGTGAGGAAGTCGCCACTGCCGACATCGGTGAGAGTGATCGGCATGGATCCGGTCTCCGACTGTTCGAGGCGCACGCTATCCGTCGCCAGGTCATACCGTGCTACCACGCCCGCACCGCTCGTGTTGATCCGGTTCAGGACATCGTTCAGGGAGTCGTTCGCTGTGTTGTAGTCGATCGTCACGCCGTTGATCGTGAATTGCTGGTCACCCGCCGCGGGGGGTCCTCCAAAGAAGTCGGCGTCGATCATCTTGTCGCCCGGGCTCAGCCGCGCAATGGAGAGCGTGCTGGTCCGCGAGGTCGTGCCAGGTGAAGCCAGGAGCTTCGTCGCCGATAGGAAGTTCGACGTGTCGGTTGCGTTCCCCAGCGTGATCGCTGATGCCGCGGAGAGGCTCACGAGGTTCGGCCGGCCATTCGTATCATTCGTGATCGTCGCTGTAATCCCCACTCCCGCCGCGGTGATATCCGCCACCACCTCGCTCAGCGACTGCATCACCGCGATGCCTGCCGTGCTGTTCACCGTTGTCCCGGCAGTCGCCCCGCTGAGTTTGGTCACCGCCAGGAAGTTCGAGCTGTCGCCGGTCGCCCCCACCGTAATGTCGCCCTGGCTACTGGTGAGGGTGAGGATGTTTGCCCTGCCCGCCGGGTCGTTGGTGATGCTGGCGGTGACCCCAATGCCGGCCCCGTTGATGGCGTTGATGACGTCGTCCAGCGATTGCGTCGCCGGGTCCACGGTCAGCGTGGCCGGGCCGCCGGTAGCCGTCTCCAGGGTGAAAGTGCCTGCGGTCACCGGTGTTTCGATATTCGAAGCGTCGAGCAGAGAAAGGTTGTCGATTGTCGTCGAGCCAACCGTCAGAACCGCGCTGCCGCCACCGGCCGTGCCCACCGTGAAGGTGCCCGCGGTGGGAGTGATGGCAAGGTTCGACCGGTTGAGTGGGGACGTGGAATCCAGGCCCGTCGAGATGGCTGTGCCCGCTACCTTCGTCGCTGTCGCCAGCTTCAACACATCCAGGGTGAAGGTGCCGACAGAGGCGCTTGCAAGGGCCGAGGCCGTCACTGCCTCTCCGGTAACTGTTGCGGTCTTACCCAGCACCGAACTGCTGGTCGTCAGTTTCTTGGCTGCCCCGAGAAGGCTGTTCATCTGGGCCGATATGTTGCCCAGCAGTTGCGACCGTACCTCGGCCCGGGCAACTTCGACCTCCAGACGTTGAACCGGTTGCAGTCTCGCCTGGGCGAGTTGCTGCAGCACTGACTCATAGTCGAAGGTCGAGAAGAAGCCGCCGATTCGGACGGGGTCGATGGTCACCGGCTATCCCTGCCGTTCAAGCAGGAGCCCGGGGGACTCCTCGTAGGCTCGGAGGGCTTCGGTATCCAGGTACGTCACTTCTTCTCCGGTCGCCCTCAGGATGATGCTCACGCCGGTGAACTGGCCGTCCTCGTACTCGAAGTGCACGTCGTACAGGTCCGGTTCCTTACCGGGCACAATCGCCTCCAGCAGCCGGTTGGCACGCTTGCGACGGGGACGCCGGCGTTCGCCGTTGTGCTGTCCACGCGCACCATCCCACGATGGCGCGTGCGGTGCTGCAATTACCGGACTTGCTGCTGAAATCGTAGCTTCGGCCATCATCGTCCTGCCCTTCGGCACTTACCTGATCATCGGTCAGGTGGAGCCCTATCTTGATTCAGCGAGGGCCCGGTCGATTCGACCGGGCCCTCGGTTGTGACGTTCGGTCCCCCGGGTGTTAACCCTGGAGCAGCGAGAGTGCTGCCTGGGGTGCCGTGTTTGCCTGCGAGAGGACGGAGATACCGGCCTGCTGCAGAATCTGGGAGCTCACCAGCTCGCTGGAAAGGGAAGCAATGTCGGCGTCGCGAATCCGCGATTCCGCAGCGCTCAGGTTCTCTACCGCGACGCTCAGGCTCTTCACTACCGACTCGAGCCGGTTCTGGACGGCGCCGAGCTGACCTCGCTGGCTGTTCACGTCCTCGATCGCGCCATCGAGCTCGGTAATGAGCGAACTCGCCTTGGCAATGGTCGAGACGTTCTGGTCGTCGCTGATCAGCGTGGCGAGGTCGGAACCCGCACCCAGCTGGTTGGTCTGCATGTTCGTGAACGAGATCGAGAGCTGGTCGCCCGCGTTCGCACCCACCTGCAGCGAGGCTGCGCCCGTACCGGTGACGACGATCGTGTCATCGGCTGCTGCCGTCAGGTCGGTTATCGCGTTGGCGATCGTCTTGCCCGAGGCGTTGGCCTGGATCGTGATCGAAACGCCAACCGTTGAGAAGTCCAGCGTCCGGGTCTCGTTCGCCGTCAGGTCGGTGAGACCCGTCAGCGTGTGGGCGATGCCATCCGCGCCGGTCAGCGTCAGGATCCCTGCGCCCGCCGAGCTGAAGGTGTAGGTCTGAGCCGTGGCGTTGGCCACGTCGAGAGCGGTGATCGCGGCAACCGTGCCGGTTGTCAGCTGGTCGCCGACAACGACGTCAGCTGCAGTGGCGCCACCGTTGGTGCCGGAAAGGGTGCCCGTCAGGAGCTGCTGACCGTTGAACACCGTCTTGGTAGCGATCCGGTCGATTTCCTGCTTGAGCTGGTTGATCTCCTGGCCGATCGACGTGCGCTCGCCGCCGTTCTCGGCATAGGTGCCGTTCGCCGCCTGGACCGACAGCTCACGCATCCGCTGGAGAATGGCGTGGATTTCGTCCATCGCACCTTCAGCGGTCTGCAGCATCGAAATGCCGTCCTGGGCGTTGCGCACTGCCTGCGCGTTACCCCGGATCTGGGCACGCATCTTTTCGCTGATGCCCAGCCCGGCAGCGTCGTCGGCGGCCCGGTTGATGCGGTAGCCGCTGGAGAGCTTCTCCAGCACCTTGCCCATCTTCAGTCCCGTCACCGACAGGTTTCGCTGGGCGTTTAGTGCCGCTACGTTCGTCTGAATTTGGAGTCCCATGTGTGGTCTGACCTCCCACCCCAGTAGAAGAGAGACCGGCCATGGTCTCTCAGCTTCCTTGTCCACCGGGGATTGAAGATTTGGTGGACTTTGGGTTCAGCATGGTTATCGAAGGGTGAACGCGGTGACAGTAGGGTTGCAGGGGCCCAAAGCTGCATTCAGGGGAAAAGATCAGGGAGAAACCCTACCACGAAAGGTGAGTGGCAAGGTTTGTGCTGGGCCCGGGCCCGTGCGAAAGGGAGCATCCATTGCGACTTGCGGCAGCCGTTGTTCTCAATGCGAAGAGGCCCCGTCCTTCATGAAGGACGGGGCCTCTGCCCTGGTTGCGGTTTGGGCTGCTATTGCAGCAGCGAGAGGGCGGCCTGTGGGGCCGTATTCGCCTGCGACAGGACGGAAATACCGGCCTGCTGCAGGATCTGGTTGCTGACGAGCTCGCTCGAGAGCGCAGCGATGTCGGCATCGCGGATGCGGGACTCCGCAGCGCTGAGGTTCTCAACTGCAACGCTGAGGCTCTTGACGACCGACTCGAGGCGGTTCTGCGACGCGCCGAGCGTACCGCGCTGGGCGTTCACATCCTCGATGGCACCGTCCAGGTTGGTCAGCAGTGTCTGCGCCTTGGCAATCGTCGAGACGTTGGTGTCGTCGCCGATCAAGGTGAAAAGGTCCGAACCCGCGCCAAGCTGGCTCGTCTGCATGTTGTTGAATGAGATCGAGAGCTGGTCGCCGCTGTTGGCCCCAACCTGCAGCGAGGCTGCACCGGTGCCGGTTACGACGATGGTGTCGTTCGCGGCAGCCGTCAGGTCGGTGATCATGTCGGCGACGGCCTTACCTGAGGCATTCGCCTGGATCGTCACCGAAACGCCGACCGTGGCAAAGTCCAGGGTCCTTGTCTCGTTCGCGCCGAGGCTTGTCACGCCCGTGAGCGTGTGAGCCGTACCATCCGCACCGGTCAGCGTCAGGATTCCTGCGCCGGCCGAGCTGAAGGTGTAGGTCTGGGCCTTCGCGTTCGAAACGTTGACTTCCGTCACGGCGGCCACGGCAGTCGTGGTCAGTTGGTCGCCGACCACCAGGTCGGTGGCGGTAGCGCCACCATTGCTGCCGGAAAGCGTGCCCGTGAGGAGTTGCTGACCGTTGAACGTTGTTTTCGTCGCGATCCGGTCAATCTCTTGCTTGAGCTGGTTGATCTCTTGGCCGATGGATGTCCGCTCAGCACTGCTGTCAGCGTACGTACCGTTGGAGGCCTGCACGGTCAGCTCTCGCATGCGCTGGAGGATCGAGTGCACTTCGTCGAGTGCACCTTCAGCCGTCTGCAGCATCGAGATGCCGTCCTGTGCATTACGAACGGCCTGCATGTTGCCACGGATCTGGGCGCGCATTTTTTCGCTAATCCCCAGGCCCGCGGCGTCGTCGGCGGCACGGTTGATGCGGTAACCGCTGGAGAGTTTCTCCAGCACCTTCCCCATCTTCAGGCCGGTGACGGACAGGTTCCGCTGCGCGTTCAGCGCGGCCACATTCGTGGCAATCTGCATTCCCATTGTTCTACCGATGTCCTTCCTTGTTGCCGCAACCAGCGGCCTATCCCATCACCGTCGCTGTATTTGTGATGGCACTCGAACTGGTTATCGAGATACCGGCGGCAGGGACAGGGAGGTGTTTCGGTATAGCCGGGGATACATTTGGTGAATGCGTGAGTCTTCGCTATGGGGATAACCCTCATAGGGGTCGAGTTGCACCGTGCTGGTCGGGCCTGGATCTACTGGAGGAAGTTCAGCAGTGACATCCGGGATGTCGTGCCGATCGCCCCAATCGCCGCTTCCAGCGCCGTCTGCTGGCTCGTCATCTTCGTGATCGCCTCCGCCAGGTCCACTTCCTCTATGTCGCGCTTCAGTTCCTGCAGCGTGATGTTCGTGCTCTCAGACTGGGCCAGTGCCGCCTCGAAGCGGTTCGTCCGGGCCCCAAGTTCTGCCCGGCCCCCAATCACCTGTTCGATTGCGGCATCGATCGCTCCCAGGTGACCGGTGATCGTGACTCCCGTGGCGCCGGCCTTCAGGTCCGTGCTCAGTTGGATAAGGTCATCGAACATCGTTCCAAAGACATTCACACCCACCACGTTGATCGGTGACTCCTCCTGGAAGCTGATCCGTCGTACTCGCTGCCCGGTGTCGCCCTGGAAGGTCACCGCAGTTGGCGGGTCCCCTGTAACCGCGTAGGCGGGGGTCTGCGTCTGGTGCCCGCTGAACACGAAAGCATCCCCGAATCGGGTGTTCGCCGCCTGGGCCATGTGTTCTATCAGCTCATCAACTTCGAGCGCGATGGCATGACGTTCGTTCGGCCCCAGCGAATCGCTCGAAGCCTGCACCGTCAACTCCCGCACCCGCTGGAGCGAATCGTTTACGCCGCTGAGGGCCGCCTCGCTCACATTCATGAACGAGATGCCGCCTTCCAGGTTGCGTCGCATCTGCGTCTCGTAGGCAATGTTCTTGCGGTGCTGCAGGGCCAGCGAGGCGCCTGCCGGGTCGTCGCTCGCGCGCTGGATCTTCCGGCCCGTAGCTAGCTGTTCCTGCAGTTTCGCCATCCCCTCCTGGATCGTGGAAAGGTAGCGCTGGTTCGCCGTAAGCCGGGACTGTTCGGAAAGTCTCATTTTGCCTACCTGCCAACCACGCCGGTGCGCATGATGAGCTGCTCCAGCATCTCATCGATGCTCGTGATGACGCGTGCGGCAGCATCGTAGGCGTGCTGTGCCGCGGAGAGATTGGTCATCTCCTCGTCGAGGTTCACGCCCGCGACCGACTGGCGCATGCCTTCCAGGTGGGAGTTCAACATGTTGCTGCTCTCCTGGAGGCCCTGGGCCCGCGAAACGTCGGCGCCCAGCACGCTGACCATGTTCCCGTAGAACGTATCGAAGGTCATCGTGCCGCCCGCCATGGTCTGCGCCAGTTGCAGGTTCGCGATCGCCAGGCCGATCGATGAGTCGCCCGGCTGGTTTGCCGCGGCCGCCGTGGCGATCTGGTGAGGATTCGCAGCCAGCACGCTGTTCAATCCAATATCTGAAGCATCGGCGCCCGTCAGGAAGTCGAGACCGGTCGTGTTGTCCAGCCCGAAGCCGGTTTGGTGCACGGCGTTGATCTGGGTCATCAGTCCCTGGGCGAAGTCATTGAGCTTGGTGATGAGGTTCGGAAGGTCGGTGTCCCGCGCATCGAGAACCCCGCGCAGTTCTCCCCCTGTTACCTGCACGAGCGCATCGTCGAGGTTGAAGACGAGACGGCTCATCCCCGGGTTGCCGGGGTCGTTCTCCGCCCGCACCGTTCGCGCCTCGGCATTCACCACCAGTTCGTGATTGCCAAAGTAGACAAGCACCGTCGTGTCCGGCTGCTCGCTGTAAGAGATATTGCCCATTTTGGCCAGGTCGTCCAGCAAGAGATCGCGACGGTCGCGCATGTCGTTCGCCTGGTCGCCACTCAATTCGACCTTCTTGATCTGCACGTTGAGCGCCGCGATCTCACTCGCGGCTGCGTTCATCCGTTCTGCGATCGCTCCGACGTTGAAGTTCAGATTGTCCCGCTGCACGGTCAGTTGTTGGTGCGCCGACCGGATCCGCGCCGTTAGCGTGTTGGTCGTGTGGACGAGCGTGGTCCGGGCTGGCGAACCTTCCGGATCGTTGACCACGTCGTGCCAGGAGTTCCAAAAGCTGGCAAGCAGGCCGCTCATGCCTCCATCGCTGGGGTCATTGAAGGTAAACTCGGCCCGAGCAAGCGCACTGCCCTGGGCTCCGTACTGGAACTCGCTGCCGATCGCCTGGCGTAGCTGGAAGTCGAGGAAGATGTCGCGGACGCGGTTCACGTCGCTCGCGTCCACACCAAATCCCGTCCGCCCCAGCAGCGCATCCCGGGTGAAGTGGTCGCTGCCATCCAGTCCAATGGGCCGCAGCAGCAAACGCTGGCGGGAAAACCCCGGGGAGTGGGCGTTGGCCACGTTGTGGGCCGCGACGTCCACTGCAAGCTGGTGGGCACGAAGCGCCTTGACCGCTGTGTCCAGGCCGATTGATAAGCCCATCGCTCTTGCCTCTCAGGCGCTCCGCGAAACGAAACGCTGACCCGGGCGCTCTTCCCTGCCCTTGTCGCTATACGTCGCAGGGTTCATCCCCATCAGGAGGTTGAACCAGCGCTCTCGCAGTTGTGTTGCCGCCAGGATCAGTCGCGCATTCTGTTCCTGCGTCGCCTGCAGTTCGTCGGCCCGGGCGACCATCCGCTCTCGTGCCTCAGCCAGTCCGTCGGCGCCGGCCGAAACTGCCAGCGGCTCGAGGTCCTTCAACGTCGCCCCGGCCGGCGCGTCGAGTTCCTGCAGCAGAAGGGCCCGCTCTCCTTCGAAACTGTCCAGTTCCGCAGCAACGCTGATCATCTGGTTGGCAACCTCGTCGATAGCCTCGTAGTTCGACTGCAGGAGTGCCTCCCGTTCATCTCTTGCCAGTTCTATCAGCCGGACAAGATAGCGCTCTTCCTTTACGAGCACTTCCAGCAACCGTGAGAAGGTTGCTCGGGTTTCGTCGCCCTGGATGTCCTCCGCCACTACTCGTCTCCAAACGTGCCGGTGGCCAGCAGTCGCGATGCGATTTCCCGGGCATTGGAGGTGTAGCTCCCGTTCGCAATCGCGGCCTTCAGCGCGTCAACCTTCTCCATCCGGACGTCCGGGGCTTCGTCCACGGCCCGCATCGCATCCGCTACCACCCGCCCGCGGCTCGAAAGCCGCACCTCGTCCAGTTGACGTCCGAGCTTGTTCGCCTCAGCCGTTCGTTCCTCGCCGGCGGGCGTGGCTTCGGCACCCTGGCTCTGGCCCAGGCGGCTCGTTGCGAGGTTGTTGATTCCGTCGATTCGCGTCATCGTCGCTCTCCTACTGGGTCAGATCTGTCGCAAGTTGGAGCATCTCATCACCAACGCGGAAGGCTCGCGCGCTGGCCTGGTATGCCCGTTGTGCTGTCAGCATGCTGGTGAGCTCCAGCACAAGCTCTACGTTAGATCCCTCAATTGTCCCCGGGAGAAGCTCTCGAAAATCGCCGTCTCCGGGTATTCCCTCTACCGGGTCTCCGCTATTTACGGTAGTGCCGTAAAGTCCGCCGCCGAGCGCTTCCAACCCTTGCGGGTTTATGAAGCGCACGAAAGGTATCTGGCCAATCTCTACCTGTTCGCCATTGAGGTTCACTGCCGTCACCAGCCCTGTGCTTGTTACCGCCGGGGCCGTGTGATCCTCCGGGATCGTGATCGGCGGTTCCAGCAGCTGCCCAAAGGCTGTGGTCACGTTGCGCGCGCTATCGACCGTCAATGCACCCGATCGGACGTAGACCGTTGTCCCGTCTCCGGCGTTCACCGGGTAGAAGGCATCGTCCTGGATGGTGAAGTGCAACGGCAGGGAGGGCGTAGCCGAAGCTCCCCGTAGGTCGCGGTCGATCGTGGTGGTCGCTACGCCACGGCGTCCGCCGTCTTCGACATCCGCTGCGGGAGCTCCCTGGCTCAACACCCGCGAGGCTTTGAAACCGCCGGTGTTCACATTCGCCACGTTGTGGCCAACAACGTCGATCACCGAGGCGCTATGGCTCATGCCGCTGGTTGAAGAGGAAAGTATCGAAGGCATCGTTTACACGTTCCCCAGCTGATTGGCCTGGTCCAGTGTCTCGTCCATTTGCGAAAGCACGGTCTGGTTGGCCTGGTATGTCCGCTGCACGGCAAGCAATGTCGTTAGCTCCTCTACAAGGTTCGTGTTGGATGCCTCCAAAAAGCCCTGCCGGACGGTCGTCTCCAGCGCTGTCGCCGGGGACTCGGATTGGAAGTACGACTCGCCCGACCGCACCAGGTCGACCGGCGAAAAATCCCAGACGCCAAGCCGGGCGATCGCCGTCTCACCCGCCATGATCGTCCCGTCGGGGTCGACCGCCAGTTCGCCGGGCGGCAGATTGATATGGCTCCCGTCATCCGCCAGCACGAAGTTTCCGTGGCTCGTCACCAGGTCACCATTGGCATCCCTGCCGAAGCGGCCGTCACGCGTATAGAAGATCTCGCCATTCGGGTCCTCGATCCCGAAGAAGCCTTCCTCGATTGCGAAATCGAGGGACTGCCCGGTGACGTCGATGTTCCCAGAGGAGTAGTCGGTCACGAATTCGGCGATGAACGATCCCGTGCCTATCTGCCCGACGACAGCCTCGATCCTCGTCGCTATGGGAGCGGGAATTGGCGAACGCTGCGAAAGGAGGACGTCGTCGAACGACTCCTGTGCACCGACCTCGCGCTTGAACCCCGCGGTGTTTGCGTTGGCGATGTTGTTGGCCAGCACATCCTGGTATTGCCAGGCAGCCTCCATGGCCGTGAAAGCCGAATAGAGTCCCTTGATCATGCTCGCCTCCGTTTTCTGTACTGCGCGACCATCACGATCGTCAGTCCCGTAGCGGCCATCGCGATCATCGCCATGAATCCCCTGCCTGGACCCGACCCACCTGGCAATTCGCCCGTATCCGGCAAGACCTGCGGCCGCTGTTCGCCGTCATCTCCATCACCGGGCTCGTCGCCGATAACGCTAAAGTTGCCGGCGATCGAGATTTGTGCCGGGATCGCCCCCGCTGCATCGTTATCCGTGCGAGCTGCCACCAGGAACTGGGTGTAGTCGAAACGGCTGAGGCCCGTCAGCTTTGCCTCGAGGTGCCCAATTCCGGTCGCATCGGTAACGATGTCGCCGATATGCACCGCGTCGCCGGCCTCCGTACGCATCCAGCCTTCGAAAGTTGTCCCTTCTGTCGCCGGTATTCGCTTCACGTCCACAATTGCGTAGCCTTCAGCAAAGCTGAACTCCAGCAGACCCTCGGCATCCTCTGGTCCCCAGTTGGAGACGCCGGGTAAGTACTCCAGCTTCACCAGTTGCGGCACGCCGTTCGCGAAGGCGCTCTTCGCCCCCCCGGGAAGCAGCACGCTGAGGCCAACCATCGCCGCTGCCAGCAAGAACATGGCCCGGGCCATCAGGCAGCCCCTTTTCGACGGAGCAGCGTCCGGATCTCGTCCTCGCTGCGTCCCATGCGTCTCGCGAGCGCAGGGACATCGACGCCCAGTTCCGTCATCTTCTTCGAGACCATGGCCAGGTCGACCTGCGCAATTGGTCCGTTGGATGCGTCCGGCGTCCGCCGCACGCGGTCATCATCCGGCACCTCGTAGCCGATCTCGAGGGTCCGCGGAAGGGCGTGAACTCGATCTGATTGTCTCCGCTCGATCGCCCCGGTACGCAGTTTCATTACCTGCATGTACAGGTAGCTCAGGCCACCAAGGCAAACCAGTTGTGACAGTGCCAGGAGCACTACTGCATCGTTCATCGCTAGGCCGCATCCTGCGAAAGCCGGGAGCGGAGCCGGCTCAGGGCGCGCCCGTGAAGCTGGCACACCCGTGATTCCGAGATCTCAAGGATCTTGGAGATCTCCTTCATCGTCATCTCGTCCTTGTAGTAGAGGCTCACGATCAGCCACTCCCGTTCCGGCAATGACTTCACTGCGCCCGTCAGGCTTTCGAGGAGCTGGCGCTTCTCCAACCGTGCTGAGAAGTCGCCCTCTTCCGACTCTGCAGGTACCTCAGTTGGCGAGTCGTTCGCATCGTCGCGGCTCAGCAGGCCGTCAAGCGATACCGTCACCCAGCTGCTATCCACCAGCGCCTTGCTGTATTGCTGTTGGGTCATGCCCATGGCATCCGCCAGCTCAGCTTCGGTCGGCTCACGCCCGAGCGAGCGGGTGAGCTCGGTCGTCACCTGTTCCAGCTTCTTCGCCTTCTGCCGCACCGACCGCGGCAACCGGTCCAGCGCTCGAAGGGCATCGATGATCGACCCGCGGATCCGGCTGATCGCGTATGTCTCAAACTTCACACCCTTCGAGTCGTCGTAACGGTCGAGTGCCTCGATCAGCCCGATCGTCCCGTAACTGAGGATGTCCTCGTAGTCGAGAATTGCCGGCAGGCCTATCGCCAGCCTTCCCACCACGTACTTCACGAGCGGTGCGTACTGCTCGATCGCCGCATCACGGTCCGCCGGGATGACAGATCTCTGTGCGGTCATTGCTGTTGCGGTACTGGCCCTCGACATAGCTATTCGTCCTCAGTCTCTGGTGGTGTTGCCGGTTCGGAAT
This sequence comes from Dehalococcoidia bacterium, assembly GCA_020432105.1. Lineage (GTDB taxonomy): Bacteria > Chloroflexota > Dehalococcoidia > Tepidiformales > Tepidiformaceae > JAGQGZ01. The sequence goes on along the minus strand of JAGQGZ010000013.1, from coordinate 6,628 downwards.
GGGGTTGCGGCGCCGGCGGTCTGGTACCCACCGGCCCCGAAATCAGCACAGCCTCGGCGCCGAACGCCAGGGCTACGAAGATCACAAAAACAAACACGGAGCGCATGAGCGCCGCATCGAGCGAATACCCGGCGCTGTGCGCCCAGAAAGCGCTCATTGCCGCCATCGCGGCCGCGGCAATCACGCCGTACCGGGCAATCAGGTAGGGACGGAAGATCACAGCTGGCCCCTCCGCCGCATCTCTATCTGGCGCTTCATCAGGTACCGCGCGATACGGTCGCGGTCGCCCAGGGTGATGCCTGTGAATTCGCAGTGCAGCCGCCTGTTCACCCGGCCACGTTCCGGCTCGTCGATCGACGTGACACGCATCCGCACTGTCAGCTCGCCGGCATCCGACAGGACCATCTGGATGCCGAGCCGTTCACCCACTGTTGCTTTGTCGCGGGTGCTCAGGCAGAGCCCGCCTTCGCTCAGGTCGATAATCGAACCGCCAAGCGTCGCCTGGCCTCCTGGGTTCTCTTCGGTGCCTTCACCAACCACGATGCGGAAGACGCATGTCGGTTTGATTGCTGTCTGCAGGCGGTAATACCGTCGCCGGTCGCTCGATTCCACCCGCTGAGGCACCGAAAGGAAGTCGAACTGCCCATCCTTACTGTGCCCCGTCACTTCCGTGAGGAACTGCAACCAGCGATTGCGATGCGTGTAGTGCACCTCAACCGTCCGGCCCGAAGGCAACGGCCGCCGCTTTAGCTTCTCCATCGGGACAAGCACCGAAATGCCGCTGTCGTCCACGTCCTCAATCCTGGTAGTCACTTGTTGCAAGCCGCTGCTCGCCTCGTATCGGATATGAAGCGCCAGGCCTGGAGCCAGGCCGTCTGCTCGCTCCCGATCGTTACGCGCTGGCAACGAGGCGCCCATCGGTCCTCCCCCCCGTACGCATCGAGAAGATCCCTGATGCGATCGATTCCGCATCCGCGACGGTGATCCCGTTCGAGATGTCACTCCCAGAGGATAGGAATGCAATGCCCGTACCCAGCGCTACGACTGTGGAGACAACAGGGATCAGGTTGGTAGCGATGTCGGTGAAGGTAGGGATCGCCCCGGCGAACGATCCGTGCCCGGCGTCCTCGATCTGTGCCTTCAGCTCCGCCACCGGCCAACTCGCCGGAAGCGCAACGTAGCGATAGAACGGTGCCCGCACGAACGCAGGCGGAACCCAGCCGGGTTCGGCATCCACGAAAAGCACACTACCCCGCGCGACCTTGCGGACCGCCTTCTCCACGCCCCTGTCATCGGCAGCGACCACGAAGTCGAGGCCGAGCACCTCAGCGTAGGCCGCCAGCCGGTCCACTTCCTCGCGCCGGTAGGCATTTGTGGCCACGAGGACAGCCGCTCGTCCCGCTTCCGAACAATCGAGGGCCATCCGCAGCAAGGCTGTCGATCGGCCTCCACCTGCCGGGCCGTCGATACTCACCAGCGCCGTTTCGTACTCGTCCGGGTAGGTCACAGGCAATCGCTTCAGGTACGCGACAAGTGCCGGTTCGGCCGCCAGGCCAGGGTATGTAGCCTCGATCGCCCCCGCCGCTGCGGCACTGATGCCTGCCTCCATGAAGTCGTTGGCGGTCGTCCGTTCATCCATCCGCTGGCCGGGGACCTCGGCTGGGTGGGCTGGAGGCGCATACACACCCGCCGCATCCTCGATGCCATCCCCGGGTACGGTGGCGGCGGTGACGTCGGCGACCGCGCTGGGCCCCAGCACTCCCCGCAGCACAAGGTCCTCGAGGTCGGGCACCTTCATCCCGGGCGCGACGCGCGAGAGCACGGTAGAGAGCATCGCCTGCTGCAGTTCGAACGGCAGGGCATCGTCATCAGCAGGCGGGGAAGCCTGGATCTCGATGAGTGGTGCGCCGCCCTCGCGATGCAGCGTGCGCGTGCTGAAGATCAGGGCATCCTCGCCGAGTTCTGTGCGCACCCGCCGGTAGAGCCGCGCCAGGTCGTTACCGATGAAGCGCTTCGTCTGCAACACTCACCTCGATGTTCCCGACGGCCTCCACCGTCGTTTGTGGCGTAACCTCGCTGAACGCGAGCACCGTGACGTTCGGGAGCTTTCGTTCGATCAGCCGGCGTAGCGCCAGCCGGATTCGCGACGAGCAGAGGATCACCGGGTCGCGCCCGTTGCTTGCCATCCGCTCCACCTCGCTGCCAAGCACACCCATGAGCCGTTGCACCTGCCAGGGCGCCAGGGCCACGCTGTTCCCGTGTTCGGTGTGCTGGATCGAGTTCGCAATCTCGTCCTCGGTCCGCGGCCCCACCGTGAGAACGTGCAGCATGCCGTCGCTGGCGTGCTGGGCGCTGATTTGCCGGGCAAGCCCGGTCCGTGCGTATTCGGTCAGCAGGTCGATGTCGCGGGTTGTCCGGGCGTGCGTCGCCAGCGTCTCGCAGATTGAGACGAGGTCGCGGATCGACACCCGTTCCGAGAGGAGGTTCTGCAGCACCTCCTGCACTTCGCCCACCGTCAGCGTCGTCGGGATCAGGTCGTCGACCAGAGCCGGGTAGTCCGAGCGGAGGTTCTCCAGCAGGTTCTGCGTATCCTGCCGGCTCAACAGCTCCGGGGCGAATCGTTTGATCAGCTCGATCAGGTGGGTCGCGACCACCGATTCGGCATCGACCACCGTGTAGCCCAGCAACTCGGCCCGTTCCTTCTGTGCCGCCTGGATCCACCTGGCCGGGAGCCCGAATGCCGGTTCTACCGTCTCCGTGCCGGGGATCTCCCCCTCCGCCGTCCCCGGGTCCATCGCGAGGAACTGTCCGGGCATCAACGTCCCGCGACCTATCTCCACGCCGCGCAGTTTCACCACGTAAACGCTCGGCGCGTGCTGCAGGTTGTCCCGTACCCGCACCGTTGGCACGACCAGCCCGAGCTCCATCGCGATCTGGCGTCGGATCATCGTGACGCGTCGTAGCAGGCCCCCACCCGAATCTTCGTCCACGATCGGGATCAGGCCGTACCCGACCTCTACCTCGAGAGGGTCCACCGACATCATCTGGATGACCTGCTGAGGGCCCATCCTGTCGCCGTCTTTCTTCTCTGCCGGTGGCGGCGCCAGGGCCGCGATGCGCTCACGCTCCTTCGCTCGGCTCACCGTCATCCCACCCACAATGGCCACGCCCGCCACCACGAAGAACGGGATCTTCGGCAGGCCGGGCATCATCGCAAAGAGGGCCAGCATGCCGCCAGCCACGTAAAGCGGCCGCGACTGCGCCGAGAGCTGACCGAAGACCTCTGAGCCGAGATTCCTGTCGCCCGCAGCCCGGGTAACCACGATGCCGGCCGCCGTGCTGATGAGCAGGGCGGGCAACTGTGACACCAGGCCATCGCCCACGGTCAGGCGTGCGTAAGTGTTCAGCGCTTCCGCTGGGTCCGCACCGTTCTGGAGCACGCCGATCCCAAGGCCGCCGACGATGTTCACGAGGATGATCACGATCCCCGCGATCGCGTCACCCTTCACGAACTTGCTCGCCCCGTCCATCGCCCCGTAGAAGTCGGCTTCGTCACCGATCTCCTGGCGTCGGCGCTTTGCTTCGCCTTCGTCGATGAGCCCGGCGTTGAGGTCTGCATCGATTGCCATCTGCTTGCCGGGCATCGCGTCGAGGGTGAATCGGGCGGCCACCTCTGCCACGCGTCCCGAGCCGTTCGTGATCACCACGAACTGGATCACGACCAGGATCAGGAACACCACGATCCCGACCACGAGGCTGCCACCGACGACGAAGCTTCCAAAAGAATCGACGACTGACCCCGCATCCGCCTGGAGCAGGATCAGCCTCGACGTCGAGACGTTCAGGGCGAGCCGGAACAACGTGGTGATCAGGAGCAACGACGGGAAGACCGAGAAACGCAGCGGCTCGTCGGTGTAGATCGCCACCAACAGGATGGTGACCGAGGCCGCGATATTGATGGTCAGCAGCAGGTCGACCACCGGCGTCGGCAGCGGGATGATCATCATCCCCACGATGACCATGATGCCCACGGCCAGGAGGATGTCCGGCTGGCGAAGAATCGCCATCAGGTCGATGCCACTCGCACGGGGAGTCTGGACGGCCATTTAGAACGCCCCCTGTGGCTGCGTCGTGCCCCGCCACGGCTGGCGCTTTCCGTCGCGGAGCGCATAGACCCAGGCCAGCACCTCGGCCACCGCATGGAACAGGTTCGCCGGGATCGGATGTCCGACGGGGACGGCCGCGTAGAGTGCCCGTGCCAGTGGCGGCTCTTCCAGCACCGGCACGCCCGCTTTCCGCGCCACTTCCTTGATCCGTTGCGCCAGCAACTGCTCGCCCTTGGCAATCACGACCGGTGCGCCCATCGAAAGGTGGTCGTAGCGCAACGCGACGGCATAGTGCGTGGGGTTCGTGACGACCACATCGGCCTTCGGCACCGCCGAGATCATCCGGTTGAGCAAAGCCTGGCGCCGTCGGCGGATTGCCCCCTTAATTTGCGGGTCGCCCTCCGTCTCCTTCATCTCCTGCCGCACTTCTTCCTTCGTCATCTTCAGTTCCTGGAAGTGCTTGCGGCGTTGCCACGCATAGTCGGCGGCGGTGAGCACGAAGAGGACGATCGCCGACCAGATGGCGATGTCGAAGGCAGTCGAGACCAGCCGCCCGATGGCCGCGCTGAGCGAGATGTTGCCGAGCGTCGCCAGTTCCGCGATCCGCCGGCGCAGGACAAGCGTGATCACCAGGGTCACCACGCCCATCTTCAGCATCGCTTTGGCGAGGTTTACCAGACCTTCGGTCCCGATGATGCGTTTGAGCCCCGACTTCGGGCTGATATAGCTGAACTTGGGCTTCAGGCGGTCGCCGCTGAGAATGAACCCGGTTTGGGCAACGTTGAGTGCGACGCCGGCCACCATGAGCAGGCCCATTAGCGGTGCCAGCGTCAGGATCGCGCGCTGTGCCCACTCGCGACCCATCTCGTTTGTGCTCGTCACTGTCAGTTCCTCGCTGGTCGGGTCGTTGAACGCGTCGCGCAGCATGTCCTGCATCGAGCTGGCGATGTCAGGACCAAGGAGACGCAGACCGAGAATCGCCGCAAGGAGCACGCCAACCGAGACGATCTCCTGGCTCTTGGAGACCTGGCCACGGTTTCGTGCATCGCGCACCCGTTTTGGGGTTGGTGCCTCCGTACGTTCGCCGGCCATCTAGGCGCCCCTCAGCAATCGCATGCTGGTGCCGGCCATCGAGTTCCCGATCACACCCTCCATCAGGTGGGCGGAAGCAGGAAGCGAGACCATCAGCACCACCATCCCCACGGCCACCTTCACCGGCATCGCCACGAACAGCACCTGCACCTGCGGCACCGTCCGCGCCACGAGACCCATGCCGAGGTCGACGAGGAACAACGCCGCCATCACCGGGAGAGCGATGCGCACGGCCGTAACCATCAGCCCCGCGGCCAGGGCGCCCACTTCGCCGGAGCTGATCGCGTGGAACGGGTCGAACGTACCCGGGGGCACGGCCCGAACCGTCTCAGACAGTGCCGTGATGACGAGATAGTGACCCTGGATGGAGAAGAACACCAGGGTCACGAGGAGCATGTAGAACTGCTCGAGCGCACCGCCGTCGTTCCCCGTGATCGGGTCGATCACCCCGCCGAGGCCGAAGCCCATCTGTACACCAACGATGCGGGAGGCCATCTGCAGGCCAAGGAACACCATGTTCATCGCCAGCCCGAGCATCAGGCCGAACAGCGATTCCCGAAGCACCGCGTCCACCAGTCCCCCGAGCTGCACGGGCGGCGCGGGCAGGTTGTCCTGCTCCAGCGGTACCAGCACCAGCGAAAAGAAGACAGCGAACCCCACCTTGGTCATCGCCGGGATTCCCCGGTGCGAGAGCAGCGGCGACGTCACCAGCATCGTGCTCGTCCGGATCATCACCAGGAGCAGGCCGTAGGTGAATGCGGGTGAAAGCTCCACCATCAACCTCCGTAGGTCCCGAGGTTGGTGAAAAGCACGGTCGTGAAGTTGACAAGTGTTTGCAGCATCCATGGGCCGAAGATCAGCATCGCCACGAACACGCCGATGAACTTCGGCACGAAGGTCAGCGTCATCTCGTTCACCTGGGTGACAGCCTGGATGATGCTGACAACGACACCGATGACCAGCGTCGCGCCCAGGATCGGCGCCCCCACTTGCAGGGCAACCCAGAGCGTTTCACGCGCCAGGGCAAGGGCTACTGCTTCGTTCAATTGAAGCTCCCCACCAGCGATCCAACGATCAGGAACCACCCGTCAACCAGGACGAAGAGCAGGATCTTGAACGGCAGCGAGACGATGACCGGCGGCAACATCATCATCCCCATGCTCAGCAGTGCCGAGGAGATGACCAGGTCGATCACCAGGAACGGAATGAACATCACGAAGCCCATCTGGAAGGCTGTCTTCAACTCCGAGATCGTGAAAGCCGGCACCAGCACGTACGTGGGCACGTCATCGACTGTTTGCGGTTTCTCTCGCCCGCTCAATTTCAGAAACAGCCCGATATCCCCTTCGCGCGTCTGTTTCAACATGAACGCCCGTAGCGGTGCCTCGCCCCGGTTGAACGCTTCGTCCTGGCTGATCGTCCCGTTGAGG
>JAGQGZ010000139.1 GCA_020432105.1 Dehalococcoidia bacterium | reverse complement strand
CTGCCGTACGTGACTGCACTGGCCAACCTCGGCGTGGAGGGAGCGATGGCGGCGGACCGGGGGCTGGCGGCCGCGCTGACTACCTACCGCGGGCAGTTGACGAACGAGGTTATCGCCCACGCTGTAGAGATGAAGGCTGCGGCAAACCCTTTCCTGTAGCTAACGGGTGACCTGTTGTTTGCGGAACGCCGCAACGGTGAGTTCGATGCCCTGATCGAAGGATGTCGTCGCTTCCCAGCCGAGTTCCCGCTTCGCGAGCGAACAATCGAGCCAGAAATTGCGCACATCGCCGACTCGCGGCGGGCCGTGGCGTGCCGGTAAGGACGAGCCTGTGGCGGCCTGGAGGGCGCGGAAGATCTCGTTCACGGAGGTAGGCACTCCCGCACCGATGTTGTAGGTACCGGCCGAGCCGCGATCGAGGGCGAGAACATTGGCCCGGGCGATATCACCGACGTAGAGATAGTCCTTGCGTTGCTCCCCATCGCCGTCGATCGTGCAGGTGGTGCCATCGAGCATCTTGGCGGTGAAGATGGCGACGACACCGGCCTCACCGTAGGGATCCTGGCGGGGGCCGAAGGCGTTGCTGTAGCGAAGGATGGTGAAATCGAGCCCGTGAAGCTGGTGGAAAAGGTGGATGTACTGTTCGCCGACCCACTTGCTGAGGCCGTAGGGCGATTCAGGATGCGGCGCCTGGGTCTCGGAGATGGGCAGTTCAGTGGGTGAGCCGTAGACGGTGCCGCCGGAGCCGGAGTAGATGAGCTTTCGGGTTCCGACCTCGGCAGCGAGGGCAGCTACGCGGGCCGTACCGCCGCCATTGGCTTCGAGGTCGCGGACAGGGTCGCCGGTGCTGACTTTCACGCTGGCCTGGGCGGCGTGGTGGTTGATGACCTCAGGGCGGAACTCGCGAATCAGGCGTTCGAACTCGCGGGAATGGATATCAACTTCGTGGAGCGAAGCGCCTTCGGGTACGTGCGATCGCCAACCGGTGGATAGGTTATCGAAAACCACGACACGGTGGCCCTCAGCAAGGTAGGCCTCGGCGACGTGCGAACCAATGAAGCCTGCTGCACCGGTGAGGGCGATTCTCATGCGTGGCGCCCCTGTCGAGGCCTGACCGAGCCCATGGGATAGAGGGTATCGCGGGCGAGAGCCTAGTGCTCGCGCAGACGGGCAACGCCCCAGCCAATCGCGCCACAGGTGAGGCCTGCAATGACGCCACCAAAGACCATCGGAACGAGGAACTCGCCGATCGATGCACCGGTGGCCATCTGGGCGTACTTGGCAATGAGGACATTGAGGGCGAATCCACCGGCGAACCCCCAGATGGCCCAGGGTACTTCCGCCTGGGACCGGCCGGCACCGATCTCATCGAGGACATCCTTGAGGATGTTGTCGGCCCTGGTCGGGTTGGCGGGGGGAGAGAGGCGGCGAGCCTGTGCCTCGGATTCGAGTGCCGCCAGCAATTCGTCGAGGAGTTCGTCGGGAACCTCGTCGACCATCTGGTTGTAGGCACGGTAGTCGGAGGCCAGGGGGATATTCTGCCGGGGAGCGGCAACCGGGGCATGCCGGGCCACATTGGAGCAGGTGCGGCAGACGGTTGTCCCGCGCTGCCATTCTTCAAAGGGGAGGCCGCGGCCACATGCTTCGCAGCGGGCACGGACGGCGACGGAATCCGCCACGGGCTAGCCCTCCGTTGGCGGCAGGTTGCCACCACCGCCGCCACCTTCGGTGGGGGGGCTGCCCTCCGGCGGTGGTCCTGATGTCGGCGTAGCGGTGGCCGACGGGGTGGCGCTGGGGGTGGCGGTGGGCGTGGCCGAGAGCGGGGTCTCCGTGGGCGTGGCCGTTGGTGTGGGAGTCACGGTGCCCGGTTGCTGAGGCAGGGAGCCGGCAGTGGGGGTCGGCGTTGGCGTCCCCGGGCCGGGCGTGCTGGCGCCGGCGACGGTCTGGGTGGGGACGGGCGTTGTGTTAGAAGCCTCTTTGCCGCTGGGGGTCTCGTCCTGTTCGGCGAGCACCTCGTTGGTTGAACCGTCGAACAGGGAGAGCCCAGAGCTGCCACCCTGGAACTGGCCGAGGAGCTGGGGCAGGCGCGACTGGCTATCGGTGCCCGACGGGGCAACAGGCGTGGTGACGGTGCCTTCGGCGGGGTATCCCAGGCAGGCTGTGGCTGCCAGGGCGAGCGGGACGGCAACAGCCGCAAGGCGGAGACGTCGAATGAGAGAAAGCAGGTTCGCCATTCCTCGTCGAGCGTAGGACCGGCGGGGACCGGCACCCATCGGGAATGTGCGCAAGGTTGCGGGGGATCTCCCGTAGATATTGCCGTGGAATCGCTACCGGATGGGTAGTGCGGGGATGACCCCGGCCCTGTAGGCCTGGCTCCCCTTCACGGCCCGCATCTCGACGGTGACACCGGTGTTAACGAACAGGCGGCGATCCTCGCCGGTGACCTCGTACTGCCACTTGCCATCTGCCAGCGTGGCGGCGTTGGCGACTTCCGCGGCAGCCCAGCCCCCGGCAGCGCCATCCCAGTACTTGTCGTCACTTGCACGCTGGATGACGAAGGCCACGGAGTCGGGGGCAATGCTGCCGGCAGCGCCGGTGAAGGTGAGGCGGCTGCGAGGGACCATTTGACCGGCAGGCGGTGTTTCGACAACGAGCTGGGCGGAGGTTATGACGGTGGCAGTTCCGGTGGGTGTTGCTGTCGCGGTGTTGGTGGGTGTGCCGGTGGGCGTGTTTGTTGGCGTATTCGTTGCCGTCTGGGTGCCGGTTGGGGTCGACGTGGGAGTATTGGTGCTGGTTGGGACGCTTGTATTCGTGGGTGTCGGTGTTGCCTGCTGGCAGGCGGGGCTGGAAGTGGGATTGGCGGCCCCACCATCTGAGACGTATTCGAAGACGAGCCGGGGACGGTTGGTGTTCAGCGGTTCGTTGAATGAGTACATGTCAATCCAGTCGATGACGGCGGGAATCGGCGACTGCTGGTAGATATGGAATCCGAGGTTCGCCTCGCCATTGGCCCAGGACTGAACGATGGCGGTGACGTCAAAGGTGAGCTCGGACATCGCGCCGGTGTAGTTCAGCGGCGGGCTTGCCTGGACCGATTGCAGGGCGGCGTAGGGGATCCCGGCGTAGGTGGCATTGGTGACGGCGCCATTGATGCTGAGCCCCGCGGGGCCACAGACCCGCCCGGCATGAAGGGTCCGGTCAACGCCGCCGACCTTCACGGGGAGGATGAGCTGCGCACTCACGATTGTCGAACGTGAGATGGCCGGGAAGTCCGCACCAAGATTGAAGCGGAGAAGCGTGTCGTAGCGGTCGCTGGCCGAGCGGCCGACGCGGATGTAGTCGAGCCCGCCGTTGGCGGCAGATGGGGCGCCGGGCTGCACGAATGTGTCTTCGAAGGAGCCGGCGACATCAGACGAGTAGGCACCTGCGGCCGGCCGGAGCGTGGAAGTACTGGTGTTGTAGGTGACGGTGAGCGTGGGCCGGTCGCTGACGTTGACCGCTTCGGAAGAGTGGAAGACGACGGTGTTCGACCCCGTCTGGGCGCGAAGTGTCCAGCCATTGTTGGTCAGCGTCCCGTTGAGGAAGCCCTGGACGTCGGAGGTGACATCGATGGTGAGCGTGGTGGTACCGGCAGTGATCGGGTAGTTGGCGCCGAGCGTGCCCGATGCCCAGTCGAACTGCTCACCATTCCAGGTGGCAGTGCTCGCCCAGGTCGATGCGGCAGCGAGGCGGGTGGGAGTGAGGGTCATATCGCCAGTGGCGACAGCCTGCACGGTGAACTGGAGGGAAGCGCCGACCACGGAGACGTCCTGCGGGTGGCCGACTGTGTCGAAGTAGCCGGCAAGGTCGAACCTCACGCCCGCCCATTCGGCAGCCCCAGAGTCGTTGCCGGTGACATTGAGGACCGATGTGTTGTGCTGAGCAGCAGGCTCGGCTTCATCGATGTAGGTGTCGACAACGGCGTTGTTGGCGGAGGTGAGCGCGATGACCTCCGTGGTGGGGGTGGAGGCACCGGCGCCGGTGACGAAGCTGGCAAGAATGAGGAAAAGACCGGCCGCAGCAGCGGCCAACGGAGCAAGGCTCCGGCCGGGGTAGCGCCTGGCGGCCCGGAACGTGGCGGTCATCGGCTAGCCGCCGGTGTAGGCGATGGAGACGCCACGGAGCCTGGTACCGGAACCGCCGGTGAGATCGACGAGGAGGAAGTAGACGTTGGCGCCATTGTCGACGGTGTGGGCGAAGGCCTGGGCAGTTTGTGGCGATGAGCCCGTGCCGCTGGCCACCTCGGCCAGCTTGAAGACCTTGGCGGCGTCGCTGCCGTTGGAGAGGGGGGTGTAGTCGAGGCGGACGGTGACGGTGCCGCCCGAGGCTTCGTAGTGGGCGGTCATGCTGGCGATGGTGGCCCCGTCGGGGAGGATAACGGGGGCGAAGTAGCGCTGCGACTCGACGTCAGTGCTGACGGGATTGAGCTGGTTGTAGGTCTTTTCGTAGATGGCAAGGTCGCTGGCCGGCTGGAAGGTGCTGGCCGCAATCGAAACCCTGCCGCCGCTACCGGTGGAGGCGGCGAGACTGGCGGATTCGGCGGTAACGTCGAGCCAGATGGTGTCGCCGGAACTGATCTGGTCGAGGGTATTGACGACGGCAGGAGCACCCGGCGCGTAGAGGTCGTACTCCTGAGCAACCGGATCCCAGCGATAGACGGAGGCGTACTGACCCGAGATCGAGGCAAGTGCTTCGGACGGAGGGGCTGAGGCGCCCGTGTAGCTGACGTTGTTCCAGCCGGCGACGAGGGTAGCGACGGCACCGGCGTGGTCGCTGGAAGCGAGCCCAAGAGCGGTGGTGAAGGCGGCGATGGCCGCGAGGATGAAGAGCTTTGGCCGCGACCCGCGCATAGGGTCCCTCCGGTCCCCGGAATCTGCCGCCAGTGGGCGGCGTGTGATTCAGGGTAGGGAGGAAGTGTCGGGCGAAATAATGAGCGTAACCCCGCGGGTGGCGGTGGGGACGACCCTGATCGATGGGAAGAAAACCCTATGAGGGTCGGGAGCCTTATGCCGGAATAGCTTCGATGAGGCGGGCAACGACCACGTCGCGGTGGATGTATTCGCCCCAGCCCTGGGAAGACGTCTGGACGAAGGTCCCGCCGCAGGTGATGAGGGTGATCCACTCCTCACCGGCAGGGCGATCCTCGGGCCAGATGATATCGCCCATCGGGATGGTGGCGACGTCGTAGCGAACGAGGCGGAAGACCTCATAGACGTACCGCGTACCGTCCGCCATCACGATGTGAACTCGGTCTCCAGGCTGGGTCTCGTCGAGGCGGTTGAACGGGCCCTTGATGTCTGGCCAATAGTCGACGTGGGCAGAAAAGACTGCGTTGCCGCCCCAGCCGGGCCGATCGTAGATGTCGTACCAGCCGGTGGCGTGGGGGTCCTTCGGCGTCTCGAGCTGGTTGTTCGAATCGACCCCAATCTTCTCAATCAGCGAGTCGACGCCGAATGCTTCGAGCTGGATGTGGGCAACGTCACCGGCGAACGGTGTGGGCGTTGGCGTTGGCGGCTCCGGTGTCCCGGTGGCGGTGGGGCGCGCTGTGGGAGTCCTGGTTGCTGAGACTGTCGGCGTATGGGTGGCCGAAGTATCGAAGGACTCGAAGTCATCGTTGGAGGGGCTGGATTCGCCGCCGCTGCAGGCGGCGACAAGGCCCAGCGCAAGCAAGACAAGGCCAAGGGCAAATGTTCCGAGTGCGAAGCGGCGAAGTAGTGTCATCTAACGCTATGACCGGCAAATGGCCGGTGTTCTTACTCAGGATATACGACCAAACGGTCAGACGAGATTAAGGTTCCCTGACATTCCTGGGGCGGCGACGGGCAAGAAGCGTCCCTCCGACGACACCGAGGATGAGTATCCCAACGAGGAGCGAACCGAGGAAGATCCAGCCGCTTCCCTCGCTTTCGCTGTCGCTGGAAGCGGGCGGGACAGTGGTTGGATCCGTGCCGGGGACGCGAGTGGAGCCCGGGGGGGTGACTTCGTCGGTGGGAGGTGTCCCGGGAATGGGGGTGAAGTGCGCCGATTCCGTCGCCGTGGCAGCGATGGCGGTCGGATCGAGGGTCGCAGTGGGCGTGGGTGGAGGCAGGGTTGGCCCGCTGCCCGCGCCGACGTTGAGGTTCACAAGAGTGACGCCCGGTTTCCATTCCGCGGTTTCGCGTGCGGCAACGCCGCCGACGGTGAAGGTGACGATCTTCCCATCGTCTCCGCAGCCGGCTTTCTGGGATTCGTGGACCACTTCGATGGCGTATTGGGCGACGCCCGCTTCGACGATGGTGGTTCGGTAGTTTTCGCCCAGCTGGGTGCAGTCGAGGCCGTCGATGTAGCCGCGGACGTGGGTGCCCGGGGGTACCGGTTCGCCGTCAACGGCGACGGCGCCGTGAAAACTGGCCGGGAAGCCGGGCTGGGCTGCCGCACGGGATATTGTGAACCCCAGGAGGGTAGTTAACGCCAGGAGCGCAGCGAGAGGCACAACTCCACGCATGGACTGATGGTATGGGGGCCGGGGACAGTGAAGTAGTCGGCGCAGTTCGCACGTTTGACAATGCGCCACTACCTTATGTCTGTTCACTTCGAGGTGATGATGGGGACTATCGGACCAAGACTGAGGGCCGCACGCGAGGCACGCAATCTGTCCGTACAGCAGGCGGCGGACGACACGCGGATTTCCCTGCGCTTCCTGGAGGCGCTGGAGCGGGAGGAGTTCGAAGCGCTGCCGGCGCCCGTGTATGTGCGGGGCTTTCTGCGTTCGTACGCCAATTACCTGGGGCTGGAACCCCAGTCACTGCTCGACGAGCTGAACGGGGACAACTCTGCGGAATCGCTTCCCAGCCCTTATCTACGGGCGCCGGACCGGCGGCCCCAACGACCCTCGACGCCGCCAGGGGTAGCAGCCGAGCCGGTCGCACCCGTCGAAGCGGTCTCTCCGCCGGGAGAGTCAGAGTGGGACCCTGAGCCAGAAGCTGGTGACGAGCCGGACGATTACGACGACGGTTGGGACGACTACCGTGCTCAACCGGTGCCGGGGGTGCTATCGGAGCGCGGGTACCAGGGCGGCGGGAGTGGCACAGCACGGACGGTGATGCTGGCGGGAATCGCGTTGATCGTGGTGATCGCTGTGGTCGCGGCGGCACTTGCCATGCGGGGCGGCGACGACGACAGTGTGCCGGTCGTGGGCGATGACGAGGAGACGACGCCCACGCAGTCCGGTGGTGGCGCCGGGCGAACAGTGATCGCGGTCGGGAGCGCGACAGTAGAGGGTTCGCCGGGCACCGAGAACACTCCGGGAGCGGCTGAGACACCCACGCCAGGGACTACGCCCGGGGAAGACGGCACCGCCAGCGCCGAAAGCACCCCAACACAAGCGGCAACCAGCGAACCGGGTGCCACAGCGACACCGACGGCAACGACGGCGCCAACATTGACTTCGACGCCTGTACCACCGACGGCGACGCCGGTACCAACGGCGACAGTTCAGCCACACCCCTTCGAGCTTGCAGAATGTACGGCGGGTGGTGGGACAAGCTGTGGGACGCCCCCGTACCGGGTGATTTGCGCGCCCGACGGATGGTTCGTCGACAAAGATGGTGACTATGCGAAGCCGCCCGAATGGTTTGAGTTCACTGTGAACAGCACGTTTGGCATAAACGGTGTAGTCGAAAGCACCTGCCCGTAGGCAAGTTCCCCTACTCGTCCAACGTCATTCCGGGGTAACCCTGAACCTGCCGCCTAAGGGTGTAGCCCTTAGGTGAACGCCGGGTAACACGCACCCTTCCTGTCACTGTTCCGCCCACCCGGGCACCCGTTTGCCTGCCTTACGCACGGTCGATGCCTGAGGTACGCGTGAAGGGTGCCTCACCGGGAGGTAGCCGTGCCCTTCCGCCGGGG
>JAGQGZ010000138.1 GCA_020432105.1 Dehalococcoidia bacterium | reverse complement strand
TCTCTCGAGGCGACCACGCGCTGCTCCTTGCCCCTACCGGTTCGGGCAAGACGATCGCCGCCTTCCTCTGGTGCCTCGACCGGTTACTTCAGCGCGAACCGCTGCCGCCGGGAAAGCGTGGAACGCCTGCGAAGCGCAGCGGTGTCTCCGTCCTCTACATCTCGCCGCTGAAGGCCCTTGGCTATGACGTCGAACGCAACCTCCGGGCCCCCCTGGCGGGGCTCGCGATTGCCGCCACCCGGGAGGGCCGGGAGCCGCCTGACATCACGATCGCCACGCGCACCGGCGATACGCCGTCGAAAGAGCGGGAGCGGATTCGCCGTGATCCCCCCGACATCCTCATCACCACACCGGAATCGCTTTATCTGATGCTCACTTCGCGGGCGCGGGAAGTGCTGCGAACGGTCCACACGGTCATCGTCGACGAGATCCATACCATGGCTGCGACGAAGCGAGGCGCCCACCTATCGCTTTCGCTTGAGCGGCTCGAGCATCTCTGCGCTGAGCCACCGCAGCGGATCGGACTCTCGGCGACGCAGCGGCCGCTGGAGGAAATCGCTCGGTACCTCGGAGGCGCAGGTCGGGTCGAGGTCGTCGATGCCGGGCAGGCGCCGTCGCTCGATCTGCAAGTCATCGTTCCGCTCGACGACATGACCAACCCGGCTGAGGGCAGCCACCTGCAGCTCTCGATCGACAAGGGGTACGGACCGGAGGCGCGGACTTCGATCTGGCCGGCCGTCTACCCCCGCCTGCTGGAGGAGATCCGGGCGCATAACAGCACGCTCATCTTCGTGAACAACCGGCGGCTGGCAGAGCGAATCGCGATGCGAGTGAACGACATGGCCGGCGAGGAGCTCGTTCGCACCCACCATGGATCGATGTCTCCCGAGCAACGGACGGTGGTGGAAGAAGCGCTGAAGTCAGGGCAGCTTCCTGCTCTTGTTGCCACCTCCTCGCTTGAATTGGGCATCGATATGGGGGCGATCGACCTCGTGATCCAGGTTGAGTCACCGCGATCGGTAGCTCGGGGCTTGCAGCGAGTCGGCCGCGCAGGGCACCACGTGGGCGCTGTCAGCAGTGGGCGCATCTTCCCCAAGTACCGCGGTGACCTCCTCGAATGTGCGGTCCTCTCGAAGCGCATGCACGAAGGCGCCATCGAATCCACGACCATCCCCCGTAATCCGCTCGATGTTTTGGCCCAGCAGATTGTCGCAATGTGCTCGGCTGACGAATGGAATGTCGAACAGCTCCATGCCCTGGTCCAACGTTCGTACAACTTCGCAACGTTGAGCCGCAGCGTGCTCGAGAACGTGCTCGGAATGCTCGCCGGCCACTACCCGTCCGACGAGTTCGCAGAGTTGCGCCCCCGGCTCATCTGGGACCGGGCGACCGATGTCCTGACGACCCGCGGCGATGCCCGGACCATCGCCGTCGTCAACGGCGGAACCATCCCCGACAGGGGTCTCTACGGCGTGTTCCTGGGTGATGGTGGCCCGAGAGTTGGCGAACTCGATGAGGAGATGGTCTACGAGAGCCGCGCCGGCGAGACGTTCCTTCTCGGCGCTACGAGCTGGCGTATCGAACAGATCACCAATGACCGGGTGATCGTCTCACCCGCCCCTGGAGAGCCGGGCAAGATGCCGTTCTGGAGAGGCGACGGTGTTGGGCGCCCCCTCGAATTCGGCAAGGCGATCGGGGCTTTCACCCGTGAGCTGGCGGGAGAGAAGCACGAGCGGCGAGCCCTCCGAAGACTGCAGGAGGAACACGACCTCGACGAGAGGGCAGCCCGTAACCTGCTCGCCTACCTTTCAGAGCAGCAGGAGGCGACGGGAGCCATCCCTTCCGACCAGACGATCGTCATCGAACGGTACAGGGACGAGCTCGGTGATTGGCGAGTCATCATCCTCACCCCGTTCGGGGGGCAGGTGCATGCGCCCTGGGCCCACGCGTTGGAAGCCTCGCTTGGTGAGAGGTCCGGCTTCGATGTTCAGGCACTCTGGAGTGACGACGGTATCGCGATCCGCTTTGCCGATGGCGAGGCCATCCCCGGCGACGACGAGTTGTTTCCGTCGCCCGAACAGGTGGAGGAACTGATCGTCACGAGGCTCGCCGATTCAGCCTTCTTCGCCAGCCACTTCCGGGAGAATGCCGCCCGGGCGTTGCTCCTGCCCCGGCGCCGTCCGGGCCAACGAACACCCCTCTGGCTGCAGCGCCAGCGTTCGGCAAGCCTGATGGCCGTCGCGACGAAGTACAGCGACTTCCCGATCGTCCTCGAGACCTACCGCGAGTGCCTCCGTGACGTATTCGACCTTCCCGGGCTCGTAGAGATCCTTGCCGATGTAAGAGCCCGGCGAATCACAGTTGCCTCCGTCGAGACGCAAGAAGCCTCGCCCTTTGCCCGCTCGCTGCTCTTCGACTACATCGCGGCCTATATGTACGAGGGCGATGCTCCCCTTGCCGAGCGACGCGCTCACGCCCTGACTCTCGACCGCAACCTCCTTCGCGACCTGCTGGGTGAAGCCGAGCTTCGCGAGCTTCTCGACCCACGTTCCATCGAGACCACCGAGCTCGAACTCCAGTGCCTGGCGGACCGACGCAAAGCCGGCAACGCCGACCAACTGCACGACATACTCCGCCGTATCGGTGACCTGGGCTTGGATGAAATCGTTGCTCGATGTGCTGCGGGAGCCCCGGTGGACGCGTGGCTGAGGCACCTGAACGACGATCACCGCGCCTGCGAGATTCGCGTCGCCGGTGAACAACGCTGGATCGCTATAGAGGATGCCGGGCACTACCGCGATGGACTCGGTGTATCTCCGCCGCAAGGTGTCCCCGAGGTGTTTCTCAGGCCATCGCGAGAACCGCTCGAGGCCCTGCTGCTGCGCTACGCAAGGTGCCACGGCCCGTTTCTCGCCGCCGAACCTGCTTCGCGCTGGAATCTGCCCGTCGACCACGTGGCCGGGGCCCTCCAGCGGCTGGCCACTGCCGAGCAGCTTCTCTATGGCGATTTCCGACCCGGGGGACACGACCGTGAGTGGTGCCACCCGGACGTGTTGCGGACCCTCAAGCGTCGGTCGCTGGCGGTTCTCCGCGAGGCGGTTGAACCCGTGGACGCCGCGGCCCACGCTCGTTTCCTCGCCCAGTGGCAGGGTTTGGGAAGCCAACGCGGCAACCTCGATCGCCTTCGCGAGGTGGTTGCCCAGTTGGAAGGGGTTGCTATCCCGGCGTCGGTGCTCGAGCGCGACATCCTGCCGCTCCGCGTCCATGACTACCAGCCTTCGCAACTGGATGAACTTTGTGCAGCCGGTGAGGTGGCCTGGATCGGGCGTGGGACATTGGGCCGAAATGATGGACGGGTCGCCCTCTATCGCCGTGAGAATCTGGTGGTCCTCAGCCCGATGCCGGGCGAGGCTCCGTCCGAGCCCATTCATGCCGCTATCGTTGCCTGCCTCCAGGCTCGTGGCGCCTCGTTCTTCGCCGACATTCTTGGAGCAACCGGGGAGCCCCTTGCAGCAACGCTCGATGCCCTCTGGGACCTGGTATGGGCGGGCATCGCCAGCAACGACACGTACGCACCGGTTCGGGCGACAACCTGGCCCCGGAGGGCCTCACGTCCCGGCCGGGGCAGGTCGATGGCGTTCCCGCCCGAAGCTGCCGGTCGCTGGTCACTCACCTCCGCAGGCTACGGCGACCAACCGGACCCGACGCGCGCCCTGCACCGGCAGGCCGGTGTCCTGCTCAACCGGTATGGCGTGGTCACAAGGGAGACGGTTGCTGCCGAAGGCCTTCGCGGTGGATTCTCGGCGATCTATCCGGTCTTCAAAGCGATGGAGGAATCGGGGCAGGTGCGCCGCGGCTACTTCATCGAGGGAATGGGCGCGTCACAATTCGCGCTACCGGGGGCTGTTGATCGGCTCCGGAGCCATCGCGATGTCGATGGGGAATCCCGCGCCCTGGTTCTTGCTGCAACCGATCCCGCCAACCCCTACGGGGCAACAACCGCGTGGCCCGAACACGAGGCAGTTGACAGGCGGGGACTGCAACGCGCGGCAGGGGCACTCGTGGTCGTAGTCGACGGTGAACTCGCGCTGTACCTGGCGCCCGGCGGCCGCAGCATTGTGTCGTTTGGGCCCGCCCATGACCCGCTTTCGGCGCAGCCCGTGGCAGACGCGCTCGCGGGTCTCGCCGCTCGACTGCCACGCCAGACCATGGTGATCGAGAAGATCGATGAGGTTGAGTCTTCCCAGTCAACGCTGGCGCCCCTGCTGGAAGGAGCAGGTTTCCGCCGGGGCTACAAGGGGCTCACGTACCGCGCCGGTACTGCCGTGGGTACCTGAGTTGGCACGAACTGCCCTGGTTTTTTGTGCACTGGTGCTGTTTGCGGCCTGTGCTCAGCCCGCCCCGGCGACGCCGACCATCGCGTTTCCAACGCCGGTGCCGACCGACCTTGCCGGGACAGCAACGCCACGGACTACCGGCGCCTGCACGCTGCTCACCGCCGTTGATATCCGGGAGACCCTCGGGGTGGAGGTACTCCAGGCCAGCTCGTCGCCACTTTCCTGTGGCTACGCTCACGGCACCGAGACGGTAGTCCTGACGCTTCTCGGGTCATTCGTCTGGCAAAACTATCTTGACGCGCTCTCCGCCACGGACTCGCCGCAGCCCCTTGCCGTTGGTGCGCAATCGTTCTACTTTCCCGCTACGCTCGATGGCCTGGTGATGACGCAGCAGGACCAGGAAGTCTATCTCCTCAGCGGCATACCCACCGCGGAAGCCGGAGCGGATCTGATGACGCGGGTGCTGGCGCGCGCTACCGCGGAGGAGCAGCGCTGAATGCCCGAGGGTGACGCACTCTACCGGTATGCGAAGATGCTGCGCCCCGCCCTCGAAGGCAACGTCATCCGGGCTGCCAGGGCGCAGGGGCCGGGTCCGGTCCCACGCGTCGAGAAGATCATCGGTGCCACTCCCACGCGAATCCACGCCACGGGCAAAAACCTCCTCATCCACCTCGACAACGGCCTGGTCATACGCGGACATCTCCGGATGTACGGGAGCTGGGAGGTGTACCGGCCGGGTGAACCATGGCGGAAGTCGCCGAGGAACGCGCGCCTCGTCCTCGAAACGGCCTCAGCGGTGGCGGTCAACTTCAACGCACCGGTGGTCGAATTGATCGAGGAGCGCGCGCTGGAACACTACAGCCCCGTGGCTAATCTCGGACCGAACCTGCTGGACGACGGGTTTGACCGGGATGAGGTGATCCGGCGTTTTCGCGACCCCCTGCTCGCCGGCGTCACCATCGGTGATGCACTCATGGACCAGGGAATCATGGCCGGAGTCGGCAACATCTGGAAGCACGAGACGCTTTTTCGCTGTGGTATCAATCCATGGCGGACCGTCGGCTCGCTGGACGAACAGCAGCTGGTGGACCTGGTCGACATGGCCCGGGGCCTACTGCGGGCGAGTGTGGGGCTGGAGAATGACCTGGGTTTGCGCAGGCGGCCCCGGGCCCATGTCTACAAGCGCACGGGACAACTCTGCTTTCGTTGCTCCACCCGCCTACGGGCAGGGCCCCAGGGCAATGACGTACGCCACACCACCTGGTGCCCCGGATGCCAGCCGGTAGTGCCGGGCCAACCGGAACCGCCGGTGCGCATGCGGGCTACCCGCCGGTGAGCCACGCCGCTGTTGACGACCCGGCGCCCGATTGCACCTTTACGGCTATCGATGGCAGTGCCGTTTCCCTTCATTCGTATCGAGGGAGGTGGCTCTGGCTAGTCTTTCATCGCCACCTTGGCTGACTGCCCTGCCAGGATCACGCGCTGCAGTTGTGGCGCTATCGTGAACGCCTCGAGGCACTTGGTGTCGACGTGCTGATCGTGTCGTTCGAACCGGTCGCGAGGGTGCGCCTGTTCGCAGAGGGCGTTGATCAC
Source organism: Dehalococcoidia bacterium (assembly GCA_020432105.1). GTDB lineage: Bacteria > Chloroflexota > Dehalococcoidia > Tepidiformales > Tepidiformaceae > JAGQGZ01. The sequence goes on along the minus strand of JAGQGZ010000138.1, from coordinate 1,997 downwards.
GGCTGGCCAATGCTGACTGACGAGTCCCGGGCCTGCTATGCGGCCTACGGGCTGAGCCGAACATCCTGGCTGCGCGCCTGGCTCTCACCACGCACGCTGGGGCACTACCTCCGGGCAGCACTGGTGCAGCGGCGGCTGCCACGACGGCCGGAAGCCGACACCTTGCAGCTTGGCGGCGACATCATCATCGACCCCGAAGGCATCATCCGCTTCGTCCACCGTTCCGTTGAGCCTGCCGATCGGCCGGATGTGCGCACGGTGGTCAAGGAGTTGTTCGGTTAGCTGGCCAGCCCCTCGACTTTCGGGATCGGTCGTTCACTTGTCCGGTACTGCGCTTTGCCTGATTCGAGCAGGTCGCCACCCTTGCAGTCGTTGACGACGATGGCCGGGAACCCCTCCACCTCAAGCCGCCGGATGGCCTCGGTCCCGAGATCCTCAAACGCAATAACTTCGGCACTCTTGATGTGCCGGTTGAGGAGCGCACCCGTGCCACCAACGGCAATGAAGTACACCGCCTCTGCGTCCTTGATCGCCTGGCGAACCTTGGGACCCCTGCCGCCCTTTCCGATGATTCCCTTCAGACCAAGCTCGAGCATCTTCGGGGTATATGGATCGAGGCGCATGGACGTCGTGGGTCCGGCCGAACCGATCACCGCTCCCGGTCGCGGGGGCGTGGGACCGACGTAATAGACGACCTGCCCATGGAGGTCGAGCGGCAGGTCTTTGCCCTCTTCGGCGAGCGCGATGAGACGCTTGTGGGCGGCATCCCGGGCCGTATAGATGACACCCGTGATGGCCACGTGGTCACCGGCCCGGAGTCCGTCGATTGTTGCCTGGTCCAGGGGGGTAGTTACCTGGATCGTGTCAGCCATTGCTTGCTCCTTGTGTCGCCGCCAGCGGCGTCAGTGTCTTGTGCATCACAACCATCTCGACGGGTATCGTCATGCGTTCCGGCTGTGGGAAGGGCTCGCGCCCAATCTCTCCATATCCAAGCTTCTCGTACCAGGGGAACAGCACGGTCCTCGCGTTGACGACGGTGATAGTCATCGCGTTGCATCCCCTCTCGCAGCACCATGCTTCGGCTTCGGCAACCAGGTGTTTGCCATGGCCACCGGACTGCCTGCTCGGGTCCACCGAAAGCATGCCAAAGTAGCCTTGCTGCCCTTTAGCTTCGACATAGACGCATCCCACGAGTTCGGGCCCCTCTTCGAGAAGCAGGAAGGTCCCGGTCGCCAGGTGGGCGGCAACGTCGACGTCATCCGTGCGCTTCCCCCGCAGTCTGAATTCCGCCTCAACGACATAGGCCGCGTTTACAACGCGGACGATGCCGGGGATGTCGGCACGGGTGGCTTTCCGAATCGTGCCTGTCAAAACGTTTTCACTGTGCCGAATGCGGCAGTGGCGAGAGCCACGATGGCCGGCAGAGGGAATCCCGGAACCGGGACAACTTCTATGTGGATCCGGGAACCGGTGCTCGTCACCTTCATGACTAGATCGTCGCCTGCTTGGTGCGGGCACTATGGCACTGAATGTTGACTGCCACCGGCAGGGCGGTGATGTGCGTGGGAAAGACCTCCATGAACACATCGAGTGCGGTGGTGCTTCCACCCACAGCCTGCGGTCCCACGCCAAGAGCGTTGACGGCATCAAGCAATTCATCCTCGAGTTCGGCGACTTCGGGATCTTCGTGCCGTGAGCCGACCTTGCGGAAGAGGCTGTGCTTGGCCATCGTCATCGCCTTCTCGGCGGTGCCGCCGACACCCACGCCGATGACCAGTGGGGGACAGGGATTGCCGCCTGAGAGGTCTACGGTCTCACAGACAAAGTCGACGACCGCCTGCTTTCCGGCACCCGGGAGGAAGTTCTGATAGCGCGACATGTTCTCGCAGCCGCCACCCTTGGGCATGAACATGATGTGGATGGTGTCCCCGGGGACGATCTCGGTGTGGATTACTCCGGGCGTATTGTCGTCGGTGTTCACGCGCGAACTGAATGGG
>JAGQGZ010000137.1 GCA_020432105.1 Dehalococcoidia bacterium | reverse complement strand
CGTATAAGATGGTGAAGGACCACCGCACCAGCTTCGAAACGAGCGACACCACCGCTGTCCTCGATGGCGACATCGATGGCTTCGTCGAGTCCTATCTCACCGCACAGGTTGGAGATACTGAATGAAAGCCGGGCTCATCGTGTTGCTCGCGAGCCTCGTCACCGCTGGGCTGCTCTCGGCCACACCGGTGAAGGCCGACGCCACAATCACCTCGTCAACCGTCACCAACGGGTTCCCGCGCAACATCGTCTTCAATGTCCAGGCGTCAGCCGACGTCGATATCGTCGACGTGACGCTGTCGTACCGCATCGTCGGCCGCAACACATCCGCCATCGGTAAGCCCGACTTCGTTGCCGACGCTACGAGCATCGACACGGACGTAACCGTGACAACCGGGTCTTCCAGCTACATTCCGGTCGGCTCCGAATTCCTCTATCACTGGGAACTCGCACTCGCCGATGGGACGACAACGGTCGGCCCTGAAGAATCGTTCCTGTATCTGCCTCCCGGAGACGAGTGGCAGGAAGTGGAGAACGACATTGTCCGCGTCTATTACCAGGGTGACCGGCTTCCAACGGCCGCCGAATACCTCGCCGCCGGCCTCGAGACCTACCAGCAGATGGCGGTCGATCTCTTTGGCATCGACCTCACGCTCCTTCCCGTAAAGGTTGTGCTCTTCGCCGAAGAATCCGACCTCGAAGCCGCACGTCCCGGAGCCGGCGGGGCCCTCGATGCCGCCGTCGTCAATTGCGGCACCAAGGTGACCAGCGACATCGTTTTCGTCATCCACCGCTCTTGCGGAACGGACGACCGCACCGATACCTTCCGCCACGAGTTCACCCACATCATCAATGAAGCCGCGGGCGAAGGGCCCCTTGGTGTCATTCCCTCCTGGCTGGATGAAGGCACCGCTGTTCACAGCCAGTCGGATCCCGGCGCCAACTACCTCGGCGCCGTCGATGCCGCCATCCGCTCAAACCGCCTCATCCCGTTTGCCCAGATGGCCACCGCCTCAGCCGATGCCAACCAGGTGAACCTCTTCTATGGCCAGGCCTATTCCATGGTCGAATTCCTACTCGACGAGGCTGGCCCCGGCACGTTTGCCGAATATTTCGCCACTATCAAGGCCGGAACGAGATTCGACGTCGCCCTTGAGCAGGTCTACGGCTTCGACCTCGCCGGTTTCGAAGAAGCTTTCAAGGAAGCCAACGGAATCGACTCCTCGGCCGGGCCCACCGCAGCGCCTACGAGTGCCGGGTCACAGACGCAGGCTACTCCCGTGCCTACCCGGACGCCCCTTCAGACCAGCAACAGCAACGATGGCGACGATGACGGCATTCCGCTGGCAGTTATCGGGATTGTCGGCGTTTCCGTGTTCTTCGCACTTGTCGCCGTCTTCTTCTATCTCCTGTCGGTCATGCTTGCGAACAACCGCAAAGCAGCAGCCGGGGCGTCGGCCCCTCCCAGGGATGACGAGTGGCGACCGCCGCCACCACCAAATCCTTAGCCGGCTCCAGCCTCTCCGCCACGCAGGTAGGCCGCGAGCATCCACGAACGTTGTAGTGCCGTCAGGTTCGCCAGGACGGCAATGATCCCGATCGCGACAGCCGGAAAGCCAAGGATCAGCCCCGCACTCATAACCGCCACCCTCTCCTGCCGCCGAAAGAGGCCCTCGCGCATCTCCATCCCAACGATTTCTGCGCGCGCTCGCACGTAGCTCACCGTCACGCTGCCGAACAGGGCGAGAAAGCAGAACGCCACCCCGAGCTCGTTCTCACGTTCGCCGAAATACCATGCTGCCGCCGCCAGGATGAACGCTTCCCCGGCCCGGTCCAGCACCGCATCGAATATCGCGCCATAGGGACTCGCTGTGTTGGTCGCCCTCGCTACCGCGCCATCCACAAGGTCCAGGAGGCTGCCCGTAAGAAATACAATGCCCGCCCAGATCAGGTGATCCTGGATCACCAGGTAGGCGGCGAACAACGAGCCACACAGGCCGATGAACGAGATGACGTTCGCCGTGACCCCCGTGCGGGCGACTGCTCGGCCCAGCCTGTCACCGGCTCCCTGTGGCAGGCGCGTCGGCAGGAGGTTCCGCATCAGCCTTCGATCCTTCGGCGTGCCGCCTCTGCCACTTGCTCTCGCTCGTAAACCAGGCGCTCATAGTAGCTGAGCACCCGGCGCGCCACCTTATCCCACGCATACGTCGCGGCCCTGGCCCTGCCCGCCGCAGACAGCTTGAGAGCCAGCGCCTGGTCGCCAAGCACAGCGTCCACGGCCCTCGCCAGTGCCCCCGCATCCTTTGGTTTGACAAGCACCCCATCCACTCCGTCCGTAATCACGCCGGCAAAGCCCTCGATATTGCTGGCAACCGTTGGGACACCGGCGGCCATCGCCTCCATCAGCACATAGCCCTGGCTCTCGTTGCCCGTATTCGGTGCACAGAACACGTCAGCCGAGGCGTGGTAGGTAGGGAGTTCGTCGTAGGGTACGTTCGCCCGAAAGACGACGTCCTCCACATCGTGCATCGCCCGTTCATAGCGGTGAAAGTCGCCGGCCCCGACCACCACCAGGCGGATGTCATCTCTCCGCTCGCGCAGCTCGGCAAAGGCACGGAGCGCATACTTCAACCCCTTGCGTTTTTCCGGCCGTCCCACAAACAGAATCGTCTTCTTCCCGTCGGCGAATTCCGGGCGTCCTGTCCGCTCAGCCGACCACCAGGCAAAGTCGATGCCGTTGGGGATCACGTTGAAGTAGCCATCGAAGTAGCGACTGACGAGCGACACTGCCGCCGGCGACACGGCAATCTTCCCATCGAGCTTGCGAAACCACCGTCGCGTGACCGGGCGGCTATAGCTGTAGAGCCGGTGGCCATTGTCCCGGGCCGCATGGAACGTCCCGATGTTCACTGCCTGGGAGTGGCGCAGGAAGTAGTACGGTAGCAACGGCATGAGTGGCTCATGCAGGTGAACAACGTCGAAGGCTCCCTCACCCAATGCCGCCTCCACCTTTTTTGACTTCCGGCTGAATGTGATCCGCTGCACGGACCCGCTCGTTCGGAAACTCCGGGGCCTCCCGATCACCACGCAGTCGCCGGCCGAAACGTCCTCAGGCTTCGATGCCGGGGCGAAAACGGTGACGTCGTGTCCCCAGTCCCGAAAGTAGGTCGCCAGGGTCGACACGTGAGTCTGGACTCCTCCCGGCACCGACCAATCGTAGGGACAGACCATCGCGATCCTCATCGGCGCGCCGCCCGCTTCGCGAGCTTTCTCGGCGTCGCTGTGTAGCCCCAGCCAAGGCCCACAATGACTTGCACGAGGCCCGTCTCTCGTAAGGAGGGGTAGCCGCTCATCTCGCCGGACACGGACCCCGCCAGTATCGCCTCACGCAGCTCTTGCCCGGTCCTCCCGGCGAATCGTGTCCATCCTGTACCGATGTGTGCCAGGTGATGGGCATCGCTGCCACCGATGATCGGCAGCCGCAGCGTGTGGGCATTCAGCACTGCCGCTCGCGATGCCGACTGTCGCCCGGCTGGCGAGGGGTTGTAGATCTCAAGGGCGTCCGCTCGATATCGCCGGTCCGGGATCAGCGCCAGCCGGCGAAGTGTCCGTTCGCTCACCGATCGCGTGAGCCAGCTCATTGGGTGGGGGATTGTCGCGATACCTCCCAGCGCATGTATGTCCTCCAGTGTCGACTCTATTCGCCTGAAGCTTGCCGGGGTCTCCTCGATAAAGAGGCCCACCACGTGGCCCTGGAGCGTCGTGATCTCGGCACCGGGTATGACCTCCACCATGTAGCCCATCCGTAGCGCGTGTTCCCGGGCACGCAGTCCCCCGCCGACGTCCTCGTGGTCGACCACAGCGATCACGTCGAGATCGGTTGCATGCTCGGCATAGTCCACGACCTGTTCAGGCGTGGCGATACCGTCGGAAACTCGCGTGTGGACATGGAGATCTGCCTTACCCACACCGATGAACCTGCCAGAAGTCCTCAGCGACCGTCCACTGTTCCGGGTAGCGGCGCAGGTACGGTTCCAGGATAGAAGCCCATCGTTCAACCCCGGCACGGACCTCTTCACCGTCGGCACCAACACCGAACGGCTCTTCCACGTGCAGTCGCAATCTGTTTCCCGGCTCGCGCGTGGTAAGCACCGGCACAATTATCGCACCCGTTCGCCGGGCAAGCTCGAACGGCCCTACCGGCAGGCGCACCGTCTTGCCCGCAAGCCGGGTGCATATGCCGTTGCCCTGGATATCGCGGTCAGCCAGGAGTGCCACCACTCCTCCAGCTCGAAGCTCCTGCAGGCAGGCCCGCATGCCCCGCCCGTCCGCGGGCAGGTAACGGCCGCCGGCAGCGCCACGCATACGGTTCAGTTCGGCCCCGAACCAGTCGGGCTGGAGAGGCTCCACGAGGGCCACGAACTTCCGCCCTCTCCCCAGGAACGCCTGCACTCCGAGCTCGGGGCTCCCCATGTGAGCGCTCAGTGCGATGATCGGACGGTCACCATCGAGGACACCCAGCCGTTCGGCGTTAGTGAACCGGATCGTATCTCGCTCGAGCACCGACATGTCCCGGTAGCGGAAGCTGGCGATATCGACGTAGTACCGGACGATCGCTGCGAAAACGGCCGGCGCATTTCGCCGGGCCCGTTCGCGGTTACCTCCGCAAAGCACCAGCTGGTTTCTTATGACATTCCGGCGCATGTCCGTCCTTAGCCTGCACGCGAGCCACCCAACCGGTGGCGCCAGCCGGTACGCGATCGCTGGTGCCCTTCCTGCACACGCGGTGAATGCCCGAAATGCCAGGAGCCGAACGTTCATCTTTGGGCTTCCTCCGGCCACATCCGGCGAAACATGTACCACTGGTCCGGCCAGCGACGGATGTACTGTTCGTGTGCCGTCATCACTGCCTGTGTCAGGGTCTCTTCGTCGCTCCCACTCGTCTCAAGTCCGAACGAGGCGAGTACCTCCACAGCCGGAGCACCAGGATGCCTTCGTGGGAAAGCAGCAACGGCGAGCCCACACCCGGTTCGCAACGTGAGCCGAGCCGGCCCCGCCGGTACTGTCGTCTGCCGGCCGAAGAACGTCACGCTTACACCGTCGGCAGGTGCCGGCCTATCGAGGAGGATTGCCAGGAGGCCGCCATCTCTGAGGTGGCGGACGACCGGGAGCAGCGAATCCCCAAACGGGAAGATCCTGAGCCCAAGACGTTCGCGCGCGCCGAAAACCATGCTGTCCAGCCGAACATCGCCAAATCGCTCAGCTATCGCCGCTGCCTCGAAGCTTCGCGCCGCCGTCGCGCCCGCCCCCAGGTCCCAGTTGCCGAAATGCATGCACACCACTACGACACCCCGCCCGGGCGACATGGCAGCGCTCAGGTTCTCGTAGGCGCCGCCGCCGTCTTCAACCAGCGCCATCGCCCCCTCCGGAGTCGCCGGCAGGCGCATGAAGTCCACGAGATAGCGGCAGTAGTTCTGCAGTGACCGCCGCGCAACGGTTCGCCGTCTACGCTCGCTCGCTGCGGGCATCACCACGGCGTAGTTGGCCAGCATGTTTGCCCGGCCACGTCGCCAGCAAAGAAACGCCACCGCCCCGGCGACGTCTGCCACACGATAGGCAACGGCCAGCGGCAACGCCCGTAGCGCATATCCTGCCCCAACCCAGACCAGGTAGCGCATCACGCCTGCCTCTCCACGCTTGCTGCCCTCAGGACGTCGCTAGATCAGGCAGTCGGTCGCCAGTTTCGAGATCTCGCGGTTCCGGTTGTAGACGTCCTCCACGCTCCGAAATCCGTTGGTGCAGTAGCCGATTGAGAAACCGGTTTCCGGGTCCCCCCAGGCGATCTGGCCTCCCGCCCCACGGTGCCCAAATGCCCGAGGCGATGCGTCGATGCTGAAGCCACGCTGTTCGCGATGCTCGTCATCGCCCGCAACCACCACCGCCAGCGCCCGGTTCACCGGATATCGGAGCAGCGGCTCGACGTGGATATCGGTCGTCCGTGGCGTCGTCGCCATCTCGATCGTCTCTTGCTGCATCACCCGGGTCCCGTCGCCGGCCAGGCCTCCATTCACCAGCGGCTGGTAGAAGAGCGCAATGCCTGCGGCCGTTGCAGCGGCACCGCCCCCGGGAACACCAATCTTGCGGATTTCGGGCTTGTTGAAGTTGAGGACCGCATCGGGTGTTACCTCTCCGAATCCACCCTCAGGGGCAATCGGTGGTGTGACATAGACGACCTCGGCCACTCGGCTGTTCATTTCCTCAGGCAGTCCTACGTAGAGGTCGGTGACCCCGGCCGGCCGTATCATTCGCTCACGAACGTATTCGCGGAAATCCTTGCCAGTACGGCGCTCGATGATCTCAGCCATCACCCAGTGGGCAGCCGTGGCATGGTACTGGAATTGGCTGCCGGGCTCCCAGTTCAATCGCCACTGGCTAAAGCGCTGGAGCCGGCGCTCGCGGTCGTCCCAGTCCTCGGCCCGAAAGGGGGCCATCGGGAATCCGCCGATGTGGAGCATCGTCTGTTCCACCGTGATGCGCTCTTTGTCGTTCGTCCCAAACTCCGGGATGATTTCGCTGACCTTCTCATCAAGGCGAAGAAGGCCGTCCTCGAAGAGCGTCCAGACTGCGGCACCTACAATCCCCTTGGTGGCCGAGTAGATCATGTAGAGCGTTTCGTTGGTCGCTGTCTGTTCCTGGCCACCCTGCACCGCTCTGCCGAATGTCCGAAAGCCGGCCAGGCGGCCATGGCGGGCTATTGCCACCTGGGCGCTCGGCAGCAGCCCTTCCGCTACATCGCGCTCCACCCGCTTGAACAGTTGCTCCAGTTTTCCACCATCGATGCCAACGTCTTCTGGGCGCGTCGCCACGTTCGAAATTGCCGCCTCTGCCATGTCCCGTTTTCCTTTGTTCGTTTTGTCACAACCATACCGACCGGACGATGGTCATGCCCCTCGCAGGCAACCGTGCGAATATGTGATGGTGCTTCCCCACATCGCTGTCCTAACGAACCGGGGCCGCCAGCGCACGGAGAACCAGGACGCAGTCCTCGCCCTGTGCTTCGGCGACGGCCAACAGATGCTCCTTGCCATCGCCGACGGCCTCGGTGGGCTCGCGAACGGGGCCGTGGCCAGCCGCCACGCGCTGCAGCGCATCCGGCAGGCGCTTGTCACCCTCGATTCGGAAAGTCCCATCGAACGCATTGTCGCCGCCCTCGGTAACGCCAACAGCGAGTTCGTTCAGGCCGCGGAAGGCGACTCCCAGAAGACCATGGGGACGACCGCCGTCGGCCTGCTATTCAACAGCGCCGGGGTCCTCAGCTACAACATCGGAGACTCGCGCGCATACCGTTTGCGTGACGGCGTTCTCCAACAGCTCACGCAGGACCACAGTGTTGGCGCCGACCTCGTACGCCAGGGATTGCTCACCCCCGACGAGCTTTCCTCCGATCCCCGCCGCAACCAGCTCACCCGCTGCGTTGGCGTCGAACCTGACTTCGAGCCAGACATCGTGGGGCCTGCACCCGTCGCATCTCGTGATCGCTACCTCGTCTGCAGCGACGGGCTTTATGGCCCACTGCGAGAAGAGGAAATAGCGAGGCTCGTTGAGGCCGCTCCCGATCCTCTCAGCGCCTGCGCACGCCTCATTGATGCCGCCAACGCCGCCGGCGGCCCCGACAATATCTCGGCCGGTCTGGCGTTCTTCGAATAGCCCCTGCACGGCCGAGCTCCGGAATCAAGAGCCGCCTAGCATCTGGCTCGAAACTCGCGGATATCGCGAACGGGGATTCCTGGCTGCGTTACCCCACCACGAAGCTCACTGCCCGGCGCTCACCCGGGGCTTTTGGCACTTCATCCGTCTTTCCTACGAAGCACTGCGGGAGACCCGGTGACCCGTCGATGATACAGACATGCATCTCGAAGTAGATGACGGCGCCTCAGTATTCCTCGTTACCAGCGGGCCCGCGGCTCCCCTTGCCCTCAATGGGACGATCATCAGCCACGATGGCAA
>JAGQGZ010000136.1 GCA_020432105.1 Dehalococcoidia bacterium | reverse complement strand
ATAATCACCGGCGTTTCGACCTTCCCGAGCGTCCAGGGTTCATCCAGTTCACGCCAGGTCTCGCTGAAAGCCTGGCCGTTCGCCCGCTGTAGCTGTTCCGCCGTGACATCGCCCAGGTGCCTCGCCAGCTCGCGGCAGGTCGCATCCACTGTCGGTAGAAAGCGGCCCCCGTCGAGCAGGGTGTCGTCGAGGTCGAAACAGATCGCTCGCGGTCTCGTGCCCCTCATTTGCCCGGCGGCCCGATGTATTCGTCCACCACCCAGGTGTAGCCGTCCGGGTCGAGGATGTACGTCTCGCGCATACCGTGGGCCTTGTCCGCCGGTGGGGTAAGGATTTCGCAACCCAGGGCCGTCGCTGCGCGGGCCGCTTCGTCCGGGCTTCGACCATGAATGCGGATTTCGAGCCCGGCCCCACGGGCACCGGCGTCGTGCGTACGCATGGCGTGGGGATGCGCTTCGTAGGTGTGGTCGGCATGCAGCATCCACTCCTGGCCGGCGTAGACCATCACCGCGAAGTCCGGGTCGGAATAGACGGCCTCTGCTCCAATCACCTCGGTCCCAAACCGGACAGCGGGTTCAATGCTGGCCACCAACAGGTTGATCGAGAGGCCGTGCAGGCTCCGCGAATAGTCGATTGCGGACATCCAGGGGTCACCGGTACGCAACTTCATGCCCGGAGTATCGCCTACTGGAGGAACTGGAGCCTGACCCAGCCTTCGTCGTGCGGGGTCCAGAACGCCCAGTCGAGCACCACCGACTGGAACTTCCAGCCCTCCGGCGTCCTTATATAGACCTCGTCGTAGCGGCCCGAACCCCATATTGCACGGTCGCCGTCTTCACCCGGCATCGTTGCCGTTTGCAGCAGGTACCAGCGGCCTGTGGCGCTCTCGCCGGCAACATCGATCACGGAGTTCGTCACGTAGTGGCGGGCGAAGCGGACGATGCCGCCGGTTGCTTCGAAAAAGCGGCGAATACGGCGCTCACCTTCATAGCGCCCGAATATGCCACCGTCCCACACCGCATCGTCTGTGAAGAGAGCAGTGAGGGCGGCGGCATCGTAGCCACGGTCACAGAGGTCGCAATAACGCATCTTCAGAGAACGAATCGCTTCGATGTCTTCCAGGCGCTGGACCCTGGATTCAAGATCCGCCATAGCGACCTCCGGCGACCGTAGTATGGACTATCTGGCGGGGTTGTAGCTCACGAGCTCGACGCGACCTTCCTCGCCCAGGACCTTCTCCTCGAGGATGGCGCCGACACCGGGCGCGAAGAACTTGTTCTCCACTACCGCCGGTTCAAGCGGCGTCCACTCCTGGATCGTGACCACTTCATCGAAGTCGCCGAAGGTGATTGATTGGCTTCCGCCCACGGCGATCACCTTGGCCAGGTCCTCGGCTTCGTCCTTGTAGTACTCCTGCCGATACGCCTGACCGACGGCCGGGTTCGCCTGCATGATGATCCCGGCCAGGGCACCGTCGACGCCGGCTTCCCATGACCCGTGCTTGCTGACGGGCTTCCCGTCCGCATACTCGGTCGAATCCTCGCCGAGATACCAGACGTTGCCCGCCTTGTCCTGCGCATACCAGTCGTAGGTATCCTCCACCAGTTCACCCTCGTCGGTCACGGTGTCGCGGACGATCGTGGCGGCGATGCCGAGAATGTCGCGCGTCTCAGCCAGCACCTCGATTTCAATCCGCTCGGCCCCATCGCTCGACTCGTAGACCCAGGTGGAGCCGGGTACGAATGGAAGGTAGGGGTTGTCGATGCGCTCGACGAAGTCGGCAGGGTCCAGGTCCGCGGTGTAGTTGCCACCGTCGCCGGGGTCGATCACCGGCGTGGCATCCGGAGCCCCCTCGCCGTTGTCCTTGTTGCCGTTCCCGCAGGCTGCAAGCAGCCCCAAACTCAGGGCCACCACCATCAGGCTGGCCAATACTCGTTGCATCTCTTCGCTCCTTGCGGCGGGCCCTTCTGGCCTCGCTTTTCGGAGACGAAGCTACTGAACACGATCTGAACGGCTGCTGAATGGCGTTCAGCCCGCGTTCAGCTTCGGTTCAGCAATACTGGGATCAGATGAGCAGGATCCTGGTGGTCGAGGACGAGAAGCGCCTGGCGGCGGCGATAAAGCGCGGGCTCGAGTCCGAGGGGTTCGCGGTCGACATCGCCCTCGACGGCGACGATGGCGAGTGGATGGCCCTCGAGAGCCCATACGACGCCATCGTGCTCGACATCATGTTGCCGGGCCAGAGCGGTTTTGACGTCTGCGCGAAGCTGCGGCAGGCCGGCAACTGGACGCCCATCCTCATGCTCACGGCCCGCGACGCTCCCGGCGACGAGGTTCGCTCGCTCGACAACGGTGCCGACGACTACCTGAGCAAGCCGTTTTCCTTCGCGGTGCTGGTTGCCCGCATCCGGGCCCTGCTCCGGCGCGGGTCGGGTGAGCGGGCCCCGGCACTCACAGCCGGCAACCTCAGCCTCGACCCGGCCGCCCGGCGCTGCAGCCGCGACGGGACGGAGATCGCCCTTACCGCCCGCGAGTTCTCGGTGCTGGAGTTCCTTGTCCGCCGGGCCGGCGTTGTCGTGTCGAAGCCGGAGATCCTGGACAACGTCTGGGACTTCGCCTTCGAAGGCGACCCGAACATCGTCGAGGTCTACATTCGTCGCCTGCGCCGCAAGATCGACGAACCCTTCGCCACTACGAGCATCGAGACCGTGCGTGGCGCAGGCTATCGGCTGAGCGCCGATTGATGACCAGGCTTCGCGCGGCTATCGGTTCGATGCGACTGCGAGCGACACTGGCCGCCACCGCCATCGTCTTCCTCGCCCTCGCAGTCGCCGCGTTCGCCCTGGTCGTGCTGGTCCGCGACTCCCTCACCGACAACGTCGATACGTCCATTCGCGTCCGCGCCGACGACATCGAGAGCCTCCTCCGTCGCGGGGCCTTCCCCGACTCGCTCGCGGTCGCCGACGATGAGGCGTCGGTCATCCAGATTCTCGATAGCGATGACAGGATCGTCGCCGCCAGCGAAAACGTTGCCGGTGCCCCGCCAATTTCAGTATTGCGGCCACCTCCGGGTGAAACGGTCGTGGTCAGGGCTACCGATGTGCCCGTCGACCTTAACGAGGGCTTCCGGGTGCTCGCCCGGACCGTCGAAACGCCCGGCCAATCGTTCACCATGCTCATCGCCGGCAGCCTGGACGATGTGCATGAGACGACCGACGCGCTCAGGGGCATCCTCCAGGTTGGCGTACCGTTGCTTTCTATCGTCGTAGCCGGGGGAACCTGGGTGGTGGTCGGCCGGGCGCTGGCACCGGTGGAGTCGATTCGTCGTGAAGTCGCCTCGATCGGGGGCCAGCAACTGGACCGCCGCGTCCCCGTTCCCCGCTCACGCGACGAGATCGCCCGGCTGGCCGAGACGATGAACGAGATGCTTGGCCGCCTGCAAGATGCCTACCAGCGCCAGGAGCGCTTCGTCGCCGATGCCGCCCATGAGCTCCGCAGTCCCCTCGCCAGTCTGCGCGTGCAACTCGAAGTGGATGGCGACGAAGGGACCAGGCACCTGCTCGACGAAGTCATCCGCATGCAGCGGCTTGTCGACGACCTCCTCATCCTCGCCCGCAGCGATGCAGGGCAACTCGCCACGCAGTCCAGCAGCGTCGACCTCGATGACATCGTGCTCGGCGAGGCCGTGCGCCTCCGGGAGATCGGAAGCCGCGCAGCGGTGGATACCAGCGCGGTCTCCGCCGGCCAGGTGCGCGGCAACGCCGAACAGCTCCTTCGGGTTGTCCGGAACCTGCTCGAAAACGCGGTCAGGCACGCGGCCGCGCGTGTCGTCGTCACGCTCCGGGAGGCAGACGGCGAAGTGGTGCTGACGGTGCAAGACGATGGTCCGGGCGTTCCACCGGCGGAGCGCAGCCGAATCTTTGAGCGGTTTGCCCGGGCCGATTCAGCCCGCGCGCGTGGGTCGGGTGGAGCGGGGCTCGGTCTCGCCATTGCCCGAACCATCGCCGAAAGCCACGGCGGCACGCTCGGGCTCGCTGACACTGATGGCGGCGCGAGCTTCGTCCTTCGGTTGCCGGCGGCGAACTAGCGGGAGAGCCTGGCCGCCAGCGGCCGTCGCCCGAATCCCATACTGCTCGCCCGTACCCGGGGGACCGGTATCGCCGGCTCGATCGTGCCGTATCGCTCCAGCAGCCGCCGGATTGCGATCCGTGTCTCGATTCGCGCGAGTGTCCCGCCGAGGCAGTAGTGCAGTCCCCAGCCGAACCCAAGATGGGGGTTCGGGTCGCGCTCGAGGTCGATGGCGCCCGGCTCCCGGAATAGGGCGGGGTCGTGGTTGGCGGCGGCAACGCAAAGGTAGGCGTTCTGCCCCTTTCGCAACTGCTGGCCGGCACGCTCGTGGTCGACCGTCACCTTGCGGGGGAGCGCCCGGGCCGGACCGCCTACGCGTGCGAACTCCTCAACGGCGCTGCGATCCGCCTCCGGGTGTTCGCGCAGCCACGCCTGCAGGTCCGGCTGTTCGAGCAGGATGGCGAAAGCGTTGCTCATCAGGATGGTCGTTGTCTCGTGCCCGCCGAAGAGGAGGAGGGTGCAGGCCCCCACCAGTTCCAGCGGTGAAAGCTCGTTGCCGCTCTGCTCCACGATCGTCGTCAGCAGGCTCCCCGTCGGGTGTCTCCGCTCCTGTTCAATCCGCTCGCTGAAGAACTCCGTGAACTCCCCTGTCGACCAGAGGATCGGCTGCTCGTCGGTCTCATCCGCTGGATTCATGCTGAAGACGAGGTGAGCGAGGTCGTCCGACCAGCGCTGGAACCGGTACCTCTCGCCCGGCTCCACGCCCAGCATCGCCGCTATCACCAGCGCCGGGACGATGCGCGCGTAGTCGCCCATCAAGTCAGCGCCATCCTCCGGGAAGGCATCGAGCGTCGCCGCCACGATCTCCTCGACATCCTGCTCAAGCGACTCCAGGGCCCGCGGCGTGAAGGCCCGCCGCACCGGCTCGCGCAGGCGGTCGTGCACCGGCGGGTCACGGAAGTTCATCCAGCCGCTGAGCAACTCCACCACTTTGTTGAACGCCTCCGACCGCCGCCGTGCCACCCGCTCGAACGAGTCCATCTTGTCCGACGACAGGCGCTCCCAGTCCTTAAAGCCCGCTTCCACCTGCTCGTGCGACAACAGCAGCCACGCCCGGTGACGCTCGCTCCACTGCACACCGCCTCCGGCCTCCCGCGCCCTCGCGAAGTATCCCGCCGGGTCATCCACCGACTCCCGGCACTCAAGGTCGATTTCCATGCCGGGGAGTATAGGCCGCCGGGTGCAGCAGGTGGGACCGATATGGCGTGCCACGCCACGACGTATTTCCCGCGCCGCCAAGTACGGTTCGCACCGCTTCTTCGGGCCGGGTCACAGCCACTTGCGAAAGCTGAAACGCGTCTTCGAACGCTAGCTGGCCTTCTCATCCGGCACGAGCGCCGGTGCTCCCGAACGCACCCGCCGTTCGATGATCTGGACGGTGCCGCAGACCGGACAGCGCACCTTTGCCGGCGGCATCGCCTCCTGGCTCAGCTCCGCCTGGCGCAAACGCCCCCGGATGTAGCGCTGCTTGAATACATCCGCGTCACCGGTGCCGTGGCGCTTGTGGGTGACGACCGGGCTGGCGGCCTGGGCCTGCCAGACGCCATCGTCGCCGCGTGACCAGCTGGGCGGAAACAGGGCATGCATCCGGAACCGCCGGAAGCGTACCGGGGGCAGGTGGGCCATCGCCTCGCGTGCGGCCGATTCATCGCTCGAGTTCAGGATCATTGCCATCTGCATGTCGTACCACGAAGCATCGGCAAGGAAGGCGCCGCAGTTCTCGGCGCCGCAGGCAATCTCCCACTCCTTGGCATCCACTGCCGCGCGGGTGATGCCGTCGCACTCTTCCGGTTCTCTCAGGTCACGCATCGTCATGGTCCTGTCCCGATCATCGGATGCGTTGGGCCCGGGGCGCAGGGATCGCATAGGGGGCGATCACCCCAATCTTTCGGCGACCGGCGGCGAGCTTGCCCTTCGCGGCTACCAATCGCCCGCCAGGTCCCGCTTCCCCTGCTCACTTGCCATCGCCGCGTGGTTCATGATGTTCCGCGCCATCGACGAGGTCTGCTGCTGCGATCGCGCCCGGTAGACCTCGGTCCGCAGTTCGTGGGCTGCCCCCGACCCGGGCTCGGCGATCACGGCGTATTCGACCAGGTGACAGGCCAGGCGGAGGTCTCCCTCATCGCGTAGGGCCCGCACCTTCGCCAGCACGTTTTCGACGCCGCCCGCGAGCTCCACCCAGGCCCGCGCCTGCTGTGCTCGGGGGGCCGGCATCAGGTTGTCGGGCTCACCATCGTGCCAGCCGCCGTAGAGCCGCCAGACGTTCCGCACCAGGAACTCCGGATGGTCGTAGACGGCCCGCAGATACGGCTTGTCCAGCAGCCCTGCCGGCACCTCGACGGAGTGCAGCACGGTATCGAGCGAGGCGCCCGTGTTCATCATCGCCACGACCTGCTGTTCGATGCTGTCGAGCAGGTTGGCCGTGTCCGTCAGTGCTTCGTGGATGCGGGCGGCACCGAAGATCGGGACCCCGTGCCCGGCGACCATCAGCTCGGCGCCCAGTGCTGCCATCTCGCGCAGGCCGGCCGCCCACTCGCCGATGTAGCGCTGCACCTTCTGGGGGTTGCCCGCGTTCGGCACCGCCCAGATAAAGAGGTCGCCCGGCGCCAGCAGCCCCTTCTCCGGCACCCAGGTCCAGGTCGCATCCTCGGTTTCGCCGCGCGTGTGCCGGAGTTCCAGCGTCAGTTCGCCTTCGCGAAACGACAGGCGGTCGCGGTAGGTCACGTCGGGATGGCGAAACTCCGCCGGCCAGCGGTAGTTGGGGGCAGCGATGGCGAACTGGCGTACGTTGATCGCGGTGTTCCAGCCCGTCATCCGACGGTAGCGGTCGAGGTGCCAGCCCATCGCCTCGTGGCCGTAGACCAGCGGGGCCGGTTCGCCCCGGGCGGCAGCCTCCTCTTCGAAAGGGCCAACGCCGAAGATGTGGTCGACGTGGTGGTGGGAAAACACCGCTGCCGCCAGCCGCAGGTTCGGCTTCCAGTCCCGCACCACACCGTGCAGCCGCCGCGTATCCTGCACCGAGCCCGTATCGAGCATCACCAGCGATTCGCCCGAGTCCAGCACCGTTGCCGCCGCTATTCCCTTATAGAAGAGCACACCGTCGGCGATCTCCTCGCCTTCCAGGGCGAGCCAGCGGATGGGGTGGGCCTCGTCGACCGTATCCACCTCCCCATTCCAGACGCGTTCGGCAAACTCACGGATCGATGGCATAGCGGCCCCCCGGTGCAGATGCGGGGATGATACCGGTCCGGGCTCGCGGTCTCCGCTGCGTTCTAACGCGTAGAAACCCTTGCTGCGGGTTTCTAATTCCTACGCAAAAACTAGAAAACCAATTGCTAATCCCTCCCCCATTCCCGGAAGACCCCACTCTCCTCTACCCGCGCGGGCATTTACGCTGCGAGCCATGCCCGATTCCCGTGACC
This sequence comes from Dehalococcoidia bacterium, assembly GCA_020432105.1. Taxonomy (GTDB): domain Bacteria; phylum Chloroflexota; class Dehalococcoidia; order Tepidiformales; family Tepidiformaceae; genus JAGQGZ01. The sequence continues at coordinate 477 of JAGQGZ010000136.1, read as the reverse complement.
GGCGCGCCGCTGAGGACGAGCGGCTCTTTCTCTCGGGGCCGCGCAGCCGCTGGGCCGAACTCGTCCGCATCTTCCGCATCGCCTGGGAGTTTGTCCGGGGCTTTCGCGGTCTCCACTTCGTCGGCCCCTGCGTCACCGTCTTCGGCTCCGCCCGCATGCACGATGGCCACCCCTACTACGCCCTCGGACGCGAGGTCGGCGCCGCTTTCTCCCGTGCCGGCTTCACCGTGATGACCGGTGGCGGCCCGGGGATCATGGAGGCCGCCAACCGCGGCGCCAGGGAAGCCGGTGGCGCCAGTATCGGCTGCACGATTAACCTCCCGTTCGAACAGCAGGGCAACCCCTACCTCGACAAACGCGTGCACTTCGACCACTTCTTCGTGCGCAAGGTGATGCTGGTGAAATACAGCTACGCCTTCATCGTTTTGCCCGGCGGTTTCGGCACCCTCGATGAACTCTTCGAATCGGCAACCCTTA
>JAGQGZ010000135.1 GCA_020432105.1 Dehalococcoidia bacterium | reverse complement strand
AGCATGGTGGACTTGCCGAGCCAGCCGAGGCCCGCTGTCGCCGCGTAGGAACGTTCGAGGAGAGGACCGTAGTCCACGGTGGGGCGCGCACCGGCGTCGAACTCCTGGCGGATCTGCTTCGCTACCCGGCGCAGGGCCTTCTCGAAAACGCGGTGGTAATCGCGGCCACGGGCATAGCGGGCGATCCGGCCGCGGGTGACGCCATCACCGGGTGGCGCGGGATCGGGCGAGTGGTAGGGAAGGGCGACGAGGATGACGGAGCGGGCACCGCGAAGGAACTGCGTGGCATCGGTGGAACGGGAGAGCCAGGCGGCGGTGATCCAGTCCATCCCGTCGAGGTAGCCGGAGTCGAGGGCGGTGGTCGCCGCGATGCGCGCTTGCGGCAGTGCAACCGCGGGGGCAACGCGAGTGAGAACGATCCCCTCGGCAGCGAGGAGTGCGTCTATCCGTTCGCGCGACGTCATATGCCGATGGTAGCCCGGCAAGGCGCCGGCCGTTCAGGCGCTGACGTTGAGGTTGTTGCCCACGTTCGGGTCGATGAGGCCGATGAGGCCCTCGGCGACGGCCTTCTGGGCCTGGATGGCCTTTGAGGCGGCAGCCACGGCGAAGGCCGACTGAATGTCGGTGACGGGCCGAACGTCGGGTACGGCGCTGGTCAGGGCGATGCTGCTCATGTGGTGATTATCGGCAGCGTCTCCGCTGCAAGGAGTGGAGAGCGAGTGGCTACCAGGAGACGTGCAGCAGGGGCGGCGCTAGAACTGCAGGTCGATTTTCCGGAACTGCTCGATATAGCGGCCGTTCTCGTCCTTCCAGCGTTCGCGGCTGAAGGTGACAAAGTCCTCGCGGTTGCCGAACTGGGTGACGTGAGCGGTGAGAGCGTCGATCTTGATATCAACGTCGTCGGTGATGTCGACATCGAAATTGGGGTGGTTGCTGCCCCAGAGAAGAAGGCGTCGAACCTTGTGGGGCTCGAGGCCCTCATCGAGGTGTTCGGGAAAGTTCAGGTGGTCGCGGGCGGTGGGATAGACGGCGTCAAGTGCGGCAGTGCCGGTAGCGCGGTGGTCGGGATGGTTGATGAAGCTGTCGCGGATGATGATGTCGGTCGGATCGTGGGTGAAGACGGTGTGGGGCCGGACGGTTCGGATGACCCTGACAATTGATTCGAGAAAGGAACGGTCGTAGGCAAGCTCACCATCTTCGTTGTCGAGGAAGAGCACTTCGCCAGCCCCCATTCGGCGACAGGCTTCGCGCTGTTCGTCGCGGCGAAGGGAGATGAGGCGCTCACGCGGCATATCACGGTCTTCGGTCCCCTTGGCGCCATTGGTGCAAACGAGGAAGGTAGTGGCCCACCCATCGCGGGCGAGCCGGGCAACATAGCCAGCACAGCCAAAGTCGCCATCGTCCGGGTGGGCCGCGATAACGAGAGCGATGCGTTCAGGGTCGGGCTGGTTCATGGATGCCTCCGCGCGGGCCGCGCCAAGAGCGAACGTATGCGAATTCGGGGAGCGCGGCAAACGCGGGTGTTCGGAACAGGTTTGACGAAAGTGCCCGAAGATTGTTAACTGGGCGTGCGAACATCCGTTCGTAGAGGCTGCATGTGGACGACCTATCCCCGAAACAGAAAGATATCCTGGACTTCCTGGCGGAGTTCCTGGAGGAGAATGACTACCCACCGAGCATTCGGGACATCCAGATCGGCTGCAAGATCAGCAGCACTTCGGTTGTGGATTACAACCTGCGGAAGCTGGAAGAGAAGGGTGCGATTCGCCGCGACCGGGAAGTTGCGCGGGGCATCGAGGTGCTTGGGAGCCGGCGAAGGCGGGCGGGCGTCGTGGACATTCCGCTGATGGGGACGATTGCGGCGGGACAACCGATTCCGGTGCCGACGAGCGACCGCTGGGCGGGAGATGCGGCGGAGACCGTCACGGTAACGGACGACATGATTCGCGGGCATCAGAACGTGTTTGCTCTCCGTGTGAAGGGCACGTCAATGGTCGAGGACCTGATCGACGACGGGGACATCGTGTTCCTTGAGCCGGTGAATGCGGTGGAGAATGGCGACAAGGTTGCGGTCTGGCTGAAGGATCGCGGCGAAGTGACGCTCAAGCGGTTTTACCTCGAAGGGGACCGTGTGCGGCTGCAACCGGCAAATAGTACGATGCAGCCTATCTATACCGAGGCTTCGAACGTAGAAGTCCAGGGCCGGTTCGTCTCGTCGCTGCGGCCAAGCACCTAGCGATAACCGGCCATGAGGAGGAAGTAGCACGGGTCGCCAGTCCCGCGCTATAGCATCTCTATGCCGGAACCCATTCTCCGTGTGCGCGACCTTTCGGTGCAGTACCGCGGAAAAGAGCAGACAACGTACGCGGTCAACGGCGTTTCACTGGACCTCTACAAGGGTGAAGTGCTGGCACTGGTGGGGGAATCGGGGAGCGGAAAGACGACGGTTGCGCTCTCCATCCCGAAACTGCTTCCCGGCGAGGCTCAGATCACGTCCGGCGCCGTAGAGTTCCAGGGACAGCAGCTGTTCGACCTCAACGATGATCAGCTGCGAACGGTGCGAGGGCGCCAGATCTCAATGATCTTCCAGGACCCGGTGGCCGGACTGAACCCGGTGATCTCGGTCGGCGACCAGGTAGCAGAGATCCTGACGAGCCACCTCGAGATCAGCAAGAAGGATGCGAAACGGCGGGTGCCAGCGTTGCTCTCGGCAGCGGGGCTTGCCGACGCCGAACGCGTGGCCAAAGCCTATCCGTTTCAACTTTCGGGTGGCATGTGCCAACGAGTGATGATCGCGATCGCGACGGCCCTGGATCCGGAGCTGATCATCGCTGACGAGCCGACGAGCGCCCTGGATGTAACGGTGCAGGCGCAGATCCTCGCGGAACTCGACCGGCTGCGACGCGAGAGAGGGACGAGCATCCTCTTGATTACGCACAACTTCGGAGTGGTGGCCCAGATCGCCGACCGGGTTGCGGTGGTGTACGGCGGACGAATTGTGGAGAAGGGGACGCCTGAAACGGTGATGCCCAAACCGCTGCACCCGTACACGGCCGCGCTACTGGCGACATTGCCGCGACTCGATGCTTTGCGGGGTGAGCTGCCGTCGATCCCGGGTTCGCCGCCGGAGATGACCGAGCCGGTAGAACACTGCCCGTTCCTGCCACGCTGTCAGAAGGCGATGAGCCGATGCCGAACAGAGCCGGCGCCGCCCCTGGAGCCAGACGCAAGCGGTGAGCGGTTGGTGGCCTGCTACAACCCGATGTGGATCGCGGACGACGGTTAGAAGGGCTTGAAGATGGCGAGCCAGGCCATGAAGGGCACGCTGAGGACGAGAATGGTGCCGAAAACGATGGGAACGCGGTCGGCAAGGACGTCGGCAAGTTCGTCGGTCTTGCCATCACGGCGAGCGATGAGGACAGCGAGCCGGGCACGCCGGAGTCCGAATCCAAGCAGAGGCAAACAGACCAGGTAGACGACGATGAAGCTGAGGGTGAGGGCGCCGAGCCAGCCGTCGCGAACGAAGTTGTATTCGGCGGCTACGGCCCAGAAGAAGCCGGTGGTGCCGGTTGCCATGGCGCCGGGGAGAAGGACGCGGGTCTCGCTGTTGGCGGCTTCGATGAGTGCATAGGCCTGGTACTCGAGGTCTTTGCTGGCCCAGGCGCGAAGGATCGGGAGGTAGACCGCGCCGAGCCCTGCACCCAGCCAGATCATCGAGAGAATGTGAACGATGCGCCACCAGTCCATCTGCAGTGGATGGTACGGGTCGTGGTGGAAGGGACTAGCGGTCCCTACAGTGTTCAAACAGCTGGCCAGTGGAAAGCCCGACGGCCGGCGAGTTATTGTGAGCCTCAAGCACATGCCGGAGATAAGGACCACGACGAGCCCGGGAACGCGGGTACTCGACGAGACAGAATCTGAGCAGGAACCGCCATACCACCTGGTGCTGCTCGATGATGACTCGCACACGTACCAGTACGTGATCCGGATGCTGAACGACCTTTTCGGGTATTCACCCGAGAAGGGCTATGCGATCGCGTGTGTTGTGGACAGTGCCGGCCGGGCGATCGTGATGACGGACGCCCGGGCAAAGGTCGAACAGAAGCAGGAACAGATCCACAGCTACGGCGCCGATCCCCTGATGGAAACCAGCGCGGGGAGCATGTCGGCCGTGGTGGAAGCGGCCGAATAGAGCGCCGCAAGGGTAGACTGCACCTACCATCCGGGCCCTTGAGGTAGACCAACTATGCGAGAGATGACCGGCGGCGAAGCCGTCTACGAGACGCTGCGTGCCCTTGGCGTAGAGCATGTGTTCGGGATCGTCAGCGTGCACAACATCCCAATCTACGACGCTATCGAGCGCGGAGGCGGGATCAAGACGATTGGGGTCCGGCACGAGCAGGGCGCCCTGCACATGGCGGACGGCTACTCCCGAGCCACGGGGAAACTGGGCGTGGCGATTACTTCTACGGGGCCCGGCGCGACGAACGGGATGACGGGGCTCTTCGAAGCCGGATTTGCTTCGAGCAAAGTGATGATGATCACGGGGCAGATCGAGTCGCAGTACTACGGGAAGGGCAAAGGCTTCCTGCACGAGGCAGAGAATCAGCTCCCGATGCTGCGCACAGTGACGCGGATGGCGGAATCGGTGCGACGGCCAGAAGAGATCGGGGAGGTGGTGACTCGCGTCGCCACCGACATTTCGACGGGCCGCCCTCAGCCCGGCGCAGTGGAGATCCCGGTTGACCTGCAGTACGCGCGAGCGAACATCGACATCCCGCATGTGGAGGCAATGCCACGCATCCAGCCGACCGCTGATGCGATCGTCCAGGCGGCGCAGGCACTCAACAGTTCGAAAAAGACGGTGATTGTCGCGGGTGGCGGGGTCATTACGGCAGAGGCGACCCAGGAATTGAGGCAACTGGCGGAACGGCTGGATGCGCCGGTGTTCACCTCCACCAATGGACGCGGGGTCATCCCGGAAGACCACCGGCTGGCGATGGGGCCATTGCTCAACATGCCGGCCTTCGACGAGGTGCTGGCGGATGCCGAGGTTGTGCTGGCCGTAGGTACGCGCTTCCAGGGTGGCTCAACCCGTAACTGGACGTCCCCGATGGGCCAGAAGCTGGTCCATATCGACGCGGACCCGGGCGTCATTGGGCGGAACTACCGGCCGGACGTGGCAGTGGTGTCGGATGCGCGGCTGGGGCTTGCGGGGGTGATCAAGGCACTCGAGTCACCGAAGAACGAGGCGGGCTTCGCGGACCATGCCCAGGAGATCCGAGACGAGCAGCGGCAGGGTATCCGCCAACAGATTGGCCCCGACTTTGAAGCGATCATGGACTCAATGCGGGCGGCGTTGCCTCGTGACGGCGTGATAGCCCGCGACGCTACGGTCCCGGCCTACCTCTGGGGCAACCGCCTGATCGAGGTACTGGAGCCACGGACATCGATGCACCCGACCTCGGCGGCAATCGGGCCGGGGCTGCCGCTGGCCCTCGGCGCTGCAATCGGAAGTGGCAAGAAGACGGCGCTGATCCAGGGCGATGGTGGCTTCATGTTGAACCTGAGCGAGCTGGCAACGGCCGCCCAGTACAAGGCACCGGTGGTGATCTGCGTGTTCAATGACCGAGGCTACGGTGTACTGCGAACGATCGAAGCGAGGACGTTCGACGGCCGCAACTTTGGGGTTGAGCTGGGCACGCCCGACTTTGTCGGTGTGGCGAAAGCGATGGGCATGGAAGGCGAGGGCGTGGGCAGCGCGGCCGAGTTCGATGCTGCCTTCAAGCGAGGTATCGACCACGACGGGCCATACCTTCTCGACATCGATATGACCAAGCTGACACCGATGGGTGGATTGGGGAGCCCGCCCTCGCGGCGCTAGCCATCCCGTCCGCGACCTCGTGCTCCGGCACAGGATGCCGCGGAAGCCAATCGAGGCCGACTTCGATCGAAGCTGAGGCCCGGGTGCAGTGAGTCAAGACGAGGGGTCGAGTTCCCTGGCCTCGTCGCTGAATTCGAAGGTCTCGAAGTTGTGTGCGTGGAAGTGGCCGACAGGTACGGCGGGGAGCGTCTCGATATGGGCGCCGGCGCGAACACCAAGTTCGAGGCTGAAGCGGGCGGCGGAGTTGTTGTCGGGTGCTTCGAGGATGGAAACGAAGTCGTAACGTCCGAGGACGCCGTAGAGGCCCAGCGTTACGACTTCGGGCAAGTCGATCTCGTTCTGGACGCGGAGGAGGGAGTCAGGGTCGGCCAGCATGCGATCCCGCCCCTCGGCGTTGAGCGTAAGCATCAGCACATAGGTGGCCATGTGGCTCGATAGCCTACGCGGTGGCCGGGTCCAATGAAAAATCACCGGGAAGGAAGCGAGGAAAAGAACTCCCAGATGAGCCGGGAAGCGTCAAGATCCCTGGCGACCGTGGCCCGGCGATCACCGGGCCATTCGTGGACGCCTCCCTGCAGCGTATAGAGGGCGACGCGAGTGCCATCGGTACAGCCTGTCCACTCGTCGACGACGACGGTGACGTCCTGCGAGATGGCGGGCATCGATGTGGCGGCGTCCGGAAGGCAACGGTCATGTTCGACGAAGAAGCCGACGCCATCGGCAACGGACGTGTCGATGCGAGGTGCGGGATCGGCGCGCTCGATGGGTTCGCCCCCCTCATAGAGGACGTGAAGGTCATCGGTCCCGTGAATGGCGAGGAGGGAGATGGGACGGGAAGGCTGACAATCCAGGTTGAGCGCACCGGCGACGGGTGCGACGCCAAGGAAGAGGTCGGCGGCGTCACAGGCGAGGCGGTAGCTCATCATGCCGCCGTTCGACATGCCGGTTGCGAAGATGCGGCCCGGGTCGGCGCCGAACTCCTCGACGACCGCCGCCACCGTGGCGCGGAGAAAGGAGACGTCGTCGATACCGGCATCGCGGGCATAGCTACAACAGTTTCCAGCGTTCCAGGTAAGCAGGAATTCATCACTGAGGCGGCCGTTGCCGTGAGGAAAGACGGCAATGAACCCGTATTCGTCGGCCACGGCGTCGAACCCCGTGCTGCGCCGCACCTGGTTGGCGTTGCCACCGCCGCCATGGAGGACCAGAACGAGCGGCAGCGGACCGGCAGCCTCCACGCCTGGTGGAATGTGGACCAGGTAGCCACGGGTGCGACCATCGAGGGCCAGGGAGCGCTCGTGCGTGCCCGGGGCTCGCGCGAAGCCGTCAGGGGGCACCGACGGCGGGGGACTCGTTGCCGGCTGTGCCGTGGCCGTGACGATGTCCGTCGGGGGTACTGGAGTGCTGGTGGCCGCCAACACCGTGGGTGAGGCAGCAGGGGAACCGGGTGCCTCGTCGCGATTGCGACAGCCGACTGCCACGATGCAGGTGAGGCAGAGTACGGCAACAACGAATAGGCGCATATCTTCCCATAAGTCAAAGGCATTCGCTGCTACGGTGCAAGCAGGGGAGCATCGCTACTTGCCTTTGAACACCGGTGCGCGCTTTTCGAAGAAGGCTTTCCGGGCCTCCTTCGCATCGTCGCTGGCGAAGGCTCGACGGATATTCGCCACCTCGAAACGAAGTTGGGATTCGGTGTTGAGGGAAGTGGTTGCCTCACGCAGGCCACGCTTGGTGAGGCGGGCGGTGATCGGTGACCGTTCAGCGATGAACTGGCAGTACTCGGCCAGACGAGTCGCAAGTGAGTCGTCGTCGACAACTTCGCCGACCATGCCCAGGGCAAGCGCCTCATCGCCGGTGACCGTCCGGTTCTCGAGAAGGAAGCGCATCGCCTGTTCGTAACCGATGAGCTGGGAGAGGGTGATCGTCATGCCACCGTCGGGCGAGGCTCCTATGCGAGGATAGCCGGCCATGAGGCGGGCGTTACGGGCCATAATCCGAATGTCGGCGGCGAGTGCGAGAGACAGGCCTGCGCCGACAGCGACGCCGTTGATCCCGGCTATGATCGGCTTGTCGCAGCCGTGGCGGAGGTCGAGGAAGAGCCGGCTGACCCAGCCGAGATCGTCGAGCTGAGTATCCATCGGGGTGAGGGGGGAGTAGGGCGCATTGTCGGGAGAGAGGTCGAGCCCGGCACAGAAGGCATCGCCCGAACCGGTGACGGCGATTACCCAGACGTTGTCGTCAACTGCTGCCTCGGCGACGGCAGCGAGTATGGCCCAGGCGAGCTCCTGGCTGAGTGCGTTCT
>JAGQGZ010000134.1 GCA_020432105.1 Dehalococcoidia bacterium | reverse complement strand
GGATCGTGGTGGACGCCAAGTCGGGTATTTCGGGGGCGGGGAGAGGTTCGGGAGGCGGGTTCAGCTACTCCGACGTGAACGAGGATGTTTCGGCCTACAAGATCGCCGCGCACAACCACCAGCCGGAGATCGCGCAGGAACTGGAGGCACTCGGCGAAGCGTTGCCCGCTGCCGTGACCTTCGTACCACACCTTGTACCCATGACTCGCGGGATCCATGCGACCTGCTACGCACCCCTGGCCAAGCCGGTGAGCCAGGCGCAGGTAGAAGACTGCTACCGGTCGTTCTATGCGGACGCGCCGTTCACCGCGGTCTCGACGAAGCCACCGCATACGAAGCACACGCTCGGGAGCAACATGTGCCTCGTCCACCCGGTGGTGGATGAGCGAAACGGCATGCTGGTTGCAGTTGGCGTGCTGGACAATCTTGTGAAGGGTGCTGCCGGCCAGGCGATACAGAACATGAACTTGATGCTCGGGTTGCCTGAGACGATGGGGCTCGACACGGCGGCGGTCTACCCGTAGCGATGGCAATCGATACGACAGGGTCTGTCACATCGCCGAAGGGCTTCACTGCCGGTGCCACCTATGCCGGCATGAAGAGCTACGGCGAGGGAAAGCTGGACATCGGCATCGTCCTTTCCGAGCGGATGTGCAGTGCCGCGGCTACTTTCACGAAGAACCGTCTCCACTCGGCTTCGGTTGATATCAACCGGGCCCACCTCGCCGACCGCCAGGCGCAGGCGATCGTCTGCAACGCGGCGATTGCGAACGCCAGCACCGGTAGCCGGGGCATCACTGATGGCCGAACCATGGCCGACCTCGTGGGCGCAAAGTACGGCGTCAATGCATCCGACGTACTCGTCTGCAGTACTGGGGTGATCGGCGAGTACCTGCCCATGGACAAGATTGCTGCGGGAATCGAAGGCATTGTTGTTGAGGCTGCAGGCGGGCCGGCCTTCGCCCGCTCGATCATGACCACCGACACCCGGGCGAAGCATGCGTCGCTGCGGGTCGGGGACTACACGCTCGGCGGCTGCGCCAAGGGGTCCGGGATGATCCACCCGAACATGGCCACAATGCTGGCGTTCATGGCCACAGATGCGGCAGTCGAGGCCGGGTTTCTCCAGGAGGTGCTCTCGCGGGCGGTAGACCGGTCGTTCAACCTTGTGAGCGTGGATGGAGACACCAGCCCGAGTGATACGGCAATCCTGCTGGCCAACGGCGCCGCCGGTGGCGACGTTGTCGATGCTGAACATGCGCTTGCCGGTGAGTTCGAGGCTGCCGTGACCGAGCTCTCGATCTACCTGGCAAAGGAGATTGCCCGCGACGGTGAGGGGGCCACGAAGGTCATCGAGGCGACGGTGACCGGGGCCGCCTCCGACAGGGAGGCGCGCGAACTCGTCCGCTTGCTGACGACCTCGTACCTGCTGAAGTCGGCCGTCCACGGCGCTGACCCCAACTGGGGCCGGGTGGTTGCCGTGGTCGGGCGGTCGACCGTCCAGGTTTCGGAGCCCGGCGTCCGCGTCGCCATTTGCGGGCACGAGGTATTCGCGGACCAGCGACCAACCAGCTTCGACCCGGCAGTTGTAGCGGCTGCGATGCAGAGCACTGAAGTGCAGATCGCCGTCGATCTTGGCGTCGGCTCTGGCGAGGCCACCGGTTGGGGTTGTGATCTCACGGCTGAATACGTTTCGATCAACGCTGACTACCACACATGAGTGCCCCGGTCGTGGTCAAGATCGGCGGCAGCACCCTCGGCGCCGCCGGGCACACCTTTAGCGACCTTGCAAAGTTCGCGGCGACGGACCACATCCCGGTGGTCGTTCATGGTGGCGGTGCTGAAGCGACGGCCTGGCTCGAGGCGATGCAGATTCCGTCGCGTTTCGAAAACGGGCTCCGCGTCACCGATGACGCTGCCTTGCCGATCATCGTCGCCGTGTATGCCGGCCTCGTGAACAAGCGCGTTGTGGCTTCGCTGCTGGATGCTGGAGTACTTGCTTCGGGCCTCTGCGGGGTCGATGGGGATACCGTCGAATGCCGGCCAAGCGACCCGGCGCTGGGGCGCGTGGGTGAGCCTGAGCGCGTACGGCTGGAGACATTGCATGCACTCCTGGCAGCCGGCGTGATGCCGGTCGTCGGGCCGGTGGGCTTTGTCCGCGAAGGCGGGGAGCGACAACTGGTGAACGTCAATGCCGATACCGTGGCCGCTGCTATCGCCGGTGGACTCGATTCGCCCGAGCTCGTGTTGATGACTGATGTCTCAGGTGTGCAGGGTGCCGACGGTAACGTGGTCCCGCGACTGACGTCAGCCGAGGCAGAATCACTCATTGCGAGCGGCGTGGCCAGCGGAGGCATGGTGCCGAAGCTTCGGGCCTGCCTGGAAAGCACGCGCCGAGGGGTGCCCGCGCGGATTCTTGATGGCAGGAGGGCCGGGGCCCTGCTTGACCGTGGCGAACACGGGACGCTGATAGTTCCATAACGATCCATAGGCGCCAACGGCTTGCTACCATGCCCGTACCTGACGGGGTGGCGTGCCATGAGCCTGCTCGAAGAAACCGGGGGAGCGTCCCCTGCAGATGTGTTGCCTGCTCTCGATCTTTCAACCCCGGAGCTGTACCAGAACCGCGAGCTGAGCTGGCTTGACTTCAACCAGCGGGTGCTCGAGGAGGCGAAGGATCCGCGGGTCCGCCTGCTCGAGCGGATTAGATTTGCGGCGATTACCTCAAGCAACCTCGATGAGTTCTATGCCAAGAGGGTTGGCTGGCTCCACCGGCAGATGCGTGTGCAGCCCCAGGCAACAACCATCGACGGTGCAACCATCGCCAGCCAGGCCCAACTGGTACGGGAACGCTGCGTGGCAATGCGGCGGGAAGTCGAACGGCTCTGGACCGGCGAACTGGCCCCGGCGCTTGCCCGGGAAGGGATCGAAGTTGTCTCCTGCGATTCGCTTGAACCGATCGCTCTCGACAGGCTCCGGGACTATTTCACCAGCTCGATCTACCCGATCCTGACGCCGCTCATCGTCGACCCGGCGCACCCCTTCCCATTCATTTCGAGCGAGACGCTTTCGCTCGCGCTCACCGTGCGCCAGTCGCATTCCGGTGAGGAACGATTCGCCCGTGTGAAGGTCCCACAAAACCGGCCCCGCTTCGTCGCCGTGGATGAGCGGCGCTTCGTCCGCCTGGAGGAACTCATCGCGATCAACGCCGGGCTCCTGTTCCCGGGGATGGAGTTGGTCCGCTGGTCGTCGATCCGTGTGCTTCGGACAGCCGACATCGGGAGCCCGGGTGAAGACGCCGAGGATCTTCTTGAGTTGGTCGAAGCGGAGCTGCGTCGGCGGCGCCTGGCTGAGGCGGTCGCACTCGAACTCGTTGGCGATGTGCCGGCCGCCCAGCTGGAGATGCTCCTTCATGAACTGGGAATCTCAGAGTCAGATGTCGATCTGCTTTCCGGGCCGCTGCGGCTCACCGATCTCTCCCAGCTGGCCGACCTGCCGCTCCCGGGCCTCGCGGAAGAGCCATTCACGCCCGCCGTACCGGGCCCGTTTTCAGGACTCCCTTCAGAGGAGGCGGTGTTCTCGGTAATTCGCGATGGCGATGTGATGGTTCACCATCCCTACGAGTCGTTCGACCAGACGGTCTCTCGCTTCATCGACATCGCGTCGGAAGATCCGAATGTGCTTGCGATCAAGCACACGATGTATCGAACCTCACCGGACTCGCCGATCCTCGAATCGCTAATCGATGCGGCGGGCCGCGGCAAGCAGGTAGCCGTCCTTGTGGAATTGACTGCCCGGTTCGATGAGGCGACCAACATTGATTGGGCCCGCAAGCTCGAAAACGCCGGCGTCCACGTGGCCTACGGCACCTTCCGCCTCAAGACCCACTGCAAAATCAGTCTCATCGTGCGGGAGGAGCCGGACGGCGTTCGGATGTACGCCCACGTGGGGACGGGAAACTACAACTCGCGGACGGCGCGCGTCTACACCGATCTCGGTCTCTTCACAGCGGCCCCAAGCATTTGTGGTGACCTCGTCCGGATCTTTAATCACCTGACGGGGTCGGCGCGGTTGGAGAGCCGGGAACTACTTGTGGCGCCGGCAAATCTGCGGGACGAACTTGAGTGGCGCGTTCGCCGCGAGATTGACCATGCGAAGGCGGGCCGCAAGGCCTTGCTCCGATTCAAGATGAACGCCCTGGAGGACCAGGACTTCACGCGGCTGTTGTATGAGGCATCGCAGGCGGGAGTGCGCGTCGAACTGGTGATCCGGGGTATTTGCCGGATTCGGCCCGGTGTGCCCGGCCTGAGCGACAACATCGTCGTCCGCAGCGTCATTGGGCGGTTCCTCGAGCATTCTCGGATCTATATGTTTGGAAACGGCGGTGACTCGGAGTACTACATCGGGAGCGCCGACCTGATGAAGCGAAATCTCGATGAACGAATCGAAGTGCTCACGCCCATTCGGAGCCCGGCCCTGCAGGACCAACTGAGCCACACACTGGATGTGTTGCTCAGCGATGAACGCCAGGGCTGGGAGCTCCGCGACACAACCTGGTCGCGCGACGCCTCGGTCGAAGAGCCCGGTACCCATGCCATCCTGCTCGCCGAGGCGCCGTTCAGTTAGCCAGCTTTCGTGCAGGGTGTTCTGGCCGTAGCATCGTCCTCTTATTCCTCAAGGAGCGAGGCTTTTCATGACCGACTGGATCGACGCTGAACGAGACGTGGTGTTTCAGAACTACGGCCGCCAGCCCATCGTGCTGGAGCGTGGCGAAGGCACCCGTGTCTGGGATGTCGATGGCCGTGAATACCTCGACTTCGTCGGGGGCCTCGCGGTCAACGTTCTCGGGCATAGCCATCCGGTTGTTGCCAGGGCCGTAGCAGACCAGGCGGGCACGTTGATCCACACGTCCAACCTCTACTACACGAAGCCGATGATTGAGTTGGCCCAGCTGCTCGTTGCTAATTCGACGCTCGACCGGGTGCTGTTCCTGAACAGCGGAGCAGAGGCGATCGAGGCGGCGATCAAGCTTGCCCGCCGGTGGGGACATGACGAGCGGGGCGGCGCCCACCACATCATTTCCTTCAACAACGGGTTCCACGGCCGGACGTTTGGTGCGCTGGCGGCGACCGGTACGGCACGATACCGCGAGCCCTTCGAGCCGTTGCCGGCCGGCTTCAGCCATGTCGACTGGAACGACCTGGAGGCAGTGAAGAAGGCGACGACCGACCAAACCGTGGCCATCCTCCTCGAACCGATCCAGGGTGAGGGGGGCGTGAATATGCCGGATGACGGATTCCTTCCGGCGATCCAGGCCTGGTGCCGCGAAAACAACCTTCTCCTGGTGCTGGACGAGATCCAGACGGGCAACGGGCGCACGGGCACGCTGTTTGCCTACGAGCAGTACGGTCTCGACCCCGACATTGTTTGCCTTGCCAAGGGCCTCGCCGGTGGGGTTCCCATCGGTGCGATACTTGCCCGGGATAAGCTGGCGGCCCATCTGGTGCCGGGGGACCACGGCACCACGTTTGGTGCAAATCCGCTGGCGGCGGCGGCCGGGGTGGCCACCATGCGCCACATCATCGATGAGGAATTGCCGCAACGGGCAACGCAGGCGAGTGAGCGCATCCGCGAGCGGATTGCAGCGATCGAGGATCGGGTGCCGATGGTGACGGGACTTCGTGGCCTGGGTCTGCTCCTCGCAATCACACTTGCTGAGGACGTATCGGCAGACGTCGTCGTGGAGTGTCGCGAACGAGGCTTGCTGGCGAACAATGTCCGGCCCAATGCTGTCCGTCTCATGCCACCGCTCAACGTGACGGATGAGGAGATCGACCGTGCTTGCCAGATCTTCGAAGAAGCAGTCGCCGCGGTAGTAGCGGCGCGGGCGTGACCGGTTTCGTCGTTGCGTTCCTGGCGATGGCGCTGGGGGCAGGCGCCCTCGCAGTCGTTGGGCGCAAGTCGACGAACGGCACACTGCCACCGAATCGTTGGGCCGGTATTCGCACGCCCTACACATTTTCAAGTGAGGACGCCTGGTATTCCACGCATCGCCATGCGGGGCCGGTACTGGAGCGAAGTGGCGTGATTGTCGCCGTGGCAGCCGTCGGCTGCCTCATCCTGGCCCTGGTGGAGGTCTTCACCGTCGCACTCGCCGCAGTGGCGGCCCTGGTGCTTTCCACCGCGATGGTGGCCGCGGCGCTCTACGCCTGGGCGCATGGGACAGCCCGGGCCCGTCGGGAACTCGGACCGTCGTGATCCCCTCACTGTCCCGGATCGATGTCGCCGGGCATACTCAGAGAACGTCTTCCTATCACGGATGGAACCTGTGCCTAAGTTAGTTCTCGCCTACTCGGGCGGCCTCGATACAACCACGGCCATCAAGTGGCTGTCGCTCGAACGCGGTTGGGAGGTAGTTGCCCTCAACATCGACGTCGGCAAGAGCCGCGAGCAACCCGTCATCGAGTCTCGCGGAGTCGCGGCCGGCGCCGTGAGTGTTCGCATCATCGACGCCCGCGACGACTTCCTGCGATATTTCGCCTTCCCTGCGCTTGCTGCCGGGGCCATCTACCAGGATGCCTACCCACTTGCCACGGCATTGGCGAGGCCGCTGATGGCCAAGCTCCTGGTGGATGTCGCTCACGAGGAGGGCGCGACGGCCGTTGCGCATGGTTGTACCGGCAAGGGGAATGACCAGGTGCGTTTCGACGTCGGCGTCCAGACGCTGGACCCGGGGTTGGAGATCGTAGCGCCGACGCGTGAATACGCGATGGCCCGCGAAACCCAGATCGAGTACCTGAAGGAGCACGGGATCGATATCCCCTGGGGTCAGAAAGGCCCCTATAGCATCGACGAGAACATGTGGGGACGCAGCGCCGAGGCCGGCGTACTGGAAGACCCCTGGGTGGAGCCGCCCGCTGATGCCTACGAGTGGACGGCGGATCCGGAGACCGTATCGCTGGCGCCGGAGTACGTCGAGATTGAGTTCGACCGGGGGATGCCGGTACGACTCGACGGCGCCGAGCTGGGCGCTATCGCCCTGGTGGAGCG
The DNA here is from genome assembly GCA_020432105.1 of Dehalococcoidia bacterium. Lineage (GTDB taxonomy): Bacteria > Chloroflexota > Dehalococcoidia > Tepidiformales > Tepidiformaceae > JAGQGZ01. The sequence continues at coordinate 1,166 of JAGQGZ010000134.1, read as the reverse complement.
GCTGAACGAGCTTGGCGGCGCCCATGGAATCGGCCGGCTGGACCAGATCGAGGACCGGCTCGTGGGCATCAAGAGCCGCGAGATCTATGAAGCACCCGCAGCGATCATTCTGCATACTGCCCACCGCGCTCTGGAAGCGATGACCCTGAGCAAGAACCAGCTACGGCTGAAGAAGCAGATTGGTGTCGAATACTCGGAGCTTATTTACAATGGCCTCTGGTTCAGTGCCCACCACCAGGACATTGCGGCGTATGTGGGGAGCACCCAGCGACACGTTTCCGGGGTGATCCGTCTACGTCTGGGCCGAGGGCGAGCGACGGTGGTCGGCCGCAAGGCACCGGACTCACTCTATGACCATGCCCTTGCAACCTACGACAAGGGCGATACCTACGATCAGGCCGCTGCCGTAGGATTCATCAACATCTGGGGACTCCAGACTCGCGTGCAGGCCCGGAAGCAATTGCTCGGAAGCCTGCCCGAAACGCTAAAAATCGCGATGCCGAGGGGGCAGGAGTGACACAGGCGGAAGCCGAGTATCGAATCACCTACGAAGGGCCGGGTGACGGCTCCTCGATCATGGGCGCATCGTTCGCCAACTTCATCATCGAGGGCCCCGGCGCCGACAAGGAATGTGCGGTGATGCTGAATGACCCGGGAGCGAGCTACCTCGCGGAGCAGCTTGGTACCGACCTGACTGACGAGTGGCGCGAGCAAGCGACGGCGAAGCTTGGCGCTGCTGTGCTTGGCGCCGCCATGGAAGAATGCCGCCATATCGACTCAGTTGTCTTCGTTTCGCGGGCCATCCTCGAAGCCCATCCCGAGTTCGTCGATGCGCTTCGCTAGGCGGCACTCCTAAACCATCACCCCCCTACACTGGATTCGTGGACCAAACGCGTATCCGCAACTTCTGCATCATCGCGCACATCGACCATGGCAAGTCGACGCTGGCCGATCGCCTTCTTGAGTCGACCGGCACGGTAGCCAAGCGCGACATGGCCGAGCAATTGCTCGATTCGATGGACCTGGAACGTGAGAAGGGGATCACGATCAAGGCGGCCGCCGCCCGGGTCACCTACACGGCCAGCGATGGCGTCACCTACCAGTACAACCTCATCGACACACCGGGTCATGTCGACTTCACCTATGAGGTCTCGCGCAGCCTTGCT
>JAGQGZ010000133.1 GCA_020432105.1 Dehalococcoidia bacterium | reverse complement strand
CCCATGGGGCAACGTCCCCCGTCTGCCCACTCACACGGTCATCCACGAGAAATGCGCGCCCGCTACGATCGATTCCGTAGACGACGGCGAAATCGTGCAGTCGCATGTCCCAGCCGATGAGTGGCAGCCCTTTCTCGAGACGCGCGGCTGCCCAGGCGATCGCCTCTTCGCGTCCCGTAGCCGGGGCCGTAAACCGCTCCCAGCGGTAGCCGGTTCGAGCATAGCGACGGAGCATGGCATCCCAATCCAGGTCGGTTGGACCCGAGGGCAGGGCGACGATCCCTTCTCGTTCGCCAAGGTGGAAGTGCCAGGCATGAGCGGTGAGGCCCATGACCGCGTAGCGAGGCAAAGGCGCCCCGAGGAACTCGAGGATTCCTTCGAGTGCTCCGGCGACAGTAGTCCAGTTGGGGGCCAGGCGGGCTGCGAGTGCCGTCATTACCGGTAGACTAGCGCCTCACCGGAGGTTGCATGGTCTCAACATGGTCAAACTGGTCGGGTGCAGTGGTGTGCCGGCCGGAATCCATCGTATTTCCCCGCACGGAAGACGAGCTGTCAGCGGTTGTTCGACAGGCAGGGGAAGACGGACAGACGGTTCGGGTGGTTGGCACGGGCCACTCGTCGACGGGCATCGTCGGCACGGACCAGGTGCTTGTCTCGTTGGACAGGATGAGCGGACTGGTCTCGGCGGATCGCGAAACGCACCGGGCACGGCTCCTCGCAGGTACGAAGATCAGGGCGGCAGGTGCAGTTCTGCTGGAACAGGGCCTGGCCATGGAGAACATGGGAGATATCGACGTCCAGGCCATCGCAGGCGCGGTTGGGACGGGCACGCACGGTACCGGCCGGACACTGGGAAACATCCCATCGAGGGTGACGGACATCCGGATGGTCAATGGGGCCGGCGAGCTCGTTGATTGCGGCGCCGACCCGGAGCTCCTGCGGGCGGCGCGAGTCTCGATTGGGGCGCTGGGCATCTTCACGGAAATCGAGCTGCAGTGCCTTCCCGCCTACCGGCTGCACGAGCGCACGTGGGTCGAACCATTTGCGGGGACGATGGAGAACCTCGATGCGCGGATAGCGGAGAATCGCAGCTACGAGTTCTTCTGGATGCCGGCAAATGACAAGACTTACCATAAGGTGCTGAATATCACGACGGAAGCATCGATGGCAGGCAACTCAAAGTCGGCCATTGGCTCGGAGGGTGAACGGATCGGCTGGAGCCCCCAGATCATCCCTTCGGTGCGGGAGAACAAGTTCCACGAGATGGAGTATGCGATCCCGGCTGAGGCGGGACCGGAGTGTTTTGCACGGGTTCGCGAACGATTCCTGGCGAAGCATGCAGCTTCGGTGCAGTGGCCGGTGGAATACCGCACGGTGGCCGCCGATGACGCGATGCTGAGTCCACACGGAGGCCGGGCTTCGGTCACTATCTCGCTCCACCAGGCGGCGCACCTGCCGTACCGGGAGTTCTTTGAGGACATCCAGCCGATATTCTGGGAATACGGGGGCAGATCGCATTGGGGCAAGTTCAACACGATGGATCGTGCGCAACTGAGCGCCGTCTATCCTGAATGGGATGCATTTGGCGCCATCCGTGAACGGATGGACCCCGGGGGCCGATTCCTCTCGCCCTACCTGGCATCGCTTTTCGTATGAGGTGCGGCAACAGATCGGGGATGACCGTGAAGGAGGCCGAGAATGGCTAAAGCCTGGGAATTGACGACGCTGGCCAACGGATTGCGGATCGTGACGACGCCGCTTCCCCACACTCAGGCAGTTTCGACCAGCATCTTTGTCGGGGTTGGGTCGCGGAGCGAACCGGCGAGCCTGAACGGGATCACCCATTTTCTTGAGCATATGGTCTTCAAGGGCACTAAGCGGAGACCGGACGCGATGATGGTTGCTTCGGCGATCGAGGGAGCAGGCGGGACGCTCAACGCCTATACGAACAAGGAGTTCACCTGCTACTGGAACATCGTCCCGTATACGCGATTTGAGGAAGCCTTCGACGTGGCAGGCGATATGTTGCTCAACTCGCTGCTGGACCAGGAGGAAATCGACCGGGAGCGAACGGTGGTGCAGCAGGAACTGAAGCGCAACCACGACAACCCGGGAGCCTGGGCCGGCCGTCTCATCGGCCAGTCGGTCTACGGTGACCAGCCCTGCGGGCGTGATGTCGGTGGTTCCGTCGAGCTGGTGGAACGGATGCAGCGGCCGGACTTCGTGGCCCACATAAGCGAGTGGTACCTCCCTTCGAACATCGTGGTGTCGGTCGCGGGAAATGTCGCCCACGAGCGGGTGGTGGAACTGGCGACGCCCGTATTCGAGGGACTTGCCGATGGTGAACTGCCAGTGGTCGACGCCTACGAACCATCGATCAAGGGCGAACGGGTGGTGGTCGATAGCCGGGAGATCGACCAGTGCAGCATGTTCCTGGGAATGCCGATGTTCGGGCGCCACGATCCCGACCGCTATGCGATTCGGCTGGTGAACGACGTTCTCGGCGCGGGCATGTCATCGAGGCTCTTCCGGGAAGTACGGGAGCGGCGGGGCCTCGCCTACTCGGTAGGATCGGGCTATGGGTATCTGGCGGATGCGGGGGTGTTCAACATCTCAGCGGGGGTGAACCGCGACAGGCTGGCGGAGACGATCACCGTCTGTCTTGACGAGGCCGATCGGATGGCCAACGAACCGGTGAGCGAGGACGAACTACGTAAAGCGAAGGATCACACGATCGGGCGTTTCCGCCTTGGGCTCGAAACCGCCCATTCGCTGGGCCAGCGGCATGGAGAGCAGCTGCTTACACGCGGCGAGATCGAGTCGATTGATGAGTACGTGGAGCGGATCGAGGCGGTGACCCGGGATGAGATGCAACGGGTGGCCCAGCGAGTCATCAATCGTGGAGCCAGCCATTGCTCCGTCGTGGGCCCGAACCTGGATAGAGACGAGATCGCGAAGGCACTCGGCTAAAGCCGGGCCGAGAGCCGTGACTGGGCCCAGTGGGTGATGGCAATCGCCAGGGCATCGCTTGCGTCGGCCGGGGTTGGGAGTTCGGTGAGACCCAGTTGAAAGGCAACCATCCGCGCGACCTGGGACTTGTCGCCGGCGCCGTAACCGGTCACCGACTGCTTTACGAGCCTTGGCGCATATTCGGCAACGGGCACACCGGCGGCCGTAAGGCCAAGGATGGCAGCGGCCCGGGCGTGCCCAAGCAGCATGGCGGAACGGGCGTTGTTGCCGACGAACGACGACTCGACTGCAGCGCCAGCGACGCCCCATTCGATCGCGGCGATCCGTACCGCCTCGTAGATGGTGGAGATACGGGAGGGCAGCTCGTCGGCGGCCCGGGTTCGGATCACGCTGTGATGCACGTGGGCAGTGCTGTCGCCGGTGATCTCAATAACGCCAAGACCGGTGGCGTTCAGGCCGGGGTCCACTCCCATGAGACGCATGGGGCCATCCTACGTCCGGGCGCCGCTATGACGCGTAGGCGGTGAGGATGTCGTCCGAGAACTCGGCGTTGGAATAGACCCGCTGGACGTCCTCAAGCTCTTCCAGGCCGTCCAGCAGGCGGAGAGCCTGGAGGGCCGACTTCTCGTCCAGTTCCATCGGCGTTTTCGGGACCATGGCGAAGTCGGCATTTTCGATTGCGAAGCCGGCCGACTCGAGTTGCTGACGAACGGGCTCCAGGTCCGTTGGCTCGGTGCGAACCTCAATGGTGTCCCCCTGGATATCGACATCCTCGGCTCCGGCGTCGATGGCCTGGAGGGCGATTTCGTCGGCATCACGGTCGCCGACGGCGACGCTAATCAGGCCCTTGGCTTCGAATTGCCAGCCAACTGAGCCCGTTTCGCCCAGGTTTCCTCCCGCCCGGCTGAACTGGTGGCGAACTTCGGCAACGGTGCGGTTGCGGTTATCGGTCAGCGTGGAGACGAGAATCGCGGCGCCGCCGGGGCCATAGCCTTCGAAAAGGATCTCATCGTAGTTGTCCCCGTCGCCGCCACCGGTGGCCTTGGCAATGGCGCGGTCGATGTTGTCGTTGGGCATGTTGGCGGCTTTGGCTCGCTGGATGGCGAGACGGAGCTTGAAGTTCATGCCCGCATCGGGGCCGCCTTCACGCGCAGCAATGATGAGTTCGCGGGAGAGCTTGGTGAAGAGCGCGCCGCGCTTGGCATCGGCTGCACCCTTCTTCCGCTTGATCGTCGACCACTTGCTATGTCCGGACATGCCAACGGGACCCCAAAGAAGTACGTATGCAGCCTCTGAGTGTAATAGCAGGGCGGCGATTTCGGCGAACGAGTCAGTCGCCGGCGGCCCGGTTGAGCAGGTCGCTAAGGGGGTCGATGGCGGTGTGTTCGGTGAGATTGGAATGGAGTGGCGTCACGCTGACGTAGTTATTTGCGAGTGCCCAGATATCGGTGCCGGGAGGTGTGTGGGGGTTGGTGTGCAACGTCTGCTGGGTACGTTCGGCAACGGCGGAGTCACCTCTCACCTGTTCGAGATCGATGAAGCCGCGCCGCCCCATGCGGGTGACCAGGGTGCCGGCAATCTCTTCGGCGGGGACGGCCGGGATGTTCACGTTCAGGAACTGACCGTCTTTCACCGTCCCGTCGAGGACTTTGCCGATCATCGCCCGGGTGACGAGTTCGGCAGTGCTCCAGTCGACGACGGCATCTTCGCCGCCGGCGTCGTCCATGATCCGCGAAAAGGCGATGGAGGTGATCGACCGGAAATGGCCATGAAGGGCGCCGCCAACTGTGCCGCTGGCGAGGATGTCGTTGCCCACGTTGGCACCATGGTTGATGCCGGAGACGACGAGATTGATCCGGTGTTTCACGATCTGGCGGAGGCCCACCATCACGCAATCGGCCGGGGTGCCCGTGACATGCCAGGCTTCAACGCCGGCCACCGGGAAGTCGGGCTGCTGTGCCCAATGCAGTTCGCGGCGCAGGGTAATGCTGGCGCCCACCGCGCTCTGGTTCTGGTGCGGTGCCACGATGTAGACGTGACCGCCCGCATCGCTGCAGGCACGGGCGAGGGCGTGGAGCCCGGGTGCGTCGATGCCGTCGTCATTTGTGACCAGGACGTTGGTTGTCATGGGCAAATGCTACCGGCTGCGGAGCGGCGATGGTGGCTGGCTATACATCGCGCACTCCGGAGACGACCATCGCCGTCGCCACGAGGATGGCAGCAGCGCCCACGAGCCGGGCGACACCGTCGGCCGGCCCGGCGAACCGCGCCGGAACCAGCGCCGCCAGCGCTGTAAGGGTCACGCTGATGGCTGCGAATCCGATGCTGCGGCCCGTTCCGGCATCAGGGTTGGCGCTGAAGGCGATGACAGCTGCGAGGATCGCAGCATTGAGCACGAGTGGGATACCAAGGGGGTAGAGGCCGGCCTGCCAGCCTCTCGGGGTGTCCCGAACGAGTGGACCTCCGAGAACGACAGCCTGGCCGCCGCTGATGCCGAGGACCAACCCGGCGGCGATGCGGGCGGTCTCCTCTTCGATAGCGAGACCTTCGAGGAGGGAGTCCGCTACCAGCCCGGCGACGACAACGATCGTTATCGCGAGCCCGGCGGCAACCGCGGCGGCCGGGACGCGCTCCCGGAGGCTGCCGGGCAGCACCGCGCGAAGTCCGGTCGCAGGGTTGGCAGCCACAAGCATGACGAGGAAGAGTTGCCAGGGGTCGGTCATTCAAGCTCCTTACGTGCGATCACGGCCGCCCGGATAAGGCCCGAGAGCGCGTGTTGCTGGTCGTCCATTCGCGTGACGTTGTTGCTGAACCAGGCGCCTTCTGCCACCGATGGGTCGTCGTACGTTGCTGCGGCGTCGGAGGTGACCTGGCGGTCGACGAGCATGCCGGCGCCGCAGTCGATTCGGTCGCGCAGGTCGCTGCGGATGTCGGCGAGGCGGTCGTCGACGGCGGCAAGCCGGTAGAGCGAGGTGAGACCTTCTACCCAGGTTCCGTGGCCCGCCGCGCGCGTTGGACCGCCGTGGATCTCTTCCACGAGCAAGGCGTCAGAACGCTGGGATTCCACGCGAATGAGAAAGCCAAATCGCTCTGCGAGCGAACGGGCGTAGTCCGCCTGGACATCCGAGATCGGCCAGGTCCGCATCTCGGAAAGGCCGTAGGCGGCCCACTGGTCGGCCCACGGCGGGAACTCAAACTGTTCGACCTCATCGCGGTGGAGGGCGAGGTAGTCGGCTACGGCAATGGCCGGCACGTCCCAGCCTTCACCGGGAAAGAGGTTGTGCATGAGTGCAAGCGCCCAGAAGGCTTCGCCGGTCGCATATTTCGAGGTAACGGTTGGGTCGGGTGCGCCGGTGTTGGGAAGCCAGTAGTTGAGGAAGGAACCGTCCGGGCGCTGCATCTCGAGGATGAACCGCCCGTAGCGACGCATGAGCTCGTCGTACTGATCATCGCCGGTAGCGTGGCGGCGCAATGCGAGCCCCGCCAGGGCGAGTGACGTGGATCCGAGCTTCACGGTCCGGTTCTCGGGGTTCTGGATTGCGAGCCAGTCGCCGTGTTCGAACGAGATATCGATCATGCGCTGAAGCGCGATATCGGCAGTCTCGATGGGTCCGGTGTCGCCGCTCTCCGCAGCGTACTGGTACAGCGACATGGTCACGCCCGCATGGCGGACCTCGTTGTAGTCGTCGGGGTAGGAATCAGTCGCGGCGTTGTATTCGTACACGTAGCGGCCGTCCGATTGCAGTGACCGTTCTATCCAGGCGACCGAGGCTTGAGCCGAGGCCTCGAACGCATCGGGGCCGTAGTCGGGGCACTGGTGCGCGGGAACGAGCGTGGCGCGAAGCAGGAGGGCGCCGATCGCCCAGGTGGCGAGGGTGAGGGCGAGCCCACGGAGAACCATCGAAGGGGACTATACGGGCGAAGTATGCCGGGGATGGAGCAGCACCTTTACGGGAACTTCCGGCAGTTGCGGACGGTACCGCCTGGTTCGGAGATAGTGACCACCTCGAGACGGGAGGATGAAGGATTCATGAGTCTGCTTGCCACCTGGCCCGCGCGCATCGTTGTTGCCGCAATCATCCTGCTGCTTGCTACAGCGGCTGCCTGGTGGTTCTTCATCCGCGAAGACAACCAGCTGGCGACAGCACCCCAGGACTTCCGCGAGACTCCTGCCGCCGAGGCATCGGACACGCCGTCCGCATCGGTTGAGCCGTCTGGGACCCGGGACGAGGCGGGCAGCACCACCCCGGGCGTCACAGCGTCGGATGGATACGAACTCTTCGTCATCGTGGCGGAGCATCCTGCGGTTGACGGACAGACGGAGGCCGCCTACTTCGCCGGCGAGCAACTGGCCAGGCTGGGAGTGCCGTCGACCGCGAAGGGGACAACGGTCGACGTAAGTGGCCAGTTCTCACTTGGCGCCGAAGGTCTCGATCCGGCAGTCCCGGCGACGATTAGGGTTGGGTTGGCCACGCTGACAAGCGACGAAGGCCGCCGCGACAACCGCGTGCGTGAGGCATTGCAGGTGTCGCAGCACCCCACGGCGACGTTCACGGCCGAGAGGATCGAGGGATGGAGCGGTATCGCGGATGGTGAGTCTGTGGTGGCGACGCTCGTCGGGACCCTCGAACTGAGAGGTGTCCAGCGCCAGGTCTCGTGGGAGCTCGAAGCCGTGCGTCAAGGCAACGTGATCTCAGCGCTGGCGACCACGAGCTTTCTCTACGAAGACTTCGGCATCCCGCTTCTCAACATCGGGGGTGTTGTCAGCGTCGAAGAGGACGTGACCCTGCAGGTGCAGCTGATTGCTGAGGCAGCCGGCTAGGGAACCTCAGGCCTGGAAATTGAGCCGGAGTCCCTTCGTCGGCCAGTTGTCGAACGCGAGGAGCCTCCCCGTTGTGCTGCAGGTGACGTAGAGGGTCCGAAGGTCTGGGCCGGCAAAGCAGCAGTTGGTGGTGAGCACGTCCGGACAGGGCTCGTGGGTCGTCTGCGAGCCATCGGGTGCGATCGAGGTAATCCCGCCGTGTATGAGCGTCGCTACCAGGACGTTGCCCTCGCCGTCGACACAGAGCGAATCGAGTAGGGCGAGGTTGGTTGGCGCGACACCCGTCACCGTTGCCAGGATCGAGCGGCCGGCAATCTCGCCGGGGCCGTTCAGGGTGCAGGCCCAGACGCGAGCCGTTGGCGTCTCGGCGATGTACAGCGTGCGGCCATCGGGACTGAGGCCGATCCCGTTCGGTGCCTCCATCGG
>JAGQGZ010000132.1 GCA_020432105.1 Dehalococcoidia bacterium | reverse complement strand
TCCATGCTTACCGGTGGCACCCTCGTGACCGAGGACATCGGCCTCACGCTGGAAGCAGTAACTGCTGCCGACCTCGGCCGTGCCCGGCGCGTCGTCGCCAACAAGGACGACACGACGATCATCGAGGGTCATGGCACCGATGAGGCGATCCAGGCGCGGATCAAGCAGATCAAAGCCCAGATCGATGACGCTACAAGCGACTTCGACCGGGAAAAGCTGCAGGAGCGCCTGGCCAAGCTCGCCGGTGGAGTCGCCGTGATCAAGGTTGGCGCCGCTACCGAGGTTGAGCTGAAGGAGAAGAAAGCCCGCGTGGAGGACGCCCTCAGCGCCACCCGCGCAGCCGTCGATGAAGGCGTTGTGCCCGGCGGTGGCGTTGCCCTCATCCGGGCCCGCAAGGCTCTCTATGCTTTGGCCGCCAAGACCAAGAATCCCGACGAGAAGGTCGGTATCGAGATTCTCGCCGAAGCCCTCGAAGGCCCGGCCTGGATCATCGCCGACAATGCCGGTCTCGAAGGCTCGGTCATCGTCAACAAGATCATGAAGCTCGAAGACCCGACACAGGGCTGGGATGCCAATGCCGATGTCTGGGGCGACATGTTCGAACTCGGCATTGTCGACCCGGTGAAGGTCACCCGGTCGGCCGTAGAAAACGCCGTCAGCATCAGCTCGCTGGTGTTGACCACAGAGGCACTGGTTGCCGAACTGCCCGCTGGGGCAGTGGCGCCGCCGCCGCCGCCGGAGATGTACTAGGCTCCGGTCTAACTGAGTTCCCTCCTCGAGCGACCCCGCTCCGCCAAACCCGGCGGGGCGGGGTCTTCTCGTTTCCCGGGGGATCTTCGTGGGACATCGGTGGATGGGAACGCAGGATTTCACTCTTCGCTGTTGAGTTCGTCTACGGCTCCCACGAGGTCTCCGACTTCATAAAAGTTGACTGCGATGAAGTTGACGGGTCGGGCGCGAACTTCCTCGCACTCATGGACGCGCGCGACGATGAATTCCCGAGTGTTGAGCACCGCCCCATCGCGAGGGGCCGGCAGGTCGCTCGTGATCCAGTGGTTGAGGAGAAAGAAGGGCGCGGAAGCATCTCCACGATTGGGCCGACAGCTCAGGTCTCCCGGTGTTCGAAAGACATAGGGCGTCTCCTGCACCCAATTCAGGACATCGTGATACCAGGCCGGAGCCGGCTGGCTGCCTACGTTTTCGGCGAGAACGAAAATGCGACGATCGAGTTCGATCATTTCACGCAGTGTGGGTAGCGGTTCACCCGGCGAGAGCGTGTAAACGAGGTCGATGAGCCCGGCCCGAGTAAGCGCCGCATCTACGTCGAAGGGATCAACATAGTCCTGCAGAACAAGGCCCACCACCTCGTGCGGGTTCTTGTCGAGAAAGCTGCTCAGTTCGCCAAGCGTTCGTTGGAATGGGGTTGCACCAAGCTCGCAGTAACCATGGCAGAGGTAGAGCGATGGCTCGCCGCCCTCCGGTATCGGGCCGATCAGGTTGACGAGGTTGGCGAGGGCAATAGTCGCCTCCGGCCCGAGTCCACCTTCAAACCGGTCGGCGACATTCCCAACGTCCGGATCCGTGCGCACGCCGTTGTTGGTGGCATAGCCGTAGTAGAGATCGATGAGGAGGACACGGATACCATCCTCAAGCTGCTGAGCAATGCCCCGTGTCTGGTTGGCCAGGAACCAGCCCGACTCGTCGGACGCCGACATCGAGTTGTGTGTGGCAGCCCAGGCGATCTTGTCCAGGGGCCGATCGCAGAGGTTGGCGCTGCCATTGCAGTGCTCGATTGGAGGCGGCTCACTGGCTTGCTCCACAGTGAGTGAGCCTCGGTTGATCCAGAAGACCGTGCCAATTGTTATTAGACCACCGGCGAGACAGGCGGCGGCGAATCCCTGGACCAGGCGTCCGGCAATTGGCGGAGAGCTGGTCCCGGCCGGACTTGCTACCCGTGGCCTCCGCACGCGCGTGAAGCCCAGGGCTCGAAACACTTCGACGCCCCCCAGGTAGAGCAAAGCAAGGCCCGCCGCCTGGGTAGCAACGCGGATTGTCACTAGGGGGCTGAAGAGCAGGAATGTGCCCAGAAGCATCAGTGCCGATGCAAGCACGACGCGCGTCCACCACACGGACCAGGCGAAGATAAACCAGGCGTTGATAGCCTCGATGCGCTCGCGCGCAGGGATCGCCGCCTGGGCACTGCTGGCAATCGTGGCCATGACGGTGCCGCACATGGCGACAATCCACATCCACCAGATCAGCCCGTCGGCATAGAGCCGCCAGACGGCAGCAGCGGCATCCGCCGCTACCGGGTTGCCGTCGATACTGTCCTGAATGATGTCTTCGATAATGCCGACGGCAAGCCAGGTAAGGATGGCGCCGGCCACCAGACCGAGTCCTGCTGCAGCCACCACTGGTGGGCGGGTTGGTGCTACCAGCAGCGCACCGGCGAATGCGGCGACGGCCATACCTACAAAGATCCAGCGCAGCAAGGCGAGTTGGCTGTTTATTTCAAGGATGCGAGTGGCGGCGTTGCGTTCGGTAATTGGAACGGTCCCCACAGTGGAACCACCCGGGATACGGTCGGCCACATCCGGGTCGTAGGCACGGACACCGGCGGCAATAAGCGTCATGACATCGGGAATGGCAAGGACAAGATCGGGCCGGTCACCCTGGAAGAGGATCTCGTGGAGTTCACGGGCTCCGCGGATGATTACCGAGCGGGCGATGCCGCTTTCGAGTACGGCATCGACCACGGTCTCGAGGAGTGGCCGCACAGAGACGAGATCGGGCTGGGCCTGGATGATCTGCTTGACAAGAACACGCCGCAACTCTTGCTGTATGTCCTGGCGGTGTGACACCTGGACAGCAATCGTGGCAAATCGTTCTTCGTCGAACACAGCATGGGCCATCCATGCCTGTGCAACGGAAAGCGTCACCGAAAGCGCAGCGATCGCGGCGAGCAGGTACGCGAGGAGGGAGCGGGGGATCCTGAGGTGGCGCACGACGGTTGCCTTGCAGGTGTATGTGCGCTGTGCGCACGTACTGCAGTACGAAGTCTAGCCAATAGCGGTTGGAGGTGGGCCCCTCCCGGAACTGTGGCCCGGGAGGGGCATTGAGGGCGGGGACAGGTCCTGCCTACGGGCGGATGCCGATGAGCTTTGCCAGCTTCACCGTGTTGAACAGTGCCACACTTGCGTACCACTTCACCCTGATCCGGGAGGCATCCTTCGTCTCCAGGCTGCCCACGCGTTCGACGGTAAGCCCGCCCGGCGCAGTGAGCCCCGAGAGCGCACCTTCGCCGAACTGGACGGCGTAGACCGTGCTGCAATCGTTGCTGGTGCCAACGGTCTGGTCGTCGGCGATATAGTCGTTCACCCCGATCGGGATGCCATCGTAGAACTGCATCATCGACCCGAAGTCGTCGCGGTCTGCCTCCAGGAAAGTGCCGCTCGTCCGCGCCAGGACGTTGAGTTCGCGGCGGGTTCGGCGGCTCATCAGCAGCAAGTCCGGTTTGCCGCCCCGGATCTTGTCGACCAGTTCGTCCAGCTTTTCGAGTGTCAGGACATCGCCGTTGGCGCCCATGCTCACCGTCTGTCCCGCGGTTGCCAGCGCGTCGATACCGTCGAAGCTGTTCGGGTCGCTGCCCTCGTCGCCGTTGACGAAGGTATCGTCGAAGAGCGTCTGCACAGCCCGGGCTTTCAACTGGACAACGGCAGCCTCCAGGTCCTGGATGTTCGAGCGCGTGGTCTTCAGGAAATTATCGATGTCGGCATCGCCGCCGAGGATTTTGAGCACGGCCGTAGCCTGCTCGAAGGTCGGTGTGTCCTCGTTCCAGGTGTCGCCAACGTCGTAGAAGGCGGCGGTCGGAGCGGAGTCTTCGCGGTTGTAGGTCAGGCCGTTCCCGGCGATCTCGATGAATGGCAGGCGCTGCAGCACAGGGCTTTCCTGGGCCATGGTCTCGATAACACCGGCAACGAGGGTGTCGTTGCTCAATTTGCTCGCTTCGACAAGGGTGAGTGCCACTGGGGCTACCTCCAGGTGTGGTCTCCCGAGTGTTGGGCTGCATGTAAAGAAACCGAATGGCTCCCTGTCACTATTCGAACCGGAACGCGACAGGGTCGGGATTCCACCTATACCGGGGCCCCCTCCTGAAGTTCTAGCGTTGTAGCTATCAACCGGTGCAGCGGCCGAACTGGAAGGAGCAATTCGTTGAAGCGACGCCGGACCATTCTCTACGCCGACGACGAATCGTCGATCCTCGGGCTCGCTGCACTCTGCCTTGAAGCGCTTGGATTCGAGGCACTCACGGCGCCCGACGGCGAAACAGCTGTCCGCCTCTACGAAAAACACGCCGGTCGCATCGATGCGGTGATGCTCGACCTGACGATGCCCGGCCTCGACGGCCAGGAGGCTGCGCGGGCCATCCGGGCGATGGGTGCCACCATTCCCATCACCCTGGTCAGCGGCTACGGCCCCGAAGACCTTGAAGGGCGGATCGACTCCGGGCTCTTCGACGCTTTCCTCACCAAGCCGTTCACGCTCGAATCACTTGGCGGCGCGATCCGGGCTTTGCTTGGCGTCACGTCCTGAGCCATACATGACCTGCCGCCTCCCATAGGTTTTCCCGATAACTGGGCCACTTGTGTGAGATTTCCCCTATACCGTAGCGCCCTGCCCGTCGATTCTTCTCTCATCACAAGCGTCGGGAGCGAGGCGCATGGAACGTTCGCAACTCATAGAACAGGCACGCCAGCTGCGCAGTCGCTGGAACACAGGTGAGTACGTCTCGATTAGTGCGGCCATTGCCCTTGCCAACCGCCTTGCTGATGCCGTCGAGCATCCCGAAGGCGGAGCGGGCGATTCGACAAGCCGCGTAGCCTGAACTGGCTGCCCGGAGGGAACAGAAGAGCGTCTTTCACTCGAAGGACGCTTTTCTCTTGGGCGCCGGCACCGGTCATCTCGTTCGCCCCGGCTCGCCGGTGACCTCGTCCACGTTGTAGATCCAGCTGGCACCAGGACGTTCCCCCATCGGTGGGTGCTTCGCCAGGAGCGGGGGTGATGCTCATCCGTTGGGCCGCTATTCGCCACCGATTCGCCGGAACAGGTTGCTCCGGCCTTGCTTGCCTTCCACTTCCAACATCCCCATCGCGCGCAGGGCGTAGGTGGCCTGGCCGGCAAGCCGAGGACGCCACCCCGGCATCTTTGCCAGCTCGGCGTTGGTGAACGTTGCCGGGAGTTGCGGTAACAGGGCGGCGTAATCGGCTGCCACTTCGAACACAGCCGACTCCTGCACCCCCAGGAGGCGACGGTCGGCAAGGCTCCACTTCTGCCTTCGCCAGCTGCCCATCCCGTCGTCACGCCAGACCTGTTCTTCGTCGATGAGCAGCACCTCCAGCGTGAGGTTGGGGTGCGCTACCAGGTCGGCCACGCGCACAAGTTCGCCGAAGACATCGGGCATACCCGCATGCTTGGGCGACTTCCGCCGGGAAATCCGGCGGCCATCACGATCCTCGCGGACAATCCAGCGGTCCTTTGGCAGGGGATGGACGACCCGGACTTGATGTTCCTGGAGCAGGCGACGCAGCTTGGGGCGCTGGGAATAGAGGTGCCGGGTCTGGATCTCGATGAGCAGTTCGCCCCGGACGATGTCGATGACGAAGCGGTCCAGTCCGACCTCCAATTGGTCGCCCGGCTGCACCAGGTACTGCTTCAGTCCTGCGTGCAGCGAGCGCTCTCCCAGCAGCCCGATCCCGCTCGCTTCCGCCGGACTGGATCCGGCGGTGGGCACATGCTCGACACCCGTCAAGCCTCGGCCATCCGTGTGCACGAATCCAGGCTTTAGCTCCCCCGCAGCGGTAGCGCGACTGTGGCTGTTCCCGGCACCAGCGTCTGTCCTTCCGGGTTCGTCTCGACGATTTCGAGCTCGACGATCCCCCGGTTACCCTCGCGTCGAGTCGCGGTAACCTTGCCCCTCCATGTCAGGTCCTGCTCGGGGAATCCGCGAGCGCGGTTCTGCCAGCCGACGTTGAGAACACGGCCTTTCGGCCCGGCCCAGTCCGTCACCAGTTGGCTCAGCCAGGCGCCCTGCAGGGGGCCGTGTACCAGCACATCCGGGTGCCCTTCGACCGCCGCGTACTCCCGGTCGTAGTGGATCCGGTGAGGGTTCTGTGTTGCCGCACTGAAGAGGAAGAGCTGGGCCCGGCTGGCGTTCTTCACCATCGGCGGCAGTTCGTCGCCCTCATGCACGTCTTCGAAATACCGCTGGCTCATCCCGCTACCTCGCAATCGAGAGCACGCGGCCCCTGGCGACCACCCGCCCGTGCTGGTTGGTGTACGTCGTCTCCTGCGTCGTCAGCACGAATGGTCCCGAAGATCCGGTCTTCTCTTCAAGGCCCTTGAGCCGCGTCTCGGCAGTGATCGTGTCGCCAACATAGATGGGCTCGACGAAGTCGTACTCCTGGCCCCCGAACATCGTCCGGCTGACTCGCAGCCCGATACCCTGGCGCCGGCCCTTGTACAACCCGTCTTCGCGCAACTGGTCGAGCGGCCGCCCGTCTTCCATGATCCAGCCGAGCAGGGTGGGCGGAACAACCAGGCCGTCGTAGCCGGCTTCGCGGGCTGCGGCCTCGTCGAAGTAGATGGGATTGAGGTCGCCGGCAGCCCATGCGTACCGTTGCGATTCGCGCCTCGAGATCGTTGCCGACTGGGGCTCACCCACCAGCCTGTCGATCTGCTCAAGGGCTTCGGGTGGGATAAGCGATTCGGTTTCGGTCACGGCGTCAACCTCCTCAGGATTGCTGCGATACTACGCTGCCGCAACGGTCGCTACCGGCTCTCGCGCGGGCGCCGCACAAGCCCTTCCTGCGTCACCGAGACCACGCGCCGTCCCTCCCGCGTGAACATCTCACCCTGGATCAGCGCCCGTGCCGCGTGGGCCATGGTGCTGCGGCTGGTGAACAGCAGCCAGTCATCGAATCGTGGCGGGTAGTGGAACCAGACAGAATGATCGAGGCTGGCCGATGCGCTGCGGCCGGGTGCGTTCACATGCCGCGCCGTTGCCAGGAAGCCGCTATCGCTGGCGTAGGCGATGGCGGCTGCGTGGATGCGTTCGTCGTCCGGAAGCGGCCCGCGCATCTTGACCCATACGGCGCGGCGCGGCGTTTCGCCTTCGCGCTTTTCATAGTCCGGCTCGGCATTGCGGATCTCCAGCGGCCGTTCACGCATCCAGCGTCGCTCCGCCTGTTTCTCTTCGCCCACTTCCGGTTTCCAGCCCCACTCCCATCCCGGTGATTCGTCCGGTGGCAGCACCTGCGGCATAGGCTCCTGGTATTCGTAGCCCTCTTCCGGTTTCGTGAAACTCGTTGTCACCTGGAAGATTGCCTCGCCGGCCTGGTGGGCGACGACGTCCCGCGTCGTGAAGGTGCGCCCATCGCGAATCCGGTAGACGACGAAACGAATCGGCACGCCATGCCGCCCGGGTCGCAAGAAGTAGGCATGCATCGAGTGCAGCGAGCCTTCGTCGACGGTCATGTAGGCGGCCATGACCGATTGGGCCGCCACCATGCCGCCAAAGAGTCGCCCTTCGCCCCCACCGGGGTCACCGAGGAACAGGTCGCGGTCCAGGCGATCGAGGTCGAGCTGTTTCAGCAGCAGCTTCAGCTGGGGAGCAGCCTCGTCCATCCCGGACATCGTAGACGGCGAAGGCAGAAGAAGGGAGGAGGGAGGAGGGAGGAGCTAGTTAGCGCTCAATGGCCTTTGCGACACCGTCGATGTCGCCAGCCAGGAGCGCACGAGTATCCAGGCGCAGCCCCGGGAACTGAACGCTCTCGATCACGCCGTCCGCATCGGGTTCGACACGGACATACGCACCGTCCACCAGCTGGAACCAGTCCACCGCTTTGTCGTCGACGCGCCAGACCACATATTCGCGCACGCCATTGCGCCGGTAGACGTTCATCTTGTCGTGCAGATCGTTCGAAACAGAACTGGCTGCCACCTCGATGATGAGTTCAGGTGGACCCTGGATAAAGCCTCTGGAGGTGAGTTGGCTGGTCCCGCCTTCCACCCGGCGCAGCACGGCATCGGGCTGCACTTCGTTGTCAGCGTCGAGGAGGACCGTCGCATTGTCGGAGGCTTTAAGCTCCGGGTGGCGCCGGCGGTAGAGGAAGAGCCAGCCCATGATGTCAGCGTGGGGATCCCCGTGCCGTTCGGCGCTGAGCGGTGATGCCACGAATACGACTCCCTCGATCAGCTCCGCCTTTCTGATCTCTGGATGCA
>JAGQGZ010000131.1 GCA_020432105.1 Dehalococcoidia bacterium | reverse complement strand
GATACCGATCTCATTCCTGCACTTGAGTTCGTTGCGCACCGGCGGGCATTAGGTGTATCCGTCGAGGTCGCAGCCTGGAAGGACCACAAGAACGAGCGACTGGATGTTGCCGGCGAGCACGTGTGGTGCCACTACCTTAGTCGCTCCGACTATGAGCAAGTGCGAGACAAGACAGTGTACGTTTCAACGTCCTAGCTTTTTGACGCTCCGAACGGGGGTACTCGCCAACCTTGAAAGGAGCACGCTTGGTTGGACGTACATCGATGCAGCTGGATCAACCCCTCCTGGCTCTCCAAGCCAGTGTGGCTTCCCGGAAATATCAAACTGCTGATGGGTTCCACCGATCAGGCGCCGCCGGCTATTCTCCCGCCCCCAGTTCGGCCGATAGCGCTTTCACCCGCCCGAGCACCTCGTCCAGGTCATCCGCGTTCTGCACGTCACGCATCAGCGTCAGGAACACCTGGAGGTCGCCGGTGAGGTCCCAGAGTTCCTCGATCTTCGGACCGATAGGATTCGATGAGGCCGGGGAATCGGCGTACGTGCCATAAAACGCGAAGTACGCCTGGTTGATCTTGCGGATGAAGATGCCGTTCGCTTCCAGGTAGCGGCGGCGCTCCTCCATAAGGGCCTCGGCCTCCTCGACCTTCCTATCCTCAAGCAGCGCATCGACATCGAGCCGCAATTGCTGCATAACCTCCCGGAAATCGACCGTGACCTCCGGGCCCGGCGGTCCGCGCCCATCCATCTCATCTGGGAACTCGACCGGGTGTGCCGCGCGAATCATCTCAGCAAGGGCCCGACCGGCGATGTTCGCCGTGGTCTCATTCAGCGGCTCGCTATCGCCGCCCGATCCCCACGTACGTCCCAGTGGATAAAACGCCAGGTAGTGGTGGACCCACTCGTGGGCGGCCGTGTCCAGCAGCGAATCGTACGAACGGTTGTCGCGGACGATCGCCGGATATGTCGCAATGCCGCCGATGGACACGATGAGCGATGACGTCTCATCGTTGGCTGCCTCCGTCTCAATCGCCTCCACCTCCGCAAGGCTCAGGTCGCTGCGGAGGAGCAGGTCGCTGCGCAGGATGCGATCGCGTGGCGAGGTGATGAGCAGCCGTGGCGGGCCGACCAGTTCGAAGTCGACCGGTGGCCAGGTCACCTTGATCGCATCGAAGAGCGGAAGCGACTCGCGCAGTCCCGCTTTCGCGACTGCCTCGTCGACATAGCCCTCAACAATCCGCTCAACGTCGTTTTCATACGTTGCCCGTTCGTTCACCAGGGTGTCGATGAGCGCAAGATCCGGCGCTGGACTCTCCTCCTCCGCCCGAATCCGCGTGGTGAGCGCGAAATAGCGCTGCAGGGCGAGGTCTGCTTCCTCCCCCGTGGGATTGGGGCCGACGTCAAGGACCGTGAACACCGTCCCAACGAGGTTGTCGAGTTCCCAGCGAGTGAGGCTGTAGCGGTACTCACCGAACCGTCCGGGGTTCCACACAGCCACGAGGAATAGCCCCCCGGCGAGCCCAAGCAATCCCGAAAGCGCGATAACCTGCACCCACACCGCGGGACGCCACGGTTCTGCCACAAATTCGCTCGCAGCCGGCACGAGTCTCAATGGCATCCGCATGGATCGACTATAGAGCCCAAGCTTCGCCTCCCGCGTCAAGCCGCTTCACTCGATCGAGGCCACGACAGGCGTTACGCTCCTTCGAGATGGCCGCGACTGCCGCCCGCCCCGGGGCCGCCCCTGCAGCGCCACGCGAACGACCTCGCTACCGCTATGCGTCTTTTGAGGCTCGTGTTGCGGCGGCGATCCTCGACCTCATCGTCCTCTTCATCATCGCCGGGCTCCTCGTCGCGATCGGCTCACTCGTGGTCCTCGTCTCCAGCAACTTCGAGCGCGTCGACCCCAGCGACACGGCCATCAATCTCTTCTGGGGCTGCGTTGGGTCGATTCTCCCGGCAACGCTCCTCTACCTGTTCGTGGGTTTCGCCTGGAAAGGCCAGACTATCGGCCAGTCCGTGATGCAGCTCATGGTCATTCGCTCTGATGGGCGCCGGCTCGGAGCTGTCGGTTCCGCCGCCCGGATTCTCGGGATGCTGATCTACGTGCTTTTCGCAGCTATCGGCGCCGTCGCCGGGTTCGCCTTCCGCGATTCGGCCCTGCTCGCCGGGGCGGCTGTTGCCGTCGCATTCCTGCTCATTGCCCTCGGGCTGTTCTCCGCCGCATTCGACCGCCGGCGCCGTGCGCTCCACGACCGAATCGCCGGTACGGTCGTGATCCGCCTATCCTGACCGGGCCCATGCAATATCATCCCGACGAGCCCCGAGCCCAGGCGCGTGAGCGCGTCTTCGGCCGCATGCGCTCGAGCGGCGGTGATGGACGCCAGTCAATGCTCACCGCCCTCCTTGCCGTATCCATCTTTATTGGTACCGGTGCATTCGGCTTCTGGCAGGCCACAAGCCCACCGCGCGTCCAGGACCAGATCGAGATCGGAATCGCCGAGCTCACCGATATCGACACCTATATCGCCACCAGTCTTCCGGGTGCCCGTGCCGTTGCCATCGCAAATAACGAGCCGGCGTACCCGCTTCCGGGCTTCCCGTTACCCGTCACATTGACCCGCTCAGAACTCCTCGAAACTGAAGACGCCGAGCTTCGTGAGCTCATTCTCGAAAGGTCTGCAGCAATCGTCTATGTCCGGGGCCTCACCGCCTTCGACTCGACCGGAGCCCAGGATCTCGGATTCCTCACCTCCGAGTGGTGGTTGGACCGTATTGTGAACCTCCTGACAGGGAGCTGGCATGGCCGCGCCGAGGCTACGGCTATCCTCGCCTACCTGCTGGCGGCCGTCGCCGCCACGCTCATCTTCGCCCGTCGCCCGGCAGCGGCGGGTGCCCGCGCAGTCGGCCTCTCGACCCTTGCCGGCGCGGTACCCGGTGTCGTGTTCATGGCTGCCGGGGTCTACTGGTTCGGGCGCCAGGGCGGCGGTGATGAGTTCGTCCGCGCGATCTCAGCGATCCTCGAACGCTTCTTTGTCGTTCCTCGGCGAGACTACCTCGTCGTGACTACCGTCGGTGCGTTCCTTGCCGCCGTGGGCTATCTCTTGCCGATCCTCGAACGCACCGTCGCCAGGGGCAGATCGCCGGAACAGCCGGACACCTTCGCGAGTCCGCAGCCAACTCCTGCCGAATTCGAAGCTCCAGGCGATCCGGTCAGCGAGTCTCGCTCGCCGGGCAGCTCCGCCTGAGAGGACAGGCCGGACAGGCAGGCTTGCGTGCCGCGCAGATCCGGCGCCCGTGCTTGATAAGCAACATGTGGAACCGGTAGTAATCCGAAGGATCGACGAGTGCCTCCAGCGCAGCATGCGCCTTCTCCGCCGTCATCTTCCCGGGCACCAGGCCCAGCCTCTTCGCTACCCGTTCGACATGCGTATCGACAGGCATTGCAGGCAGGCCAAGAGCGAAGAGCAATACACACGCTGCAGTCTTGGGCCCAACTCCCGGCAACGAGCGAAGCCATGTCCGGGCTTCCTCCAGTTCCATATCGCGCAGGAAGTCCAGCTGGAAGTCACCCCCGGTCCGTTGGGCAACACCACACAGCGCCCCCTGGATCCGGGGCCCCTTCTGTTGTGCCAGCCCGCCCCCCCGGATCGCTTCGACAACCTCCGCTTCTTCGGCCATCGCAATCTCCGCCCAGCTGCCGAACGTCGTAAGGAGTTGGACAAACGCCTTCCCGCTGTTTCGGTCGTGGGTGTTCTGGCTGAGTATCGTGAGTACGAGCTCGGCCACCGGATCGCCGCTCGGCCTGTTTTCCGGTCGCCCATACAGCGGTTCAAGCGCTTGCATGATTGCTTCCGGTTTCAGCCCCACCACTCGATTCTAAGCAACCTGCGACACGGGGCCGCCGCCTCGCTACGCTGAAGCGGATGAATGAGAAGCCGATTCGGCTGACCGACTACACCGACTGCGGCGGCTGAGCGTCCAAGGCGGGGCCTGAGGCCCTGGCGCAAGTTCTTGCGCCGCTCGCTGACGTATTCGACCGGACCGCCCATCCCAACCTGCTGGTTGGGATGGATCTGGCTGACGATGCCGCTGTTTATCGCCTCAATCGCGAAACGGCGGTGGTTTCGACGGTCGACTTTTTTGCGCCCCTCGTCGACGACCCCTACACCTACGGAGCTATCGCGGCCGCAAATGCGATGTCGGACGTCTTTGCAATGGGCGGCGAAGTGGTCTTCGCTCTCAACATCGCCGCATTTCCCGAAGGGCTGCCACCGTCCGTCATGACGGAAATCCTTCGTGGCGCCGCCGAGAAGGTTGCCGAAGCCGGTGGGTTGGTCGCCGGCGGTCACACAATCTGGGATGAGGAACCAAAATTCGGCCTCGCCGTCACGGGCATCGCAAAGCCCTCGAAGCTGTTCCGCAAGGCAGCGCTCAAGCCCGGCGATCGGCTGTACCTGACCAAGCCCCTGGGAACCGGCGCCTTGCTTTCGGCACTCAAGAAGGGCGTCCTCACCGATGGCCGATTCCTCCAGGACGCCGTCGCTTCCATGACCACGCTGAACCGGCACGCTGCGCATCTCAGCCATGAAGCCGGCGTCCGGGCGGCAACCGACGTCACTGGTTTCGGGCTCCTCGGACATCTCTGGGAGATGGCTGACCAGTCCGGCGTCGCCGTCGAGGTAACGGTCAGCGCGTTGCCCCCATTGCCCGGCATCATCGAAGCCTTCGAAGCCGATATTCATACTGCCGGTGAGAGCCGGAACCGGGCATGGCTCGCGGCACATGTCACGTCTGCACCGGGTGTCGATGCCACCCACGAAGCGCTCGCCTACGACCCACAGACATCGGGCGGGCTGCTTATCGGTGCATCAGCGCGCCGGGCGCGAAAGCTTGAGCAAGCCTTCGCTCGCGACGGCCTCCCCCTCTGGCATGTTGGCCGGGTCGCAGCTGGAGACCCGCACCTGTTCCTGCATTGAATGGAACCTGCCAGGCTCTCGAGACGTCTGGCACCTCAGCACGCGTTCGTTGTCCCTGTTCGGGGCCGTACCTATACTCGAAGTTGCCCCCGGGAGGCCAGTTACGCCTGTGACCGCCACCGCTACTCGCTACGAGACCATCATCGGTCTCGAAGTTCACGTCCAGCTCTTGACCAACTCCAAGATGTTTTGCAGCTGTGCCGCCGACTACTCCGGTGCAGAGCCGAACACCCATGTTTGCCCGGTATGCCTCGGTGCCCCCGGTGTCCTCCCTGTGATAAACGAGCGCGCCATCGAGCTCATCTCGCTGACGGGCCTTGCCCTCCATTGCAGCATCGCACCCTTCAGCAAGTTCGACCGCAAGAATTATCCCTATCCCGACCTTCCCAAGGGCTACCAGATCTCCCAGTACGACCTCCCCATCTGCGCCGGCGGCTACCTCGACGTCGTGACCGCGGACGGTCCGCGCCGCGTTGGCATCACGCGCATTCACATGGAGGAGGACACCGGACGCCTCCTCCATCGCGTCGATCCCGTGACCGGCGAGGGATACTCCCTCATCGACCTCAACCGGGCCGGGGCACCGCTCATGGAGATCGTCAGCGAACCCGACATCCGCACTCCGGCCGAAGCGCGTGAGTACCTTGTCCGGCTTCGCCAGATCCTCCGCTACATCGGCGTCTCCACGGCCAACATGGAAGACGGTCAGATGCGCTGCGACGCAAACATAAGCCTCCGTCCTGTCGGCCAGGCCGAGTTCGGCGCCAAGGTCGAAGTCAAGAACATGAACAGCTTCCGGGCCGTCCATGATGCGCTCGTTTTCGAAGAGCTTCGCCAGGCGGAAGCTCTCGACCGGGGAGAGAGAATCCCCCAGGAGACCCGTGGCTGGGTCGACGACAGGGCCGTCACCGTGTCCCAGCGAACGAAGGAGGAGGCCAGCGACTACCGCTACTTCCCTGAGCCCGACCTTCCGCCACTTCGTTTCAACGAAGCCTACCTCGAGAGCCTGCGCGCGAGCCTGCCCGAGCTCCCGGAAGCGAAACGCAATCGCTTCCTCGCCCTTGGCCTCTCCGACCATGAAGCCGAGACGCTCGTCGAGACGCGCGATCGTGCGGAGTTCTTCGAGGCCCTGAAGGCCCGGATCGGCGGCGACGAACAACGAGCGACGAAGCTCGCCGCCAACTGGGTGCTCGGTGAGGTGGGCCGCTGGGCCAACGAAACTGGCCAAAACCTCGCGGACCTGCCCGCTACCCCGGAAAAGCTCGCGAAACTCATCCAGATGGCCGAAGAAGGCGCCATCACTGCTGCTGCCGCCAAGGAAGTCTTCTCCGCAGTGGCCGAGTCCGGTGAGGATCCCGCCACAGTCGTCGAGAAGCGTGGGCTTGCTACCATCAGTGGTGACGACGAGCTCACGGCAGTCGTCCGCGATGCAATTGCCGGCAACGCCCAGGCCGTCGCTGACTACCACGCCGGCAAGGAGTCCGCGATCAAGTTCCTTGTCGGTCAGGTCATGCGCGCGACACGAGGACGCGCCGACCCCCAGAAGGCCACCGATCTTCTCGCCGCCGAACTGGACTCCAAATGATCAGCATGGTTATCCGTATCCTCCCGCCGGGGTATATTCGCCGCTTATGAGCCAGGCACGTCGCCGTTTCGAGAGTGCCCTGAAGTGGCTTTACCCGGGCCTCCACGTGAAGCGCTGGCTGGCTCTCCTCCTCTTCGGTGTCGTGCTCATGGCACTGGGCATCGCCTATGTCCTCCGTGAGGCCTACCTCACCTATACCCTCCCCGGCGAGTTCTACTACCTCACCCTCCAGTTCATCCCCCGCTGGGGCCGCGGCCTCTTATTCATGGTGGCGGCCGTCGCGACAGTGGCTGTCTCTGTCTGGAAGCTCAACGAATCGTTGCTCTGGGCCTTCGTCCGGCCGCGGCGGGACGAAAACATGGCCGACGTCATCTACAACCGGCGTCTCCGCGCCCGGGGGCCGCGCGTCGTCGCGATCGGGGGCGGAACCGGTCTCTCCACCCTCCTGCGAGGGATGAAGGAGCACACCAGCAACCTGACGGCTATCGTCACCGTTGCCGACGATGGCGGGTCAACAGGTCGCCTCCGCCAGGAGTTTGGCGTTATCGCCCCCGGCGACATTCGCCAGTGCATCGCCGCCCTCGCCGAGGCCGAACCCCTGATGTCGAGCCTCTTCCAGTACCGCTTCAAAGAAGGGACCGGCCTCGAAGGTCACTCCTTCGGAAACCTCTTCATCGTCGCCATGGCCGAGGTCACCGGGAATTTCGAAACTGCCGTGCACGAAACAAGCCGGGTCCTCAACGTCAACGGCTCCATCCTTCCCTCAACACTCGAAGACGTGACCCTCAGTGCTCGCACGCACGGCGACGAAATGGTCCATGGCGAACACAACATCTCGGAACAGGGTGGCGCCATTAGCGAGGTCTTCCTCAACCCGCCCGATGCTCGCGCCCACCCCGACGCGGTCAGGGCGATCCTCGAGGCCGACCTTGTCGTTATCGGGCCGGGGAGCCTCTTTACCTCGGTGATGCCGAACTTGCTCGTCGAAGGCATCCAGAAAGCTCTCGACCTCACCTCGGCCCTCAAGGTGTTCGTCTGTAACGTCGCCACCCAGCATGGCGAGACGGACGGTTTCGCCGTCTCCGACCACCTCCGTGCTATCCATGAGCACACCGGGCGCGTGGTCGTCGACGCTCTCATCGCCAATAACAACATTGTCGATGTGCTGCCCGAAGCCTGGCATTCGACGCCCGTCCCGCTCAAGCGTCCCTCGGACGAGGTCTTCGGTGGCGTTCGGGTTCTCGAAGTTGATGTTATCGCCGACGAGAATCGTTACCGGCACGATCCGGTGAAGCTCGCGACTGCGGTAATGCAGTTGTACGATAGTCGCCAGAACACCACGGGTAACGGACACGGTCGGCTTGCCGACCAGCCCGCAGCCCTTGCGACAACCCAATCCCAGTAGGCCAATGCTGCTCAACATCCTCCAAATTGTTGTTTCGTCCATCCTGATCATCGTGGTCCTGCTCCAGGTGAAAGGCTCCGGTTTCGGTGCCGCGTTGGGCGGCATGTCCGGCGGATCTGTCTACCGGACCAAACGTGGGCTCGAACGCACACTCTTCCAGGCCACAATCCTCCTCATCGTCGTCTTCATCTTCATCTCTTTCCTTAGCGTTCAGTCCCAGCGCTAGGTCTCTCTATGGCTCGCGGCTTTCGCTTACGCGCCCTCCTGGCGGTTGTGGGCGTGCTCATCCTGGCGGCCGGAGCGG
Organism: Dehalococcoidia bacterium; assembly: GCA_020432105.1. Lineage (GTDB taxonomy): Bacteria > Chloroflexota > Dehalococcoidia > Tepidiformales > Tepidiformaceae > JAGQGZ01. Next base: position 49 of record JAGQGZ010000131.1, on the reverse strand, counting down.
CACTCGGTGCCCTCGCGCTGCGGGTTTCCGACGAGAATGGCCCGGTCCT
>JAGQGZ010000130.1 GCA_020432105.1 Dehalococcoidia bacterium | reverse complement strand
GACTGTTTGAGTACTGCGCGTGAGAACGGGATCAAACTCCTCCAAAAATCCATCGAAGCCGAGAACCGGCGCGACTATGTGGGCATGTTCAGCGTGTTCACGCCCGTGGTGACCGTTATGTTCAATGGCCAGCCGTTCGGCTCTGGGACGCGCTCGGAGGCAGCCAAGAACGAGGCTGCGTGGGAGCAGATCCTCGCTGACCTCCACCGCGAACTCCAGTGGGTCGATGCAACCGACGACCGGGTGGTCGCGCAGTACCGGCTTCGAGCCCGCCACGTGGGCGAGTTCTTCGGGTTCGCACCGACCGGCAACTGGATCGATGTCCATGGCGCCCTCGTTTGTGAGCACGACGGGGAGCACATCTCTGTCCAGCGCGTGTTTGCCGACCAAGGGGAGATGAACCGGCAGCTATCGGGCCGATCCAGGGAACCCGGAGATGCAAGTGCGGCTCCAATCGACATCTCGGTTTCTGAGAGCGAGCGGTCACGCTACGAGGCGATTGGTGAGCGGCTGGCGCGGCAGGTCTACGAGGGCGAGGCTGCCAAGGAGCTCGACCGGTGGGTGGGCGCATACGCGGACCCCTTTCTCGACTACGGCTACGGGCACGCTCGCAGCATGTCCGGCGAGTTCATGCGTTCGGCCACCAAGGCCGTCTGGAAGGCGACGCCTTCTGTCCGGCGGGAGGTCGAGGAGGTCATCAATACGGGCAACCGCACCACGCTGCGGTGGCACCTAACGGCAGACGGACCGGACGGGAATCCTCTCTCGCAACACGGCTGCACTGTCTTCGAGCACGACGGCGAACTCATTACGCGGTCGTGGGCGTACTACCCTGACATCGTCAAGGTGTTCCCGGCGATCGGCGATATGTAGACTAGCCTAGCGGAGATTCTGGACGTGGAGCCACTCGGCCCCTTCATGTTCAAAAAATAGGTTTCACCCAATCTGGAACTCTCCGTCGGTGCCACCGCGTTGGCTGCCATCACGGCCTTTCACGTGGATTCTCACGGCTCGATGGCGGGGGCATGACCTACTCCAGCTACGCACTCCCCGTCCTCGACGTTACTCGCGACATCCAACGCAACTTCGAAGCGCTCAGCCGCACCCTGGCCGCGGTGCCACCTGACCGGGTGGCCGCCATACGCCAGCCCTCGCGCGAGCTCCTGGGCCTGCGCACGGCGATCAACGCTTGGTCGAGAAGCAGCGCGTTGAGTAGGACAGCGGACCCGATGCCCCACTCTCTGCCCAACATACGTCGACGGTGGGCGTCACCGCCTCGCGACGTCGGGGGCGGTCTCACCGTCTCAGTGACCCGAGGCCCTGCCCCCGCCGAACGCCAGCCCACATTCCATGATTCGAACAGGCAGGCGATGGCGCGAACTCATCGGCTAAGATTGCGCTGGTGTTCTGATGACGGACAGGCCGACCGGGATCATCACGTTCCTCTTCACCGACATCGAAGGGTCGACAGGACGGTGGGAGGAGCAGACCGCCGAGATGCGGGAGGCCCTGGCGCGCCACGACGATGTGCTGCGGACGATCATCGAGGCCCATGGCGGCTGGCTGTTCAAGCACACAGGCGACGGTGTCCTGGCCGGGTTTTCCTCTCCGCGGCCCCAGCCCGACAAGACCATCGAACACAGCGTTTCGATGCTTTGAGCGACCGTGACAACCTCCTGCTCGTTCTCGACAACTGCGAGCACCTCATCGACACCGTCGTTGTGCTTATCCGCATGCAGGCGGCCGCTTGAGTTAGTTTTTCCAGAGAGGGGTCGCTAAATGGCCGATTCAGACCCAAAATCCGTCGTCGCTCGATTCTGGGAGCTATACAACACTCCGGAAGGGATCACCCGGACGCCTGAACTCTGCGCGGCGGACTGCGTCCACGAACAGGCAGCCAACCTATTCTCTCCGGCGGTCCGATACGTTGGACGAAGGGCACAAAGCGACCGCATCGCGGGAGTGCTCGCGGCCTTCAAAGATTGGAACGTAACTCCCCACGAGATCATTGCGGAAGGAGAGCGAGTGGCGGCGCGGTACACATGGGCCGCTACTTCCAAGGTGGCATTTGGCGGCTTCCCAGCCGGTGGGAGGCTACGGATGGACGCCTCGTGCTTCTTCACTGTTCGGAACGGAGTCATCGTCAATGTCTCCGACATCGGCGGAACCATCGTCCTTGACGATGGAGATGAGCATCGATAGCCAGAGGCATCCGTCGGGAAGAAGCTCATACTCACCCGCCACTCGGATACCACGCGCGGCCGGGTGGAGGAGATTGGCGAACGGTCAATGGGTTGAACGGCGACCTAGACAGCGGAGTTGTTGTTACTCCAAGTCGAGCTGGCGCAGCATCGCTGTTGTGTCTGCGAGTTCCCATCGCTCGACGATGCGTCCCTCGCGGAGCCGTTCGAAGCTCACCACCTGGTACTCCACTGACTTGCCGCTCTGATTGTGGATTCCCGATAGCGTTGAACGGACCGCCACCAGGTCACCTTCTTCGACCATGTGATGCACGTCGATCTTCAGGTCGGAGAACATCGTCAAGGCCCGGCCGATGTGTTCGATGAGGGCCTCCCGTCCCGGAGGCAAGCGATGGTCGACTGCGTCATCGGCGTAGATCTCGAGGATGCCATTGAGATCCCCTCGCTCGACGGCGGCGAAGAGCGCACGCACGACTTCCTTGTTGCCATCGTGTCTCGTGGACATCGTCCCTCCTTGCCGACAGCATGAACCGCACTCGGCGCGGGTGTTCCGGCTCCAATCATCGCTGGTCGCCACGACCATACGAGAACGGTAGTCGCGTCGCCATGAGATTTGGGGGGTAGCCCTTTGCAGGTTTGCCCTCACCGGTATCCCGCGGTCAGGTACGCCAGGGAACCAAATGGAGGCCGCCCGGTGCCTCCGTATCTGTTGTGGGCCACAGCGCGCCGAGATGCGCTTTGGTCCCTGGTGGCGACGGTGTATTGTCCCTGCCCAGCATGGAGGATTCTGTGGCCACCGTTTGCCTCTCATTCGACTTTGACGCGTTTTCAGGCTGGCTCAGGGATGACGGATCGAACACGCCGGGTAACCTCTCGCGGGGCGAGTTTGGCGATATCGGGGCCCGGCGGCTGCTCGCACTCCTCGCCGAGTACCGAATCCCCAGCACCTGGTTTGTCCCCGGCCACACGATCGAGAGCTTTCCGGGTACGGCGGAGGCGATTGTCAACGCCGCCCATGAACTGGCGCACCACAATTACGCGCACGAGAATCCCCGGGCGTTGACCGAACCTGAGGAGCGACGTGCTATCGAACGGGGTATCGCGGCGATTGAGCAGGTGACGGGGGCGCAGCCGGCGGGCTATCGTTCGCCGTCCTGGGACGTGAGCCACAACACGCTTCGGCTTCTCAGCGAATACGGGTTCGAGTACGACTCAAGCCTGATGGGGAACGACTTCTCACCGTACCGGCCACGGACGGGCGACGTGATCAACGCGGAGGGGCCGGCACGATTTGGTGAGAAGCTCCCGATTGTTGAGATGCCCGTCGATTGGTCGCTTGACGACTATCCCTATTTCGGTCTGCGCTGGAGCACCGGGCTGGTCGGGCTTCGTACGCCATCACAGGTCGGCGAGGTCTGGCGCGATGAGTTCGACTGGATGCAAAGCCACGTCGATGGCGGCATCTTCACCCTCACGATGCATCCGCAGGTCATCGGTCGGGGCGCCCGGCTCACTATGCTGGAAGGAGTCATCCAGCACATGCAGGCCCAGCCGGGCGTGGTCTTCCGGCGCATGCAGGATGTGGCACGGGACTGGGCGGAAGCGAACCCCTAGCGTTCCGTCCTTCAGGCTCTGACCGGCATGCGCACAATCGGTGGGGGTTCGGCATCGCCGCGGGTGCAGCCGCATGATAACGGAGCCCTGGATCCGGCCCTGTGGGTGCTTTCCCGAGAATCGGCTTCCCGTACGATAGGCGCCGGGCCGGGAAGAGATGTGGCCCGCGGAGGTGATGACGATGAGCGGACCGCTGATTCTGAGCCTGACAGGCAGTATCGCGGCGGGGAAGTCGACGGTCGGACAGCTGCTTGAAGCGCGCGGCGCCGTGCATTGTGACGCAGACAAACTTGTCCACCGTCTCTACGACCCGGGGACACCGGGCTTCGAGAAGGTCGTCGGTCATTTCGGCGAGGAGGTGGTCGGGGCTGATGGTTACATCGACCGGAAAGTGCTCGGCTCTAAGGTCTTCGGTAAGCCGGAAGAAATGCGGAAGCTGACCGAGGCAATGGGTTCGATCAGCGACCTTATTGAGAACGAAATCAAGTCATGGCGAGAGAACCTCAACGACGGGGACGTGGCGGTCATGGAGGCCGTGAACATGATGGAGCCCGGATACGCCCGCTGGTGTGACCAGACGTGGCTCATCGGTGTCAGTGATGAGGTTGCCCGTGTCCGGCTCAAGGAAACTCGCGGCATGAGTGAAGAAGAAGCGAACCAGCGTCTCGCGAGCATGCGGCCATTCTCGGCCCGGGCAGGCGGCGCCGACTGGACCTATATGAACGACGGCACGCCCGACGAACTCGAGGCCGCTGTCGATGCCGAACTCGCCCGTGTGCGCGCACTTCATAGCCAGGGTGCACTCGCCGAGTCGGTGTTCGAGCCATGGTGGGAAGCGTTCAAGGAAGAGGCGAAGGCAGCCGCGGAAGCAAAGAAGGCAGAGGAAGCGAAGACCTCGGGCTAGACTTCGCCAGCTTGAGGCTCCAGATCCGGGGGCGGGGGATCCTCCGGCGCGGGACCCATCATCCTGGCCAACCACTCGGTATCGGGATGGGTCTGCAGGGCGAAGCGCAACAAGATCGTCAGCGGCGTGGACAGGAACGCCCCGAGGGGCCCCAGGACCCAGGCCCAGAAGATCACGGAAATGACGAGGATGAGGGGCGAGATACTGAGGCTGCGGCCGACGATCCGGGGCTTGATAAAGTTGTCGACGACGGTATTGATCACCACGATCGTGCCCAGGACTGCCATGGCGACTGCGGGCCCATGCAACAACCAGGCGACGGCTACGGGCGGGATGACGGAGATGATGAACCCGATGCTGGGCACGAAGCTCATGACGAGGATGAGGATGCCCCAGAGAATGGCAAAGTCGACGTCGAAGAGCATGAGGGCGATGGTGCAGGGAATGGCCACCATGAGGCCGGTTCCGAAGGTGATGATCAGCCACTGACGTACGTCGTGGATGAAGGCCTCGATGTGCGGCCCCATGTCGGTTTCGGTGGTCGGCAAACCGGCCAGTTTTCGGCCCCAGTCACGGCTCTCCGCCAACATGAACAGGAGGAGCAGGAAGATCAGAGCCCCGAGTCCAACGGCACTGAATGTCTGCGCTACGGCGTCCGAGGCGAGGGAAGTGATGCGCTGGGCGCTGAACACCTCATCGGCGAATAGCCCGCCGATATCAATCGGTTCATCCGAGATCCCGAAGTCGTTGATGAAGTCCTCGACGTCCTGCTCAACGTCGTCGAGGGCTTCTTCATATTCCGGGAGTCGCTCTTCGAACCGGATGAGGTAGACCGTAACCATTAGCCCGAAGACAGCGAAAACAGCCACGATCGAGAGCAACGCGACGATTGTCGTCCAGTAACCTCCGATGCCTTTCGAGCGTAACCAGTTGGGGAAGGCACTCCAGACGACTGCGATGACCAGTGCGAGAAGGATTGGAGTGATGACCGGCGCGGCAATCCGGAGACCGAGGATGACGACGGTGGCGGCGGCAGCGACGAGAGCAACACGGGCGGCAGGCGAGAAGGAGTTCATTGCGGGTAGTTTTACACCGGTCGGGCGGAGGCCGTTTGCCCAAAGCGGGCGTAGACTGCGGGGTCATTAGCGAGGAGGAAAGTACATGGCCGATGATGGCTTCGAATTCCCGGTAGACCGCACCCAGGTGATGCTCTTTGCCCGGTCGCTGCTGGACATTCGCCCCGAATACTCGGAGCCGGATGACCCGGCGACGAAGGCACTTGGCGGCATCGTAGTGCCGCCAACGTTCGTCCAGTGCAGCGCGCACTGGCAACCGAACTATGGCCTCGACCTAACACGTCCCCTGAAAAGCGGTGGGACAGTGGCAAGCCAGCGCCAGGCAAGCGGTGGTGGGGGAGGTGGCCTCGGCCGCGGACTCCACGCCGAACAGCGCTATGAGTATCACCATCCGGTCCATGTCGGCGACACCCTGACGGTGACGAGCAAGCCGGGCAAGCAGTGGGAAAAGGAGGGCCGGCGGGGAGGCACGCTGAAATTCAGCGAGTCGGTCACCGAGTACCGAAACCAGGACGGCGTCCTCTGCGTGACGGCAACCTCCGTGGGCGTTCAGACCGAACGCGCCGTGGACCAGTAGGAGAGTTCGATGGCACTCAAAGTAGGCGATACGAATGAAATGGTGGTCATCGAGAACGTCTCGCGGACCCACATCGTGAAATACGCGGGCGCCAGCGGGGACTTCAACCCGCTCCACCACGACGACCCGGTGGCCCAGAACATGGCCGGCTACCCGTCGGTCTTTGCCCACGGGATGCTCTCGATGGGCCTCACGGGCCGAATGCTGACCGACTGGCTGGGCCCGGACGGCCTGAAGAGCTTCGGTGTCCGTTTCACCAAGCAGGTGTGGCCAGGGGACACGCTCACTGCCCGCGGCGAGGTCACCGACGTGAAGGACGGCGTGGCCACGATCAAGGTTGTTACGACCAACCAGAACGGCGATTCAGTGGTCGAAGGGGAAGCAACCGCGAAGGCCTGAGCCCTCGAATTGTGATTCAGGCATCCTGACGGCGGCGTCCTCGTGGCGCCGCCGTCCTATTACGGGGCACCGAGGGGGAACGTGGAGTGCCGCGAGCGGCCCCGGGTCGCAGCTCGCAACGAGCCGAGTTGCCGGAACCGTTGCCAACGCCCTCAGTTGACGTATCTTCAATGTAGATACGGAGGACTGGTCATGAGAGGCAAAGTGTCGCGGTGGGGGAACAGCCTGGCGGTCAGGATTCCGAAGGCGATCGCCGAAGAAGCAGGGATCGCCGAAAACGCGGTTGTAGAGATTCGCAACGAAGACACGGGCATTGTTGTTGAGCCCACCCGTGACAGTGACGACCCAACACTGGATGAGCTGCTGGAAGGTCTCACACCTGACAAAGTCCACGGCGAGTTCGATTGGGGTCCGCCGGCAGGCAAAGAGGTGTGGTAGTACCCGTCTGGGTCCCGGAGTAGCTCGCATGATTGCACTGTAAGGTGTTACCTGTGTAACATTGTCCCACGCTCACAAGGGATACCTGCATGGCCGAGGCAACCAGTGACATCGAACGCGTCCAGCTGGGCGTTCGCATGGAGAAGCGGATGGTGAAGGTCCTCAAGGGTCTCGCCGAATTCAACAACGAGTCGCTGGGGCAGTTGCTCGAGAAGATCGTCCTGCACTCCTTCGAGCCGATGCCGGGGGAGGAGGGAGAGTGGAGCGCCAGCCCCCACGGGAAGCGAGCACTCAATGCGCTGGCCGACCTGAAGCGGGTGTACGGAATGGACTACGAGGTGCACGCGGGCCGGAGCTTCCCGGCGTCCGACGAGTAGCAGCAAAGCCCGGCCAGCTCCCCGGTCCGGAGAGCTGGCCCCCTCCACGGGCTACGGAACGAGTGCTTTCGTATCCCTCTCGGTACGAAGCCGCTCAGCGATATCTACGACCGGCAGGGCACCAAGGTTTTCGCCACCGCGCAGGCGAAGCGCCGCCGCCTGTGCCTCGGCTTCACGGTCGCCGACGATGAGGGCGTAGGGGATCTTTCGGAGCTGGGCATCGCGAACCTTGGCGTTCATGCGCTCGTTGCGCCCGTCTACCTCGACGCGGAGACGGTGGACCCGGAGTTGCTTCGCCACCTCCTCGGCGTACTCGATGTGGCGATCGGCGATAGGGATGACAATCGCCTGCGTGGGCGCAAGCCAAAGCGGGAAGTTGCCTTCGTACTCCTCGATGAGCAAGGCAACCATTCGCTCCATGGTCGAGAGTAATCCCCGGTGGACGATGATGGGCCGGTGACGGTCGCCGTCTTCGCCTACGTATTCCAGTTCGAACTGGGCCGGCAGGTGGAAGTCGACCTGGGCGGTCACCAGCGTCTCGGGCTTGCCCTGGGCGGTCTGGAAGTTCACGTCGATCTTTGGCCCGTAGAAGGCCGCCTCGCCCACTTCTTCCGTGAAGTCGAGTCCCACGCGCTGCAGGACCCGCCGTAGCAGCGCCTCCCCGACTTCCCACATCTCCGGGTTATCGACGTACTTTTCCCGGTCGTCCGGGTCCCAGCGGCTGAGCTGGTAGCTGTAGTCCCGCAGGCCCAGG
>JAGQGZ010000012.1:28473-33509 GCA_020432105.1 Dehalococcoidia bacterium | reverse complement strand
CTGGCCCTCGACGCCGTAGAACGGCGAGTTCCAGCGGACAGCCTTCTTCACGTCCGGCACGATGCGTTCGATGAGATCGTCGAGCAGGCGGCCGGCGTCTTGCTTCCACCCGGGCATGGCGGCGATGTAGTCCCGCACGGGTTCGTCGCCGTCCCCCTTCGGTATCTGGGGGTTGCCACCTGAGAGCAGCCTTGGCCCGGTTTCCTTGCCTTCACCTGATTGGTTCATCAGCAATTACAATCCCGCCAACTCAGGCCCGGGGCAAGCCGAAACCGCGGGTGGCGATGATGTTGCGCATCACTTCGTTGGAACCGGCGCCGAAGGTGGGCATGACCGCCGCCTCGTAACCGCGGGAGATACGGCCCCCAATGGGCGCGCGGGGGTCGTTCCAGCTGAGCTGACCGTCCAGCCCGAGCATCTTTGTGCCGGCGTTTTGCAGGCGCTGCATCATTTCGGTGCTGAAGATCTTGACGATGCTGGCTTCGTAGTTGGGGTGCTCGCCGTTCTTGATCATGCCGAGGATGCGGTAGCTCAAGCTCTGGAGAACTTCGAGCTGAACCTTGAAGTCGGCAAGGGTGTGGCGGACGAGTGGCTCGTCCCAGGCGCGTCGCCCCGACGGCTGGCGCTCTTTCGCCCAGGCCAGCAGAGCATCGAACACAGCCCGGACACCGGAGACCGTGAAGATGCTCACGCGCTCGAAGTCCAGGGCATGCGCGGCGTAGTACCAGCCACGGTTCTCCTCGCCGATGAGTGCATTGGCCGGGATACGGACGTTGTCCCAGTAGACCTCGTTCGTGCGGCCGCCACCGATTGTGTGGATCGGCGTTACGGTGATGCCGGGGCTGCTGAGGTCGGCGAGGAACATGGAGATCCCGCGGTGCTTTGGTGCGTCGGGATCGGTGCGAGCCGCAAGCCAGACATACTCGGCACGATGGGCGGCACTTGTGAAGCGCTTGATCCCGTTCATCACGTAATCGTCGCCATCGCGCACAGCCCGAAGTTGCAGCGAGGCGAGATCGGTACCGGCATCCGGCTCGGTGTAGCCGAGCGCAAACTCAACCTCTCCCGCCGCGATGGGTGGCAGGAACTGCTCCTTTTGGCTGTCGGTGCCGAATTGCATGAGCGTTGGCCCGACCTGCTGGACGGCGACCGTCGCATGGGGAGCCCCGGCGTAGTTCAAGGCCTCCTGGAAGAGGTACTGCTCTTCGAAGGGGCGACGCTCACCACCGTATTCCTCCGGCCAGGACATCGTGAGCCAGCCATTCGCGGCGAGCTTCCTGCGAAAGGCACGCTCGATCTCGTAGCTATCGGCGCTGTTCGCCACCCGCTGGCGGACTTCAGGGCTCCATTCCTGGGCGAGGAACGCGTCGACCTCACGCTCGAAGGCGAGTGCTGAATCGGAGAACTTGAAGTCCATGTGCAGTCCCCTGCCGCTGCTGGCGGCGTCATCTTACCTTTTCCGGGCAACTCCGGAGCGGCCCGTAGCATTGCCCCCACGGGCTACCCAATTGGCTGCTCGAGCGGGCAGCAAGGCGTACCCGAAGGCGTTCCCGCGCCGCCACCTCATGCAAATCGTGGTTACCGCCTTAACAGACTCCCACCTGCTCCTGTGGTAGCGTTGAGTTGGTCCATCGTGGACCGTACTCCCTCTATTCCCCGCAGCGTTCGACTCCGGGGAGCGAAAGCAGCCCCCTACTTGCAGCCATCCGTGCCCTTGCCAGCCAACGGCGACTACGCCGAGCTTCGCCGCATCGTCCGAGCCGAAGGGCTCCTCGAAGAGCAAGACCTCTACTACTGGTCCAAATTCGCCATCTGCCTGCTGTTGAACGCAATCGCCATCACTATCGCGATCGTGGCCAGCCACCCGGTGATCATTCTCGCCGACGCCGTGTTCTTCGCCTTCACTTCGACCCAGATCGCCCTGCTTTCCCACGATGTCATCCATCGCCAGGCCTTCCGTGGCAAGCGCGAAAACGCAATCCTTCAGCTGGTCATCGGCAACCTCATCCTTGGCCTAAGCCACACGTGGTGGGATAAGAAGCACAGCCAGCATCACGCAAACCCCAACCACATCGACAAGGACCCGGATATCCAGATGCCGTTCGTGGTCTTCTCCAGCGAACAAATCGCCGATCGACCGCGCTGGATGTACCCCCTGATCAAGTTCCAGGCTGTCGTGCTCATCCTCGTGTTCCCGCTCCAGGTGATCTCTATGTACGCGATGAGCGTCCAGCACCTGCTGACCGAGCCGGCCGCCCGCAAGCCACTCCAGTGGACGCTCATGGCCATCCACTTCATCCTCGCCGCGTGGTTCCTCACCTTCATCGGTGGCTGGTTGCTCACCACGGCATTTGCCGTCATCTACCTTGGATTGTTCGGGCTCTACAACAGCTCCGTCTTCGCCTCGAACCACAAGGGCATGCCGCTCACCGCCGACGGCAAGCGCCTCGACTTCTTCCGCGAGCAGGTAATGACCTCACGCGATGTTGAGGGCCACCCCATCACTGACTTCTGGTACGGCGGTCTCAATTACCAGATCGAGCACCACCTCTTCCCAACGATGCCGCGCAACAACCTCCCACGTGCCCGGGAGATCGTGCTCAGCTTCTGCGGAGAGAAGGGCGTCGACCACTACTCGACGTCGTTGTGGGAAGCATACCGGGAGACGGTTGTTCACCTGCACCGCGAGAGCGCGTCGCTCCGGGCCTAACTCCCGACCGCGCCGAGCGCCGCCGCTGCAACGCTCGTCCCCGAGGCAATGCCCACATCGCCCAGCATGGCATGGAGCCTGCGGGAATTCTCGACAATCCGCGCAGCTTCGACATTCACTGCCTGGGCGCCATCGACGCGAGCCTCTGCCGGGTTGGAGTGGATGTCGAATTCGTAGCCGTTCGCACCCGCTGCAACCAGGGCATAGGCCACACGCTCCACGAGCGACTTATCACCGCTGCTGTGGCTGGGATCGCCGATGAGCGGCAGGTGAGACTTGAGACGCACGCGCGGGATCATGGCGATATCGTTGGCGAACCGCGTTTCGACTTCGAACGACTTAATGCCCCGATAGCAGAGGATCACCTTGCGATTGCCATGTCCAACATTCCGGCCCTCACGGTCGACGCCGGACATGATGAAGGCGGCTGCACTGAGCCATTCGTTCAGGTCATTGCCGAGTCCGTGCTTGAGGACGACGGGCACATCGATTCGCGAAAGCTCTTCCAGGAGCGGAGAGTACTGCGCACTCCGGGCGCCGACCTGGATGATGTCGATGCCGCACTTGAGGAAAGCGTCGAGGTGTCGCAGGTCGATGAGTTCGGAAGCCGTGGGCAGGCCGGTCTCGGCCTTCATCTGGGCCGCGATTTCGAGCCCTGCCTCCAGCGGAAGCCCACGGTAGTCGTAGGGACTCGTGCGGGACTTGTCGACGAAAGCCCGGAGGACATCAACACCGGCGTCCTTGGCGATTCGCGCCGATGCGAGTGCCTGTGCCTCGTTTTCTATGGCGCACGGTCCGCCCAGGATCGTGAGGTTACGCCCGCCGATCGACGCACCGCCGACCTCGATGATCGTGTCTTCCTTCTGGAAGTTCCGGCTCGCATCCTTGTACTTTTCAGTGATACGGATAACGCGATGGACACCGGGCAGCTCGCTGATGCGGCCCTCGTCGACGATCCCGGCGATGCCCTTCACACCGATGACGGTGGAGTCGTAACCCACGATGGTCTCGCAGAGGAGACCGTAGTCGGCCTGGATGCGTTCGATGACGCGCTCAGTCTGGTCGGGCGTGGCGCCCTCGGTCATATGGATGATCATGTGGAGTTGTCCCGCGTCGTTGTTATGTCCGGCTATTCTGTGGCACGCCGCGGATAGAGGCGATTTCGGCTAGAACAGCACCTGCGAGAGCTGCCGCTGGTACTCGCGTGCGAGAGGGGAGCTGAGCCCGAGAATGTCGAACACGGCAAGTGTCGCCTGGCGAGCGGCGCCATCGGCAAAGGTGCGATCCAGCCGGAGCGACGTGAGGAGCGCCTCCAACGATTCCTCGTACCTTTCCTGGGAGGCGAGAAGCACACCAAGCCGGTAGTGAGCGCGGGGATCGTTGGGGTTTGCGCGCACCTCGCCGGGAATGTCGTCCTGGGCATGCTTGCGGGCGAACTGCTCCAGGAAGAGGCGGTGCTTCAAGACCTTGGCCCGGCGATCACCGACCACTCGCTCAAGCAGCGTTTCCGCTTCCGCGGTTTCGCCACGGGCAATGAGGATCTGGGCGAGGCTCACCACCGCATCGGCGTTCCCCGGAGATTTCTCAAGCACCTGCCGGAGGGCAGCTTCAGCACCCGGGTCACCGGCGCGAGCCATGGCAGCCGCCTGTTTCGCTGCTTTTTCTACAGCCGTCGGCACCAGAGCCGAGAAGAAGGCACGCACCTGGGGTTCGGGTTGGGCCCCGGTGAATTCGCGGACGACCTTCCCGTCACGGAACGCTTTGACCGCCGGGATGCCCTGGATGCGGTACTCCGTGGCGGTACGAGGATTCTCATCGGTGTTGAGCTTTGCGAGCACCACGTCGTTGCCGTGTTCCGAGGCAATCTGTTCGATCACCGGGCCCAGGACCCGGCAGGGACCACACCAGGGCGCCCAGAAATCGACGACAACGGGAACCTGCTTCGAGCGCTCCAGCACTTCCTTCGCGAAGGTAGCGTCGGACACTTCGATGGCAACGGCCTGGGGACTGGTCATGGGGTTTGCACGCCTCCTGAGAACGACCGGGTCAGGGATATGCGTCGATCGTACAGAATTTGGCCTTTCCTTCGTAGGGCGAAATACAGCGATTGAGGAGCCACGCGATCGCTGCGCGCGTGCATTGCGGCACTCCGGTGCCTGGCTGTGGTCCAGCGGGCCTGTAAGCCGGATTCTGTAGCCTTCCCTGCGGAAGACTGACGGCCATTTCTCTAGGCGCCGCATCGCTACGGCGCTCAAGCAGCCAACCCGGGAGTGATAGCGCGTCGGGCACGCTTCTCCCCTATTCGGCCTTGCTCCGGGTGGGGTTT
>JAGQGZ010000012.1:0-28452 GCA_020432105.1 Dehalococcoidia bacterium | reverse complement strand
GCCAGGACGCCGGTGCGCTCTTACCGCACCATTTCACCCTTACCCTCCCGTCAAGCGGAAGGGCGGTATGTTTCTGTTGCACTTTCCGTCGGCTTACGCCGCCCAGGCGTTACCTGGCACCCTGCCCGATGGAGTCCGGACTTTCCTCTCCGGGCCGAAACCCGCAGCGGCCGTCCAGCCTGCTGGACCACCTCCAGTGTACCATTCACCCAAAGCTACGGGCGCAGGAACAAGCGCATCTCCTCACCGTCGACCTCGATACGATCGACGACCTCGCGCAATTGCTCCCGCAACTGCGCGAACGGCGTGGAGTCCCAGCCCTCAACCACCTCGGAGCGGAGTTCTTCGAGATGGTGTTGGCGTTGCCCTTCGCCTTCCTGGGCCGCAATCCGTTCCTCCGTCGCGGTGAGTTCGGACTCCAGTTCCACCTGCTCCCGCGCGTGTTCGGCGCCAAGGGTGCGCATCCGTTCGATGGTGATATGCCCGTGGGCAGCATCTGCCACAAGCTCTTCGACCTGGCGTTGGACCCGCTTCATCCGTGCCAGGATCTTCGCCTTCTGGGTGAGCAGGTCGAGCACAAAGGCATCGGTGTTGCCCGCCCTGTGGATTTTCTGCGCGTTCATCGTGTCCCCGGCCAGGTTCTCCCGTACAGCCGCTTCGAGTTCGGCCGCACGCTGGGTGTTGTAGCCACAGCTGTTCTGGTTCGTGCGTGACTCGCACTGGTAGTACCGGTAGCTCGCCTTCTTCTCCTCGCCATCGCGGGTCGTCCAGGTTTGCCGGCGGCTGACACCAATGAGGCGGTTCCGGCAGCGGCCACAATAGGCCAGCCCGCTCAGGAGGAAAGGTTGCACCGTGCGTTTGCGACCCCCGGTGTTGCGCGCCTGCATTTTCTCCTGCACCCGACGGAAGTCATCCGTCGAGACAAGCGCCGGATGGCTATCCGGTACTTTCACGCCGAATCGTGAATAGGTGCCGAGATAGGTGCGGTTCTTGAGCAGGTCTCGCACGCTGACCATGCTCCAGTTGCCACCCCGGCGGGTCTTGATGCCGTCGGCGTTGAGCTGGCCGGCAATGAGCCGGATGCCCATGTCCTCCTGCAGGTAGAGGCGGAAGATATAGCGGACGACGACCGCCTCCTCGGGCACCATCTCCAACCTGTGGCGGGCGCCCACACGGTAGCCGTAGGGAGGGCGTCCCAGCGCCTCGCCTCGAACGGCCTTACGGCGCATCGCGGTCCGGACGCGTTCTGAGACGGGCGTGCCGTCGCCGCGGTCGGCCCAGGTATCAACCAGCTGCTTTGCGACTTCCTGGCCGGTCTGGTCGGAGAGGACCTGGACTCCCGTTGCTTCGATCATCAGGAGGCGCATGGCCGCTTTGCCAAGGTCGGGGCCGAGCACGCCGGGGCCGTCGACGACAACGACCATGAACCCGCGACCGTCACGCTTGAGATAGGAAAGCATCTGGACGAATCCGGCGTCGGCGTCCTCCGCATCGTTGGTGTCGAGGAAAGTGGCCGCGATCTCGTAGCCGTGCTGGGTGCAGAAGTCCAGGAAGGCCCGGTTTTGTTCACCGACACTTCGCCGAACATTGCCCCGGCGAGCGCGCTCGTGGAAGTATCCGACTGCCTTCATCCCTACCCCGGAGTGAGAATCCGCTCGCAGTTGGGGCACTGCACCACGGCATCTTTGTCGAGCGTCCTGGACCGCACGGCGCCGGGCAGCGCGACGCGACAGCTGCTGCACGCCCCCGCCCTGATTGGCGAGACCGCAACCCCACCCTTGCGCGGGCGCAGGTCCTCGTAGAGTCCAAGCGGTCGGGGGGTCACGCGGCCCTTCTGTTCGTCCCGGCGGCGAAGTACGCCGGTCCGATTCTCCTCAAGCTGGCGAAGGTCGCCACGGAGCGCGACCTGGGAACTCTCCCACTCGGACTCCAGGTCATCGACCCTCTGCTGAGCCGCCTTTCTCCGGGACGACAGTTCCTCGATCTCTGAAAGGATCTTCAGGAGCCTGTCCTCGTGGCCGTTGCGAACGCCAACGTGGAACTCGAGCTCTTTCTGGAGGGATTCCAGCTCTTTGGGGCTCGTGATTGACCCGTCGTAGAGGCGCTTTTCGTCGGGGGCGATCTTCGCGTTCACCTCGTCGATATCGGCTTCCACGCGGCGCTGGCGGCTGCGGCGCTTGCGAAGCTCTTCCTCGACGTACTGGAGTTCGCGGCGGGCGTCGGCGAGCACAGTGTTCCCCGTGAGCCTGCCTTCGAGGGACTCGATGGCGGCATTCAAGGCGGCCACTTCGTTGTCGATTTCCTGGAGCGTGAGCAATTCGAACGACTGGCTCAATGCACACCTAACCCTAGCACTAAAGAGTAGGGACAGGTTCGCCGCCCGACAACGGGGAACGTGCCCGCTTGCCCGGCGCTTCGGCAATTCTCACGGCGCGCTGGCAGTTATGGAACTAGCTTCCCGGCAGATGCCATCTATACTCGAAGGTGCCCCCAGGGCCCTACCTCCACTATCACGGAGGCGATTCCATGCTCTTCAACGTCTCAACACTGCTCCAATCGCCGGTCGGCGACTACCGCCGATACGTGCTCGCGCCCGACCCTCCCATCCACCACGGAACCGCGACGCTCACTCGCACTCCCCACGGGGTTCTTGTCCAGTTGCGTGCCGCGGTCGTGATTGACACCTCGTGCAGCCGGTGCCTGGTTCCGTTTGGTTACCCGATGGAGATCGAACTGGAAGAGGTGTTCCGCCAGCAGGTAGACCCCGCGACGGGACGCAAGATCAAGGCTGACGAGGCAGAAGAAGCCGACGAAGAGAGCTTCGAGATCGGCCTCGACCATGTCATCGACACTACAGAGGCAGTCCGGCAATATGTGGAGATGGCCACGGCCATGCAACCGCTCTGCAGGCCGGATTGCCCGGGCATTTGCCCCCAGTGCGGGACAGATTTGAATCTTAGCCTCTGTGACTGCGACCGGACTCCGACCGATCCACGCTGGTCAGCTCTGGCGGCACTGAAGCAGACGATTCGTGGCTAACACTGAGGAGAACCGTTATGACCCCGCTACCGAAGCGGAAGTATCCCAAGTCGCGGCAGGGCAAGCGTCGCAGTCACCTGCGTATGAAGATGCCCCACGTCGTCACCTGCCCACAATGCAGGTCGCCACGAACGGCTCATCGGGCCTGCCCGGTTTGCGGGACCTACCGGGGACGGGAAGTGATCGCGCTTCCGGAGCCGGATCTCGAATAACGAGCCCGCTCACGTCTACCCCGTTCGTTTCCTATAGCGAACGCGTACGCGCGGATCGCGCATTCGTGTTCCCGGGCCAAGGGGCGCAGTCCGTAGGTATGGGCAAGGAGCTGTACGAACAGTTCCCCGCCGCCCGTGAACTCTTCGACCGCGCCGATGAAATCCTCGACTTCAAGCTAAGCCGCGTGATCTTCGAAGGCCCCGAGGACGAACTGCAGCAAACGCGCAACACCCAGCCGGCTATCGCGATAACGAGCCTCGCCCTCTTGCGCGTGGCCTTCGATCTGAACCCCGGCCTGCAGGATCGCCCCGCCTACGTCGCGGGCCACTCACTCGGGGAATATTCGGCCCTTGTCGCTGCCGGTGCGCTGGGATTCGACGATGCCATTCGCCTGCTCCGGACCCGCGGGCAGCTGATGCAGCAGGCCGGCGAGAGCCACCCGGGCACCATGGCGGCCATCCTCGGGCTCGACCTGGCGGACTGCGACGAGGTGTGCCGCGAGTCGGGCGCGGAAATCTGCAACATCAATGCGCCGGGCCAGGTCGTCATCGGCGGGCGGCGCGATGCCGTCGCCCGCGCCCTCGACTACGCAAAGGCACGCGGCGCGGCGAAGGTGATCCCGCTCAGCGTGAGCGGCGCCTTCCACAGCTCACTCATGCGCCCGGCCGGGGACGGAATGGTCCAGCCGATCGCCACCGCCAATTTCGCAGATGCGATGGTCCCGGTGATTGGCAATTGCACCGCGCGGCCGATTACCGAAGCCAACGAACTGCGCGGCGACCTTGTGGACCACATTTGCCGGCCGGTCCAGTGGAGCAACACGGTGGAATGGCTCGGCGACAAAGGTATCACCACCTACATCGAATTCGGTCCGGGGCGAGTGCTCACGGCCATCATCAAGCGGATGCAGCGTAAAGCGACGTGCATTAACGTCAGCGATGCGGAATCTGTAAGCATCGATCTTTAGGAGCCAGCATTGGGCGAATTAGACGGCCTCGCGGCGCTTGTAACCGGCGGGTCACGTGGCATTGGGCGCGCGATCAGTCTTGAGCTGGCCGCGCGTGGCGCAAGGGTAGCGGTGAACTACAACCAGACCCCGGGCGGCGCCGAAGAGGTTGTGAAGCTCATTACGGACGCTGGCGGCACCGCCGTTGCGGTCGCCGGGGACGTCTCCCTGTCCAGCGATGCCGCTAACCTCGTGAAACAGACTGTCGACCAGCTTGGTGGCCTCGACATCCTCGTCAACAACGCCGGCATCACCCGTGACACGCTGCTGATGCGGATGAGCGAGGACGACTGGGACGCGGTCCACAACACGAACCTGCGCGGCACGTTCCTCGTTACCAGGGCGGCAACGCGGCCAATGTTGAGGGCCCGCGGCGGGCGGATCATCAACATCACCAGCGTGGTGGGAGTGATGGGCAACGCGGGCCAGGCAAATTACGCAGCAGCGAAGGCCGGGATCATCGGCTTCACCCGGTCAGTGGCCCGCGAACTGGCCTCTCGATCGATCACCGTGAACGCTGTCGCCCCGGGGTTCATCGACACCGACATCATCACCTCCATGAGTGCAGAACAAACCGAACTGGTGAAGAACCAAATACCCCTCGGACGACTCGCCCAGGCCGACGAGGTCGCTCCGCTGGTGGCCTTCCTTGCCGGGCCGGGAGCTGGTTACATCACAGGCCAGGTGATCCATGTCGATGGCGGCATGGTGATGGCGTGACCGACAACGTGCTCCGGCGAGCGCGGATCGCGGTCCTGGAATCACTGTACGAATCGGAGTCTTCGAACCACGACCCTGAAGATGTCTATGAGCGCCAGATGGAACGCGCCGAGCAGGAAGACCCGGAACTGGCAGCCGAAGGCCCCCGGGGATTCGGAAAGGGCATGCTGCGGGGGATCTGGAAAAACCGCCAGGAACTCGACCGCCACATCGGGGAGGCAGCACCCAAGTATCCGGTTTCGGCGATGGCGGTCGTAGACCGAAACGTTCTTCGTCTTGCAATATGGGAACTGGTTTCCGATAATTCGGCGCCGGTTGGAGCCATCGTGAACGACGCGGTGGAACTCGCAAATCGATACGGAGGGGAGAGCTCTCCCCGGTTCGTGAACGGAGTGTTGCGGACCGTCAGCAAGAAACTCCGGGGTGCGGAAGCCCCGAACGGGCCGCCTGATGAGGGCGCGACCGCCATTTCAGGTGACCAGGAGATTTCATAGTGGCGACTGTCTTTGAGCGCGTACGCGCGATTGTTGTGGAACAACTCGGAGTGGAGGAGAGCGATGTCGTGCCATCGGCATCGTTCGTCGACGATCTGAACGCGGATTCACTCGACCTCGTCGAGCTGATCATGTCCCTCGAGGAGGAATTCACGGAGGACACCGAGATGGAGATCAGCGACGAAGATGCTGAAAAGATCGCGACCGTGCAGGACGCCGTAGACTATGTGAAGGATCACGGCGTCGAAGACAAGTAGCCGTAGCCGCCGCGGCCCTGCCCGGCGCCGCCGGAGGAGGTAACCGTGGAATTCCTAGGGATTGGTTACCAGGAAGTCCTGCTCGTCCTGGTCCTGATGCTGATCGTCGTCGGACCGGCGCGGATGCCTACCGTTGCCTACCAGATCGGCAAGGCCGTGCGCGAGATGCAGAAGTATGCCCGCGCCGTTCGAGACGAGTTCAGCGACGAGTGGGAATACCTCGATACCCAGGCCAAGGAAATCCGCGGTGAGGTGGACTCCGCCTCGAAGGACATGCGCGAACTCCAGCGGTCGTTTCGAGAAGAGACTAAGGCCCTCGACACCGAACTGAAGTCGGCTACCGCTGAGGTACAGAAGGCCCTTCCGGCGGCTACGCCTTCCAGCAACGGCAACGGGGGGGCCACTGGAGTCAGCGCAACCGGCGCCCGGCCCACACTCTCCTCGGCGAACGTGTCCATTGCCGGACGCAAGCCGGCGGTGTTCCCGACCCAGCCGGCCACGAAGCCCGCGTCACCAACCAGTGAAAGCACCGGTTCCCCTGCCGGCAAGTCACTCCCATCCCCCGGCACGAAGCCGGCGGCGGTGGCGAAGACGCAGGAACCGGAGGCAGGGGAGGGCAGCACCGGCGATCCGGCGGCCGCCAAGAAGTCCACTAAGCCGCCCCTGGTTTTCTAGCGTCCCATGACCGCGCCCGCACAGGAACCACCCGACGCCCTGGAGCCGATCGAACAGTCCATGACCGGCTATGCCGGCGGTCCGGACATGACGATCATCGAGCACCTCGTCGAGCTCCGGAACCGGCTCATTGTGGCGGCCATCGCTATCGTCATCGGCATCCTCGTCTGTCTCATCTTCTGGCAGACGATCTTTGGCTGGCTCCTTGCCCCGGCGCGCTCGGAGTTTCCCGACTTCCGGCTGTCGAGCTTCTCGCCCATCGACCGCATCCAGATGGTCTTCAAGATCGGCATCTATGGTGGCTTCCTGCTCGCTTCCCCGGTCGTGATCTACGAAATACTGGCCTTCATCGTCCCCGGCCTCACACCGCGGGAGCGGAGAGCCATCTTCCCCGGGATGATCGGAGCAGTACTTTTCTTGCTGGGCGGCATGGCCTTCGCCTACTGGATCATCCTCCCGACCTCACTGGCCTTCCTCCTCGACTTCGGCAGCGAGGACATCCAGAACGTCATCGGCATCCAGCAGTACATGGACTTCGTGCTGCGAGTGATCTTCTGGGTCGGGCTTTCCTTCGAATTGCCCATGGTCATGGCCTTGCTCGGCTGGCTGGGCATTATCAGTGCCAAGCAGATGTTGAAGTTCTGGCGCTACGCTATCGTCCTCTGCTTCGTCGTCGCAGCCATCGTGACGCCCACCCCTGATCCGCTCACCCAGTCGCTGGTGGGCGGTCCCCTCCTTTTGCTCTACGCGCTTGGGATCGGAATGGCCTGGTTCTCCGGGCGCCGCCACCGCGAAAAGCAACGCCTCGCGGCCCTCTAGCGGGTTTACCTAACAGCCCGGCGGCGTACAGATCCGTGCAAGGGAAGGCGAGTGCAGTGCCATCCTTGAGTAAGCTCGGACAATGTCACTTGCCAGCACCGAAGCCGGCACCGTCGCCAGTGAGCTCTACGGCCGCATCCGTTCCTGCACACGCTGCCTCCTCGCGAAGAGCCGCACCCATTCCGTCCCGGGCGAAGGTCCACTCGACGCCGAGGTGATGTTCATCGGCGAGGCGCCGGGGATGAACGAAGATCGCGAAGGCCGGCCATTTGTGGGTGCTGCCGGGAAATTCCTTACCGAACTCATCGAGGCCGCCGGCTGGCAGCGTGACGCCGTCTACATCACCAACGTGCTCAAGTGCCGTCCGCCGGGCAATCGTGACCCCTTGCCGAACGAAATCGAAGCCTGCAACGGCTACATTGAGGAGCAACTCAGGCTGATCGACCCCTTGCTGCTTGTCTCGCTTGGACGCTACTCCATGGCCCGCTATTTCCCCAATGCCCGGATCTCGAAGGTCCACGGACAGCACCGGGAGATCGAGGGGCGACTGTTCGTTCCGATGTATCATCCAGCTGCGGCCTTGCACCAAGGCAGCCTGCGGCAAACCATAATCGAAGACTTTAAGAAGCTACCCGCACTGCTTGAGCAGGCCCGAGCCCTTCGCCAACCCGTCGGAGGAGAGCCGGACGAACGATCGCCGGCTGAACAGATGCGGCTCTTTGACTGAGGACCTTATGGCAGGAACACCCCTGCGAGTGATACCCCTGGGCGGTCTTGGCGAGATCGGCCGAAACATGATGCTGCTTGAATACGGTGACGACATCATCGCCATCGACGTCGGGCTGATGTTCCCGGAAGAGGACATGCTGGGCGTTGACCTCGTCATACCGGACTTCTCATATCTGCGGGAACACAGCGACAAGCTTCGCGCAGTCTTTCTCACGCACGGCCACGAGGACCACGTCGGGGCCCTTCCATACTTCCTTCGCGAGTTCAGCGCACCGGTCTACAGCACCCGGCTCACCGACGGCTTGATTCGCGTGAAGCTGAAAGAGCATCGACTCCTCGACAAGGCCGAACTCAACGTGGTTGAGCCCGGCGAGATGATCGAGGCCGGCATTTTCGACGTTGAGTTCTTCCCGGTCGCGCACAGCATTCCCGATGCCTGCGGGCTGATTATCCGGACGCCGTTGGGCCCTGTTGTGCACACGGGCGACTTCAAGCTCGACCACACGCCCGTGATGGACCAGCACACCGACCTCGTGCGCCTCGGTCAGATCGGCGCAGAGGGATGCCTGCTCCTCCTCGCCGACTCCACCTATGCCGAGGTGGATGGCTACACGCCGAGTGAACAACTCGTCGGGGAATCGCTGCGCAACATTCTCGCCAACACCGAAGGAAGGGTGATCGTCGCCACCTTCGCCTCTCTCATCTCACGCGTGCAACAGATTCTTGATGGCGCCGTTGCCACTGGCCGAAAGGTCTTCGTCACGGGGCGATCGATGATCGACAACGTGGCGATGGCACGGCAACTTGGCTACCTGGAAGCCCCCGATGGTGTGATCGTGGGGGTCGAAGAGATGTACGCGACGCCCAACAAAGACCTCGTGGTGATCACCACCGGCAGCCAGGGTGAGCCAACCAGCGCCCTCACCCGGATGGCGAACGGCAGCCACCGCCATATCACCATCGACAAGGGCGATACGGTGGTGCTCAGCGCCAACCCCATTCCCGGCAATGAGACCGCCGTCTTCCGCAACGTCGACAACCTGTTCCGGCTGGGAGCCGACGTGCTCTACAACCGGGTCTCGAATATCCACGTCCGTGGCCACGCCAGCCGCGAGGAGCTGAAGATCATCCAGAGCATCCTGCAACCGGAGTACTTCGTCCCCGTCCACGGCGAGTACCGGCACCTGGTCGTGCATGCCAGGCTGGCCGAATCTGTCGGCGTGCCGGAAGGACAGGCCTTTGTCCTGACGGACGGCGATGTGCTGGAGATCGACGAAGACACCGCACAGCTGGCCGGCAGGGTGTCTGCCGATTATGTCTACATTGATGGTCTTGGCATCGGTGACGTCGACGCCGAAATCCTCCGCGACCGGGCCCATCTCTCCACCGACGGCGTCGTCGTCGTGATCGTCAACGTGGAGAAGCAGACAGGGAAGCTCACAAGCGCTCCGGAGCTGCTCAGCCGGGGTTTCGTGGATGCCGAGGGCCACGAGTTGCTGCTGGAAGAGGGGCGTGACGTCGTCGCTCGAGCCCTGCAGGGGGCCGACCACATTACCGAGATCGCCGATACCAATGCCACTATCCGCGACTCTTTGAGCAAGTTCTTGTACGATCAGACACGCCGCCGGCCCATGGTGCTGGCGGTCACCGTCGAGGTGTAGTCGAGGCCAGGCTTCGAATGCAGGCGTGAGGCACCAAGCGGGGGTGCCGGGCGCCCAGGGAAGAGGAAGGTGCCTATGGCGGCACGAGCCCGCACCCGTGGTCGCACCGCGCGTCCCCGGAAGTCCAAGAGATCAAGCTGGTGGAAGCCGAACGGCGCGTTGTTCCGCGCCGAAGTGGTCGGCATTGCCATTGTAGCCTTCACCATCGCCCTCATCCCCTTCGTGGTCGATGTCTCGGTCGTCTTCTCCGAAGCACGCGACTGGATTGTGCGCACCTTCGGCATGGGCCTCTTCATCGTCGCCGGGCTTTCCATTGCCGGCGGTGCCGCGATTTCCCGCCGTGCCCACGAACGCGACGTCTACAACGTCGCCCGCCGCACCATCGGCATCCTTGCCGGCAGCCTCTTCGCCTGGGGCGCGCTCGGCCTCAACGAAGCCGACTGGAGCCTCGGCAATGTGAGCTTCCGTGAGGTATCCCTCGGCGGAACTATCGGCCAGGCACTGGTGGCCGGTGCACTGGGCAAACTCGCCTGGCTTAGCCTCGCGGTGATCTCAGCAAGCTTCCTCGCCCCCGGCCCAAGTCGCTGGTTCTTGAGCAACCTGCCCGGCTGGACCCGGACCGCGATCGAACGCCGGTACGCCCAGCGCGCTGCCGCCGCCGTCGCCAGCGCTGCCGTCGCCACCGGACGCTTCGTCGGCTTCGCATTTCGAAGGCCCGGTCCGGTCGAACCAGACGTGATCATCGGCGCCTCAGACGGGCAGCCCATCGTTGGCAATGCCAGCCCTAGCTTCGAGACCACGCAGGTCGTCTACCGCCCCTCGATCGACCCCGCTTCGCCGTCATCGGCCGTGGGTAGCGGTGCGGCAGCGAAATTCCGCCACGACGGCGAGCTTGAGGAGGAGGTGTTCACTGGAGCCGACGAGGATCTCGACGATATGCCGGTCGTGGACCTGGATGAGGAGGATGACGGCGAGGAAACACCCGAGGGCCCGACACAGCTTGGCCTCGACCTGAACCGGCGCGGATGGCAGCTGCCACCCGTTGAGCTACTCAACGCTCCCGCCGAGAGCGAAGACCGCAAGCATGACAACGCGGCCCGCGCACAGCTCATCGTCGACACACTGGCGAGTTTCGGCGTCGATGCCACAGTCGTGGAGATCAACGAGGGACCAACCGTCACCCAGTTCGGCGTGGAACCCGGTTGGGAGGTCCGCTACAAGGAAGTCCCCCTGAAGGGCGAGAACGGTAGGAACCTCGTTGGCACGGACAGCAAAGTCAAGACTGAGCGCGTCGAAACCGGCCGCACGCGGGTACGCGTCAACCGGATCACCGCCCTCCAGAACGACCTCGCACTCGCCCTGGCTGCCCCCAGCCTGCGCATTGAGGCCCCCGTTCCGGGCCGGGCGATCGTTGGCATTGAGGTGCCCAACAACAGCGCCACCGTGGTCACCATGCGTACGGTCATGGAAACGAGGGAGTTCCGGGCACTTAGTGGTAAGTCAAAGCTCGCGCTGGCTCTCGGCAAGGGCGTCTCGGGCGTACCCGCGGTGGCAGACCTGGCGAAGATGCCTCACCTGCTGATCGCGGGGGCGACGGGATCGGGCAAGAGCGTCTGCATGAACTCGATCATCAGCGGAATCATGATGAATGCGACCCCGGACGAAGTTCGCTTCATCATGATCGATCCGAAGCGTGTCGAGCTCTCGTCGTTCGCCAGGATCCCGCACATGGCCTTCAGTGAAGTGATCGTCGACATGGATAAGGTGGTCGGCACCCTGCAGGCAGTCGTCGGCGAAATGGAGGCGCGCTACAAGAAGTTCGCCGAAGTCGGCGTGCGCAATCTCGAGGGATACAATCGCCACGCTCGCGTCGTCAAGAAGCTCCCCTACTGGGTCGTCATCATCGATGAACTTGCCGACCTGATGATGGCAGCACCGTTCGAGGTCGAGAAACTCCTCTGCCGCCTTGCCCAACTGGCCCGGGCCACCGGCATTCACCTGGTCGTTGCCACCCAGAGGCCATCGGTCGATGTAATCACGGGGCTGATCAAGGCCAACTTCCCCACGCGCATCGCCTTCGCCGTTACCTCGATGACCGATTCGCGCACAATCCTCGATGGTGGGGGTGCTGAAAAGCTGCTCGGGCGCGGCGACATGCTCTTCATGCCGACGGACGCGGCGAAGCCCATCCGGATCCAGGGTGTCTACATGTCGGACCCCGAAGTCGAACGGCTGGTGGAGTGGTGGACCGACGAACGCTTCAAGGCCCTCGCGCCGGAGAATTCGGATGAGTTGCTGCGCGCTGCCTTGATCGAGCGCAACGGCGGCGACGAGGATATCGAAGTGGCCGATGATGACCCGGTCCTCGATGAAGCCCGTCAGCTTGCCAGCCGCCGCAACCGGGTCTCGCCGTCTTTACTGCAGCGACGGCTGAACGTCGGCTATGCCAAGGCCGAACATCTCATCGCGAGACTCGAAGACGAGGGAATCGTGGGCCCGCGAGAAGATGGCGAATCGCGCCGGGTTCTCGTCGCAACGGCAAGCGACCCGGACTCGGGCGGCCTGTAAACTCGTAGGCGTGACTGTATTTCTTAAGGGCATGTTGGGCCGACGCGGCGATGACCACGACACACCGCCGCCACCGCCGGAACACTGTTTTTCATGCGGAGCTTCGCTGGAAGGCTCGCGCTCGTACGAGTTGTACCGCGTGTGCCACTCATGCGAGTTCCACTTCCACCTTTCCGCCGCGGAGCGTATCGCGCTCCTCGTCGACCCGGGTTCATTCCATGAGGACGACCGCGGCGTCACTTCCATCGACCCCCTCTCCTTCGTGGGACGCCGGCCCTACCGCCAGCAGGTGATCGAGGCGCAACGCCGCACCGGCCTGACCGAGGCCGCCCTTACCGGCACGGCAGAGATCTTCGCGGTTGAGGTCGGCATCGCCGTCGTCGACTATTCGTTCCTTGGGGGCTCGATTGGAATCGCCGCGGGAGAACGGCTGGCCCGTACGTTCGAACGGGCAACGAGCCGCAAGCTGCCGGTCGTCACCGTTATCTCTACCAGTGGCGCCAGGGTGGCGGAAGGCCTGCTTGCATTGATGCAGAGCCCACGGATTATCGGCGCAGCAGAGCGTCACCGTGAGGCCGGTCTGCCACACATTTGTGTGCTCGCCGACCCCGCCACCGGTTCGGCCTACGCCAGCTTCGTCAGCCTCGCCGACTTCATCTTTTCCGAGCCGCGAGCGCTGGTTGGGTACAGTGCTACGCGCCAGCTCATTGAGAGTAGCGAGTCGAAGCTGCCAGAGGGGGCGCACACAGCTGAGTCGTACCTTCAGCACGGTTTGCTCGATGCGATCGTTCCCCGGCCGAACCTGCGAGATGCCCTGGGGCAGCTCCTCGATCTGCTGCAGAGCGACTACCGCGTCACCTCGCGGCGGCACCGCCCGGTCCACAAGACCCGTCACACCGACCGTCCGGCGTGGCAGCTCGTCCAGCTTTCTCGCCATGAACATCGCCCCACCGCACCGGAGCTCATCGCTCGCATGGTCTCCAGTTTCGTCGAGATCCGCGGCGACCGCGCAGGCGACGACGACCCGGCCGTAACCGCCGGCGTAGGGTCGCTGGCCGGCGAGACTGTGGTCTTGATCGGCCAGGACCGGCGCCCCGGCGATGGCAGTCCAGGATTCATCCGGGCTTCGGGATTCCGGAAGGCAGCGCGAGCGATGCGGATCGCCGCCCGCTTCGACCTACCAATCGTCACACTCCTCGACTCAGCCGGCGCCGAAGCCAGTGTCGCGAGCGAACAGGCTGGTATGGCGAACGCCATCGCCGACTGTACCGCCACCATGCTCGGGGTTGCGGTGCCTTCGATCGCGGTGATCACCGGCGAGGGGACATCAGAAGCGGCCTCGGCTATGGGTGCGGCCGACCGGGTTCTCATGCTCGACAACGCCATCTATGAAATTGCATCGCCGGAGACGATTGCACGGATGATGATGCAGGAACCGAGTACGGCGGACGAGATCGTCGACCGCCTGCGGATTACCTCGCATGATGCCCTCCGCCTCGGCGTCGTGGACTACACCGTTTCGGAGCCCACAGAAGGCGCCCACACGGATCCAGAGGAGACCGCCCAGCTGATTGGGCGTGCGGTACTCCACCAGCTCACCCTCCTGCGGCGCAAGCGTACAAAGGCCCTGCTCAACGAGCGCTATCACAAGTACCGGGACATGGGCTCGACCCACGGAGGCGTGCGCGGACGATTCGAACGCCGCTTCGCCCATCTCCAGGACCGGGCCAGTGGTGCGGTCGCACGTGTCCGGCGCCAACCTCGCGGCTACCGCCGCTGGGGTGAACAGGGAGACCAACCACAGATTCCGTTCTAGAGTTTCCAGCGGGAGGCACCACTGGAACTTCAGGATCTGTTGCTGATTCCTCTCGGATTTGGAGTCGGCGCCACGGGCACGCTCGTAGGCGCAGGCGGCGGCTTTCTCCTCGTCCCCGTCCTCCTGCTCCTTTTTCCCGATCGCAAGCCGGAAACAATCACGTCGATGTCGCTCCTCTTCGTCCTCCTGAGCTCCCTTTCGGGCACGGTGGCCTATGCCCGGCAAAAGCGAATCGACTACCGCACCGGTGCGTGGCTGGCGGCCGGCACGCTCCCGGGGGCGGTAACAGGGGCATTCGTCGTTTCGCTGGTGCCACGACGAGGCTTTGAAGCAGGCTTCGCCACGGTCCTCATCCTCCTCGCTGTCTATCTCGCTTTCCGGAGATCGCCAACGGGCATCGTCCAGCCACCGGTGGGCCGGGGCGTCTCACGGCGCCGGCTTACCGACGCCTATGGCAATACGTTCGTGTGGTCCATGCAGGTCTGGAAAGGCGTACCACTGGCTGCCCTCATCGCCTTCCTCGGCGCAATGCTTGGGATAGGCGGTGGAGTCATCCAGGTGCCAATGATGGTTGTCGTGCTGCACTTCCCCGTGCACATCGCCGTTGCCACATCCCAGGTAGTAGTGGCCGGGATGGCTGCTCAAAGCACCGCGACACACGTTCTGCGGGGTAGCCTCGGCATCGACGAGACCATGGGCCAGGCGCTGCTCCTCGCGGTTGGAGCACTCCCTGGGGCACAGGTGGGGGCATTACTCGCTCGCCGGTTCGCCGGGGCGGCGATCACACGGGTGCTGGCGGCAAGTGTCTTGCTGGTCGGCGTCCGGTTGGCCTACGGCGCGATTACCGGCTAGTTGCTGTTCTCCCAGTCGCGCCAGTTGCGGCGCGTCTCGGTGGCGGGCACACCCGCGGCAGCATCGCGAGCGCGCTGGATGTTGATCTCGTCCTTCTCACCACCACCGAACCTGCCCAGCAGCCACCATCCGCCGAAGGTAATCGCGCTCATCAGCCCGGCAAGCATGGCAAGTCGCTGGAAGCCACGCGTCTGGGCGCCGTTCCACGACCCGTAGGCCGCTTTGGCGAGCCGTAGCGCCGTCTCGTCGTCACCGGCTTCCGACGCTGCCTTCGCCGCCGCAAGGTCACCCTCTGGGTTTTCCCAGAACATCCCGATGCGCTTGAAGAAATTCTCCTCGAATGCCTCTCCGGTCGCCTCGGCGACGGCGATCATCCGGATGCTGGCGACCTCGTTGTAGACGACCGCGCCGGCTTCTGAGGCGAGACGGGAAGCCTCGCCGAAATCGCCTTCAGCGTAGGCTGCCTTCGCATCCGCAAGGTTCTTCCAGGCGGGGGAATCCTCGGGCTCGTCGGCTACGGTGCGGGCGGCCCCAAGGATGCTATCGATCACGCTGCGCTGCTGGTCGATGAGCTGCTCGATCCGGGTGATGCTCGACTCACTCCAGGCATCCGGCACGGCGGATGAGGGGGTGAGGCCGGCGGCAGCCTGCTTGGAGAGCACATCGAGATACTCGGTGATCGCCTTGTCGGTACGCTTCACGCGGTCGTCGACGGAGCTGAATGACCAGGCATCAAGCGAGTTCTGAATATCGGTAGGGACGCCGACGAGACCGGCAGCCAGGGCGCGTTCTTTCAACGACTTCACAAGGTCGTGAGCGGCACGGCGGTCAGCAAGTTGTCGTTGTGCATAGTCCGGCACCCAGACCCACTCGAGGAACAGCGCGTCGAGATTGGCACCGCTGACCTCTTCCCCACGATCCATGAACCAGCGATCGTCGAGGGGCAGGGCAGCCGGGTCGTCATCCATCATCGAGAGGACCGTCTTCATATTGTCGCGGCCACCGATTTCCGTCTCGAAGGCGAACCAGAATGCACCAGCCTTGCCGTACCAGTAGTCCGGGTTGGTCACAGAGGAACCGTTGTACCAGGTCGCCAGGGGGTCATCGTAGCCGTAGGAGTCCCAGGCCCGGTCGTACATGGTGAACCCGAGCTCGGGCGCCAGGACGGTTGTGGCATATTCAGCCAGCCCTTCCCAAACCCACTTCTGCTCGAGGTTGTATCCCGCCCACTGGTGCGCCAGTTCGTGGACGGTGACCTCTTCGTCGAAGTCGAACCCGGTGTTCGCCGCGATCAGCATCTCGCCTTCGGTGGGAAAGGCCACACCGGCAGCGCCTACGAACTCTATCTGGTTGGACTGACGCAGCAGCGCGATCTCCCACGGGTATTCCCAGCCGAACAGGCCTTCCAGCTTCGGCAGGGCGGCCGAAGACACGTCGAATTGTTTTTGGGCCCACGCCGCGTCGGATTTGAAGTACTTGAGCTCCAGTTCGACCGGGCCCCGGCCAAGCTCAATTGTGGTCTTCAGGCGCCCCTGGAGGCTGGGATCGGTAACCGACTGCGCCCAGGCACTGATCGGGAAGTCGAGCACCCGCTGCCGGCAACTGTCGCTCATCTTTGCGCAGCGTTCGAGAACGTCCGGGTTGTCAGCGCTAAGGGCCGCGACGATCGGCTCGCCACAGACCCATCGTTCGTATCCCTCTTCCTTCACCGACCCGGGCTGACTGGCTCCGAGAATGCACCCGGAATCGACGACATTCTCCCCGTGCTGAGGAACGTCAATGAGCACGAACGAACCAGCGCCCTGGCTAACGAAGAGCGATTCGATGGCGCCGGGCTTAATGCTGAACTCCGGAATATCCTGGGTGCCGACGACGTAGCGGAGTTCGAACTCAGCTGTCAGCTTGCCCTTCAGTGTTGCCGGGAGAGCAACCGACATGACCCCGAGGCCGTCCTCGACGCCTTCGTATTCGTACTCGAGCGTGGTGTCACCCTGGGTGACCGTGATCTCTTTGGCGCCCGGCATAAGCCAGACCCACACCTCGTCGAGGGCGCCTGACGCCGGCTGAGCGAGCATATCGACCCGCACGTCGATCTCGCCGTCTTCAACCCGCAGGTGGTAGTACGACTCCGATGCCGTGTTCTGGTCGGGAAAGAGCAGATCAGCACTGGCCGGGGAGAATCCCGGCAGCAGCACCAGACAGCCCAGCACAACGAAGACGGCGGTCCGCCAACGACTCATACCCTATGCATCGACCGTACGAGCGTTGTTCCGCAGTCACCCGGAGACGAAATCTCAGGCTTCGGCGGTCTGGTTCTCCTCCGCCAACTCCCGCTCGCGCGTGGCCCGGCCAACCTCGACCAGCCTGGTAAGTGCCGTTGCTATGGCATCGGACTCGGCGTCGGTCAGGTCGGCCATCAGTCGGTGGGCATAACCACGGATCTCAGCCCTCATCTGGGCAACGGCCTCCCGGCCCCGTGGTTCCAGCCAGATGCAGATCCCGCGGCGATCGTCCGGCGATATCTCGCGGCGAATGAATTCACCGCGCTCCAGCCGTTCGAGCAGTGCCGAGACCGACGGGCGAGTGACCATCAGGCGGTCGGCGAGTTCGGCATTCCCCATGCCTTCCTGCTCCGCCAAATACACGAGCAATCGGAGCTGGGTGACGGTCAGCCCGGCAGCATCCCACAATTGCAGGCGCACCTGGTCGAGCAATCCAAACGACCGCAACCATACCGTGATGGCTGCTTCGCGATGTTCATTGGTCATTCCTGGTCCCCCCTGACTCCAGGTTTCGCACGGAGCAGACCATACACGTCAGTCCGATTGACGGCCCTTGATTATCTCTACTTCCGCCGCTTGGTCCTGGAGCCCGGACCCTGGACTCCATAGCAGCTCCTTCGTGATCCACACGCGTGGACCGTGCGCTGCGGGATTCTGACAGTTACCGGTAGCAAACTGCAACCCGAACGATACAGTTTGTCATGTATGCCATGGATGGGAGCGATGCAATCGTGGGGCCTACCGCCGGTTTCAACCCGCCTCCGGCCACCGCCACTTGGTTCAGTCCGCCGACGAATCCGGGGCCGCTCGTCCGCGCCGGCTGACTGCCGCCTGAGATGGGATTTCAGAATCGCGACACCTGGCCGGTAGCCGGAACCGCGCGGGCCTACTAGGCTGGAATCAGGGTCGCAGCAAGGCGTCGCCCCCCGGCGCAAGAAAGGCTTATGCCATGACCGAAGAAATTGGACCCGGAGGCACCGGGATGCAGTTCAGCAATATCAAGGTGTGCAAGCGCTGTGCACTGCGCTACGACTGGCGCAATTCACCCAGCAGCAGTTTGAAGATGACTTACTGCAGCTCCCTTTGCGAACAGGCAGACCTGGGGTTCACCGTTGAGGCATTGCTGAAATTCAAGCGTGAGATCCCCGCCGAAGGCACCACGGCCTCCAGCAAGTAGCAGCGTCCCCCAACCAGACCCTCAAGGGCTGCGACATTCGTCGCAGCCCTTTTTTTCGTTGCCTACACCTCGAGCGGCGTGTCGTCGCGGTTGGCCCAGTCACGCATGGAGCCGTCATAGACCCGAACGTTGTCCTGGCCGAGAAGATGAAGGACGAATGCCGCATGCGCGGCACGGATGCCCCCCTGGCAGTAGGTGACCACCGGCTTGTCCGGCGCGATGCCGGCGTCGGCCAGGAGCTTTTTCAGTTCATCGGCCGGGAGGAACTTGCGCCGGTCATCACGGGAGACAAAGTTCAGCCACTCCAGGTGCCTGGAGCCGGGGACACGGCCCACCCGTTTGTTGCCGCGCGAATTCGTTCCCTCCCACTCACCGTCGGTCCGCGCGTCGAGCACCTGGCAGTCGGGCGAAGCGTGGTTGGTAATCAGATACTCGGCATCGGCACTGAGGTCGGGCCGAACAGTTGCTTTGAAACTACCGGCCGGACGCCGCGACCCGTGGAATGTCACGGTGTTCCCCTCGGTGAGCCATCGATGCCAACCACCGTTGAGCACCATCGCGTTGTCGTGCCCGTAGTAGCGCAACACCCACCAGAGGCGGGCGGCGACAAGTGCGTTGTTGTCGTCGTAGGCCACCACAGTTGTGTCGTTCGAAACGCCAAGTCTCTGCATGAGCGCTTCAAATGCCGGCGGTGGCATCACGAACGTGCCGTGGTCGGCATCTGGCGGTCCGTCCTCCTTGATGTAGAAGTGCGTGCCAAGCTGCATGGCGCCGGGGATGTGCGCGCGCCGATAGGCCTCCAGGGTGGCGCAGTCGATGACGACGACCTTGGGATCCTCGGCATGTTCGGCAACCCAGGCGGGCTCGACGAGGATTTCGGGACGGGCGTATTCCATTGCAAGTGCTCCGTAGTTGTGACTTGCTACGGCAGCATACGCCCGATGTTCAGAGATGCTCCTCGAAATAGGTGACAAGCCGGCGCTCCATGTACTCCAGGCCGGCCCTGTCGCGGGGCATGTGGCGTTCCTCCGGGAACAGCAGCAGGTCGTAGTGCTTCTGAGCCTTCGTCAGGGCCACGATGAGCCGAGCGGTATGTCGAAAGTGGACGTTCTCATCAACGCCTCCGTGGACCAGCAGGAGCCGTCCCTCAAGCTTGCCTGCGTGGGTCAGAAGCGAACCGTCCCGGTAACCGTCAGGGTTGGATTGCGGCGTACCCATGTAGCGCTCGGTATAGCCGGTGTCGTAGCCATCCCAATCCGCTACGGGTGCGCCGGCCACGCCGGCCTTGAAGAGATCCGGCCGGCGCATCATCGACATCGCCGTCATGTAACCGCCGTAGCTCCAGCCGTAGATGCCTACCCGCTCACGGTCGACGAGTCCGCGAGCGATGAGTGCCTCCACCCCTGCCACCTGGTCCTCGACTTCGATGGTCCCGAAACGCCCGGCCAACTCCGCTTCGAAGGCAAGGCCCCGCGCTGCGCTGCCCCGATTATCGAGCTTGAGTACGACATAGCCGTTCTGCGCCAGGTACTGGGCGCGGAGATCCACCGTCAGCGACCAGTGGTCGCCAACTGCCTGGGCGTGAGGACCACCGTAGACCGAAACGATGAGCGGAAACGGGCCCGGGCCGGAATCAGCGGGCCGGTAGAGAGCACCGTGAAGAGGCATCCCGTTCGCCGCGGCAACATCGATAAACTCCGGTACCTGCAGGCCAAGCGATTCGGCTGAACTGCCACGATTGTCGAACAGGACCACGTCCTGCGACCCATCAAGCGCCCGAACACGGACGATCGGGGCTGCTTCCCGGCAACTGAAGTGCTCTACGTATGCGCGAAAGTCGGGCGAGATCTCGCAATTGTGGTGACCCGGCTCGTTGGTAATCTGCTCGAGTTCACCACTATCCAGCGAGACCCGGTAGAGATGGCGTCCCAGCGGCCCTTCGCGGGTGCCTTCGACCCAGGCATTCCGGCCCTTTTCATCGACGGAGACGATGCGTGTGACCATCCACTCACCGTCGGTGATGGCCCGCTCGTCGCCGTTCGCATCCCGCAGGTAGAGGTGGCGAAAGCCCGTCCGTTCGCTGGAAAAAACGACTTCGCCGGACTCCAGGTAGCGGGTCCCGTCCCCAAGGTTGAACCACGGGTCTCCGTGTTCCCGCCGGAGGACCGACCTCTCGCCGCCGGTGTCAAAGGCAAACACGGTGAGATCACGCTGGTCACGCGAGAGCACCTCGACGACGAGGGCACCCGAAGGCTGCCAGGCAACGCGAGCGATGTAACTGTCGGCCGGACCGGTATCAAGCCAGGTTGTCGCTCCTCCTGCAGCCGGCAGGATGCCGAGGCGCAGCTTGGCATTCGCATCTCCGGCAAAGGGGTAGCGGTGATGTTCAGTGTCGGGCTGGTCCAGGCCCTGGTGGACGATGGGATAGTTCGGGATGTGACGGCTATCAGCCTGGACATAGGCGATCCGTGATCCATCGGGAGAAAGCCAGGCGCCTCGGCTGCGTCCGAGCTCCTCCGCCGCAATGAACTCAGCCATGCCATTGGTCAGGCCGTCCGCAGCGTCGTGGGTAAGCCGTCGCGGTTCGCCGGGAGCACTTACCGGGGCTAGCCAGAGTTCGCCATCGCGGACAAACAGCACCTGGCTGCCGTCCTCGCTTAGCGTCGGATCAAGCGCTCCCGCAGTGCCGGGAAGATCGATCCATGCGCCTCGCGCAAGGACGCGAAGCCCCGGGGGCTGGGGAACAAGGAGTACCGGCGGGTCGGCCTTCTTCGCGAACTGGTAGCTCGTGACGCCAACCTCACGAAGTCGCATCCGTTCTCGCTGTAGCTGCTCTTCCCGCGAAAAGCTGGCGTCAGAGGTTGCACCTTCGGGCCCGGCAAGCACCGTGTGCTCGCCGGTGGCTGGGTCGAACGCATAGAGGCTGCGGACCAGGCTCCCCTCAGGTGCCGCGAGATAGGTGACCCGCTGTGAATCCGGCGTAAACGAAAGGGATCCGGGGGTGGACATCCCGGGGCGGGGATAGGTGGCCACCTGCTCGAGCGTCAGTCGCTCGTACGGCTTAGCCATTCGCCAACGCCTGCGCCCGAAGCGACTCGATGGCCGAGCGTTCACTCGGCAGGTCGCCCGACAGGTTTTCGGTGCCCGTTTCCGTGATCAGTATGTCGTCCTCGATCCGGATACCGCCGAATCCCCGGAGCTTATCAACGCGATCCCAGTCCACCATGTCCCGGTAGCGGTCACGCCGTTCGCTGTCCGTCAGCAGGGCATCGATGAAATAGATGCCCGGTTCGATTGTCACGACATAGCCGGGAGCGAGCGGCAGGTCGGCCCGCAAATATTTCAGGCCGAATCGGTCTGAAGGCTGGCGGCCCGCGAGACAGCCTCCCGCATCATGCGTGGAGAGACCGATCATGTGTCCCAGACCATGAGGGAAGAACAACGCGTGGGCATCGGCGTCCACAAGGTCCGACGGCGTGCCACGGAGGATGCCCAGGTCTGCGAGGCCCCCGGCAATCTGCTCGGCTGCAGCCATGTGCAGGTCCTTGTATTCCACACCCGGGCCGGCGGCCTCTATGGCACGCTGCTGTGTGGCAAGGACAAGGTCGTACAGGTCCGCCTGGAGACCTTCGAAGCGCGGCCCGATGGGGAAGGTCCGCGTGACATCGCTCGCATAGCCTCCGACCTCGGCCGCGGCGTCGACCAGCACGATATCGCCGTCCCGGAATTGCCTGGACGTCGGTGAGAAGTGGAGCACTGCCCCGTTTGGACCTCCACCGACAATCGAACCATAGGCTGTGCGGGAGCCCCCATTCCGAAAGAACTCAGATTCGATCTCGATCTGGTACTGGCGTTCGGACATCCCGGCCCTGGCCAGCCCGATTCCGCTGAGATGCCCGGCAACGGAAGCACTCGCCGCGGCCCGCATCCGCGCCAGCTCCGGCGGGTCTTTTGCCCGTCGCTGTTCGGACACGAGCTGACGCAGGCGCTCCGTCTCTCCCTCATCAACCGACAACTCAAGCGCCCTGAGATCGGGCAGGCGATAGCGTTCCGGATGGTCGATGAAGTCGGCATTCCCCAGCACCGCGACGGCGTTCCCGCGGCGCAGTTCGAGCCACGGCACAAGCGCTTCGATGGTTCGGATGTCTTCGACGCCGGTCTCCACCTGGAGCCGTTCCCGGGATGGCGCCGCATTTGTCCAGACCCTCTCTTCGAGGGTCGAAGCGGGTGCAAAGAGCACCCAGCCCTCGACAGGGTCGAAGGCGAGGACCGACGACGGCTCGCGACTTCCAGATAGATATGCATGCTCCGGATGGGCGTGGTAGTCGTGCACCTGGTCGGTGCCATCGATCGGGAGAGGCGCCCCCGAGGGGATGAGGACGGTGCCCGCGCGGACATCCCAGGATCGAGATGCCCGGTCGCGGCGGGCGCGCAGAAGCGAAGTATCGGGGGCTTCAGCCGGGGACATGGCTGTTCAGTGTAGCCGAGCCTGCCTAGCCTTCGCAGTCATAGAGGGCGGCCGCCCGGCGGTGACCCTCGGCCAATTGCCGGACAAACTCCGGGGGACTGATTGCCTTCGCATCGGGACCCCAGCTCCGCACCCAGGGGAGGAACTCCATGAGGCTTGGCAGCCGGACCCTGAGACGGACTCCGCCACCGGGTACAGGGGTGAGCTGCTGGCTCGGGTGCCACATGGTTTCGGAGACGCGAGTGGCAGCCGAAGCCGTGAATTCGACTTCAAGATCCCACTCTTCCTCGCCGTCGAACACGACACCCCAGGCCTTCTGGATCTGGCCTATCACCTGCTCCATCGGTGGCGGCTCGAAGGCCTCCGACGAAGCACTGGCCCGGAGGATCCGGCTGAGCCTGAAGGTGCGAACTTCTCCGTGTCCGTGGCTAAACCCGATCACATAGGTCGCCGCACCATCCGCGCTGGGCTCGATGAGGTATGGGTCCAGCGCCGTCACCTTCTCGGAACCAGAGGCCTGCGAGTGGTAACGAATCGCCACCGTCCGGCTGCGCGCCCAACACTCGGTGATTGTCCTCAGCACTTCGATCTTAGATTTCTCAGGGGGGTGCTGGCGGAACTCCTCAGCGGTGACCTGGATGACCCGGGCCACACTCGCGGGCAGAGAATCAGCAATCTTTTCGACAGCCGAGACTGCGTCAGGGTCACGATGGTCCGTGTGACGGGCGAACAGGCGAATGGCCAGGAGCACTGCACGTGCTTCCTGAAGCGTGAAGCGAATCGGGGCAAGTGGCGCTGCGTCAGGGAGAATCGCGTAGCGCCTTCCGATCGCAAGCAGAGGGATCCCGAGTTCGCTTTCGAGGACACCAATGTCGCGCTGGATAGTGCGCTTTGAATAGCCAAGCTCGGTGGCCAATTCGGCTACCGTGCGGCCCCCGGGAAAGCGGCGGATCAGCCGCTCGATTGCCAGCAGCCTGCTGGCCCTGCGGGTTTGCTCAGTCATTACCGT
Organism: Dehalococcoidia bacterium; assembly: GCA_020432105.1. Lineage (GTDB taxonomy): Bacteria > Chloroflexota > Dehalococcoidia > Tepidiformales > Tepidiformaceae > JAGQGZ01. Next base: position 4,667 of record JAGQGZ010000012.1, on the reverse strand, counting down.
CTCCAGTGAGTGGACTGGTGCACCGGCTCTCTCCCGTGGGCCCGTGCGCGGCAGGGGGACCTACGGTACGTTGCGTTTGCGACATTTCCTGTCGCATTATTCTCCCACGCGAGCAGGGCATCGCCCAAGTCAGCATGGCACGACCGTTTCCGGGCCTTCGCGTACCATGGGTTTCGATGGCAGATGTCCGCGAACTGGGAGACCTTATCCACATCTCGGCCGAGGCAATCGGTCAGCCAGGGCAGCGAACCTTCCGTCTTCGGGCCCTCAACGCAAGCGCCGAAACCGCCTTCCTCTGGATGGAGAAGGAGCAACTTGCGGCTCTGGGCGAAGCGGTACAGAACGCGCTCAAGGACCAGTCTTACACCTACGCACCGCGCCCCCACGACGATCGCTCCGAGACGCCCGTCTTCCCCCTCCATGCCGATGTTGAGTTCCGTGTCGGGCAAATGTCGATGGGCCTGGACCCGGAGGACCGAAAGATCGTCATCACCGGGGCCGAAGCCGGGGACCCGGAGGACTCCGGCGGCCAGGGGGTGACCATGTCGTTCGACTTCCGAAGCGGGCACGAACTGAGCGAACAGATCCGGGTCGTCGTAGCCTCCGGTCGCCAGCCCTGCCCCCTCTGCGGTGCTCCCCTCGACCCCACCGGCCATATCTGTGTGAAGGCCAACGGCCACAAGCCGGTCGGATAAACCGCGGCAGCCTGTGGCCCACTTCGACGTCCTTGTGATTGGCGCCGGCACGGCCGGCCTCACTGTCGCCCGGCTCGTCTCACGGGCAGGCAAGCAGGTTGCCCTGGTAGAGCGCGATCGGCCCGGCGGCGACTGCCTCTGGACCGGTTGCGTGCCCACGAAAACCCTGGTCGAGGTCGCCCGCGTACTCCACGAGGCCACCCATTCCTCACAGATGGGAATCACGGTCCCGGACGCCTATCTCGATTGGGATGCTGTCCGGCGACATGTCACGAATGCACAGGAGGTTGCCGGCCGCCCCGACACCGAGGCAACAATCGCCAATTGGGGGACGACCTTCCTCCGGGGGAGCGCACGCTTCACCAGCCCCCACGCTGTCGATGTAGACGGAGAACGCCACACAGCCAGTGCCTTCGTCATCGCGACCGGTGGAGAGCCCGCTGTGCCACCGATCCCGGGCCTGGAGGATGCAGGCTTCGACACGAACGTCGAAGCGGTTGCCTGGGAGAGTCTTCCTGACTCCCTGGCGATCATCGGCGGCGGTGCCATCGGCATCGAGTTCGCACAGATGACGGCCCGCCTGGGTGTGAGGACCACGGTCATCGAGGCAGAGGAGCGCCTGCTGCCATCCGAAGACGCAGAAGCATCAGCGGTGATCGAGCACATCCTCGCCGAAGAGGGAGTCGAGGTTCACACCGGCGTTTCCGTCGAACGGGTGGAACGGCAGGGGCTACAGCGGGTAGTACATGCCGCCGGGAGAACAGTGACAGCTGAGCGCATACTCGTCGCAACAGGCCGCAGACCCGTGGTACAGGGCCTGGGGCTGGAAGCGGCCAGGCTCCGCATGCACCGGGGCCGGCCGGTCCTCGATAACAGGCTGCGAACCTCTCAGCCGCACATCTACGCCGCCGGTGACGTGGCCGATGGACCCCAGTTCACGCACGTTGCCGAAGCCCAGGGTCGCCTGGTTGCGAACGTTCTGCTCGGCAAGCGTTTCCAGTCCTGGTCGGGGGATATTGTTCCCCACGTGACCTTCTCGGACCCCGAAGTCGCATCAGTCGGGCTCACCGAAGCGCAGGCCAAGAGGCGCTATGGGGCGAAAGCGACCACCTGGCGTGTCGAACTGGACGAAGTCGACCGTGCCGTGACGATGGGCCGCACCGATGGCTTCCTCAAGGTGACCACCGGTCCCGGCTGGAACCGGTTCGTGCCCGGCCTGCGAGGGCTGATGGGCGACACGATCGTCGGGGCCACAATTGTTGCCCCGAATGCCGGCGAGCTGCTGATGCCGATTGTCGTCGCCATGCGGGCAAGGCTTCCCCAGGGGATCGTTGCCTGGAACATGCAGGCCTACCCAACGATGTCCCTGGGACTCCGGCAGGTGCTGGGCGCCCGTTTCGATAACTGACCTCGCGCTTGCAGCCACCACACAATCTGGCAACAGTAGACGGATGCAACGCATCGGAGTTCTGACCAGTGGGGGTGACGCCCCGGGGATGAACGCAGCGATCAGGGCGATCGTGCGGCGAGCCTGGCACCACGACATCGAGGTTGTGGGATACGAAGACGGCTATTCAGGGCTGGTCGAAGGGGCCTACCGTGAACTCGACAACCGCTCTGTCGGCAACGTCATCCAGCGCGGCGGGACAATTCTCGGGACCAGCCGCTGTGCAGAATTCTACCGTCCCGACGTGCGAGCCCTTGCGGCCCAGAGAATGGTGGCCGATGGCATCAAAGGACTCGTCGTGATCGGTGGCGACGGGAGTTTTCGTGGCGCCCTTGAGCTTGCGGAAGAACACGGCGTTGCCGTGTGCGGAATCCCGGGGACGATCGACAACGATGTCTGGGGCACCGAGGAGACGCTGGGTTTCGACACCGCGGTGAACACCGCAATGCAGGCGATTGACGCCCTCCGCGACACGAGCGAATCGACCGGGACGAACTTCTTCGTCGAAGTGATGGGGCGTACCTCCGGCGCCATCGCCCTCTACACCGGCCTTGCCGCGGGAGCGGCCGGGGTGCTCATTCCCGAGACGTCGGAGCCGCCGATCGAGCTTGCGAAGCGGCTGCAGCGGTCCATAGGGCGAGGAAAACGCTCGCACATCGTGGTCGTCTCAGAAGGTGATGAAGCGGGCGGCGCCTTTGGGGTCGCCCATCAGGTCGCGGAACTCATGGACATCGAGTTCCGGGTGACCGTGCTTGGGCACACGCAACGCGGTGGCTCACCGACGGCCCGCGACCGGATCATCGCGACCGAATCTGGAGTTCTTGCAGTCGACGCCCTGGTGGCGGGCACCTACGGGATGATGGCCGGGATGCAGCACCGCGAACCGACACTCGTGCCGCTCGCCGATGTCGTGGCACACCGGCACTCGGAAGCGGAACTCGATAAGCTGCGGCTGGCGATGGAGCTCGCCGGCTAGATCGAGCGATCAAGGAGCACGATGGCTACAGCATTTCCCGCGGTGGGCTCAGAAGCTCCCCCGTTTTCAGCCCCGGATCAGCATGAAAGCGTCGTTACGCTGGACGGCCAGCGTGGCAAATGGGTGGTGCTCTACTTCTATCCAAGGGACAACACGCCCGGCTGCACGAAGGAGGCCTGCAGCTTTCGTGACCGGAACACCGAGATTGCCGCGCTTGGTGCCACGATCATCGGCGTCAGCACGGACAGCACAGGATCCCATGCGAAGTTCGCGACGAAGTTCGACCTCCCGTTCTCGTTGCTTGCCGATACCGATCATGAAATCGCGAGTGCCTACGGTGCGTGGGGCCTAAAGAAGAACTACGGCCGCGAGTACGAGGGGATCACTCGCTCTACGGTCATCATCGACCCTGAAGGTAAGGTCGCGAAGGTCTGGCGGAGCGTGAAGCCCGCCAGCCACGGGGACCAGGTGCTGGAATGGCTGAAGGCCAACACGTCGAACTGATAGCGGACCACCCGTCACGGGGAAGCATGCGCGGACCCCGGGGCGGTGTTGCCTGTGACCACCCGCTCGCGGCCGGAGCGGGGATGCAGGTGCTCCGGGAAGGTGGTTCCGCCGCGGACGCCGCAATCGCAATGGCTGCCGTCATGGTGGTGGTGCAACCGCAATACAGTCACCTCGGGGGTGACAGCTTTGCCGTCTGCTGGGACCAGCAAAGCGGCGACGTGACCGCAATGAACAGTTCTGGCCCGGCACCCGTGCGCCTGGACCCGGAGACCTACCGCAAGCGGGGCAGCATCTCAATCAATGGTGTGGACGCAGTCACGGTGCCGGGCTGCGTCGACGGGTGGTCGAAGCTCCATGAGCGCTATGGTCGGCGGCCCTGGGCACGGTTGTTCGATGACGCTATCGCCATTGCGGGTGACGGGTTCCCGGCATCTCGTGGCTTCGCCCGGGCCGTGGCAGCCGGGCGGGAACGCATCTACCCGGCGGACTTCTTCCGGAGCGTGTTTGGCGCCGTGGCCGGTGATGGCGGACAGGGGGTCCGGCAACCCGCGCTGGCACGGACGTTGCAAGCAATCCAGGCAGACAACGCTTCCGGCTTTTACGAGGGCGATGTGGCCACCGCTTGCCTCTCTGCCTTGAATGGACGTGGCGCCAGGTTTGTCCCTGAGGATTGGACAGGACCGGCGAGATGGTACGAACCACTTGCAGTCCGCTTCGGGGACGTCACGGTCCACACCCAGCCACCACCCTCAAGAGGGCTGATCCTCCCGCTCGCACTGAGGGCCTACGAGCGTGCGAACCCCTCCAGGGGATCACCGGTCGAGGCATTCAAGGCGACGGTCGAGGCGTTCAGTGTCGTCAACACCTACGCCGGCGATCCCGATGTCACGGCGTTCGATGCCGCGGCCACGCTTCGCACACCGCCAGCACCGTCCCTCATTTCGACCATGCCCCGCGATGGTGATACCACCTACATCCTCGCGATCGACGAGGCAGGAAACGCTGTCTCATTCATCCAATCCATCTTTGCGCCCTGGGGCTC
>JAGQGZ010000129.1 GCA_020432105.1 Dehalococcoidia bacterium | reverse complement strand
GACCTCAGGCTGCGTATGCCCCGTGACTTTCACCGGCGACTCGCCCGCCACGTCAATCGTGACGGTGCTGCCGGAACGGCCGCTATCGGGTGCGAGGGCGTCGTACTGCTTGGCCTTGACGGTCGCTATCTGGAGGTCGCCCTTAAACGTGTGCTCGGCGCGGGCGTTACCACCGTAGGCCGAACGAGTGACGCGGAGCTTGCCGCCATCGATCTTCAGGTCCACGCAGTCCATCGCCACGGCCGTCTTGTGTGCGAAGGCCAGTGCCGGGCCGAGGTCGCGCCCGAGGCTCGTCTGGCCCATAAGCACGATGTTCGCCCCGGACTGCTCGATCGCCGCGTTCACGGCCGGGAGCAGCACGGCTGCCACGCCGTCCGAAAGGGCTGGCGAGGTGCCCGCAAAAACCTTGTCGGCACCCAGCGAGATCAGCGCATCGCCCAGGCCATCGCCGGCAACGAATGCCGAAACATCGCCTCCACCGGCATCCGAAAGGCCGCGGGCGGCGCCCAGCAATTCGCCTGAAATCGGCGCCAGCGCGCCGTCGGCAGTTTCCGCAATTACAAGGATTCCAGCCATTGTTCTTCCTTAAACCAGCTTGGCCGCGCGGAGCTTCTGCGCGAGGGCGGTGGCTTTCTCTTCAGGCGTATCGCCTTCAATGATTTCAACGTTGCTTTCGACAACCGGCACGTAGAGGGCTTCGAGCGGCAACCAGCGGTTCGCCGCGCCGATCTCGTCAGCACCGAGGCCGACATCAGCCGCCGACCAGACCTGCACCGTCTTCTTCGCGGCAAGCATGATCTGGCGGAGCTGCGGGTAGCGAGGCTCACCGAACTCGTTCGAAATGGAGACAACCGCCGGAAGCGACGTCTCGACCGTCTCGAATCCGTCATCCAGGACGCGTTCCACCTTGAGGCCGGCGCCATCTTTTTCCATCCCCTTGGCAACGCTCACAACCGGGATGCCGAGGATGCTGGCGACGCCGGTGGGCACCACGCCCATGTCCCAGTCGGCAGCAGCGCGGCCCATCAGGATCAGGTCGTACTCACCAACCTTCTCGATTGCCTTTGCCAGCGCAGTGGCCGTCTGGAAGTTGTCGATACCATCGAAGCCGGGGTCGCTGAGGAGGACGCCTTCGTCTGCCCCCATCGCCAGCGCGTGCTTGATCGCGTCGCGGGCACTATCCGGGCCGAGGCTGATGACGGTGATCTTGCCGCCACCATCAGCGTCGCGGAGTCGCAGCGCGGCTTCCGTTGCCTGGGGGTCGTAAGGGTTGACCACCGGGGCGATACCCTGGGCGGGAATCACCTTCTTCGCCGCTTCGTCCACTTTGAACGAGGCTGCCGGCGTCTCGGGGTCGGGGATTTGCTTGACGCATACGATGATGTTCACGCGTCTTTTTGCCTCCTGCGTTTTCCAGCCTTCCGGTAGAAGGAATCTCTAGTGTGTAGCCCGGGAGCGGGGGAAGGCCCGCCGAATCCTAGCACACGGGATTGGATTGTGAAATATCGCACGGACGTCCGATCGCTGATTTCCTACGCCGTAAACCGGATCACCGGCGTCGTCCGCCCCCATAGCTCTTCCAGCCGGTAGTACTCACGCTTCTCCGGCGAAAAGATGTGCACGATGATTTCGCCGAAGTCCAGCAGGAGCCAGCCGCTGTCGGCCGAACCCTCCTGGTGGCGTAGATCGTGGCCCTCAGGTTTAAGGTCCTTTTCCAGGTACTCGGCTAACGCCTTAAACTGGGGGGGCGACAGCGCACTGGCAATAACGAAATAGTCCGTGAACGTTGACGTACGTGAGATGTCCAGCAAGGCCACATCTTGGGCCTGGTGCTCCGAGAGGATATCAATGGCCTTATGGGCCAGGGCTTCAGCGTCCAGAACGACTCCTGGGGACATCAACGTTGTGGGAAGGATTGTACCAGAGGATGCCTGAGCGAGCCCGGGTTGTGGTCGGTATGTCCGGCGGAGTGGATAGCTCCGTTGCCGCTGCGCTGCTGCATGAGCAGGGCTACGAAGTTATCGGCGTCACCATGCGGCTCTGGACCGAGGAGCGACCGGAAGCATTCGAGGGCCACCAGCAATGCTGCTCGGTCGAGGATATCGGCGACGCCCGCCGGGTCGCCGCCCAGATCGGCATCCGCCACTACGTGATGAACTTCGAAGAGGAGTTCAAGGCCACCGTCGTCGACAACTTCGTTAGCGAATATGCCGCAGGTCGCACCCCGAACCCCTGCGTCCGCTGCAACGAACACATCAAATACCGGGCCCTGGTCGACCGCCTGCCCGCCCTCGAAGCAGACTACGTGGCCACCGGCCACTATGCCCGCGTCGAACACACTCCCGGCGGGCACCGTCTGCTCCGCGCCGTGGATTTGGCGAAGGACCAGTCCTACGTCCTTTATATGTTGGACCAGGATCAGCTCGCTCAACTCCTGCTCCCAATCGGTGAGCTGACCAAGGATGAAGTGCGCGACCATGCCCGGCGACTGGGGCTCGATGTGGCCGACAAGCCCGATAGTGTCGAAATCTGCTTCGTACCGGGAAACGACTACCGTTCGTTCCTTGATGGCCGCGCGGAGATGGAACCGGGCCCGATGGTTGATAGCGAAAGCCGGACCGTGGCCCACCACCGGGGCATCGCCGCCTACACCCTGGGCCAGCGCAAGGGCCTCGGCATCGCCGCCGGCGCGCCTCGATACGTTACCGGAATCGACGCCAGCGCCAACATCGTCACCATCGGCCCCGAGGAGGATCTCTTCTGTGACACGGTCGAAGTGTCCGAGGTGCGCTGGACCGATACGCCGCTCACTGCCGGCCGGGAGCTCCAGGCGAAGGCGCGATACAAGGCCGATCCCGCCCCTGCCACGGTAGTCAGTGTCGCCGGCGATACCACCACCATCCGTTTCGACCGCCGGCAGCGAGCCCTCACCCCCGGCCAGGCTCTCGCCCTCTACGACGACGACCAGGTGCTCGGCGGCGGCACCATCGAACGCGCCTGGCGGTCGGAGAATCCGGCCTGAGGCTGATCTGCACCAGCGCGGCCCCGGTCCTCCACCGGTCGGGGGTAAAGGCGAGCAGGCTTGCACTGCCCAACCGAACTTCGTGCTTCTCCCCCCACCCCACCCGCGCTACCCTTGACCTCGTGGTGACCCAATGACCGAGCCGCGCCTCTACGCCGAAGCTGGCGTCAACATCGCCGAACGAACGAAGTTCGCTGCCAGCCTGCCGGGAATTCTCGCCCGGGCCCGGCGCACCGAAGTGCTCAGCGACGCCGGGCCCTTCAGCGGACTCTTCGCTTTAGGCGCCGGCTACAAGGATCCGGTCATTGCCGCCAGCGCCGATGGCATCGGCACCAAGGTGAAGCTCCATCTTGCCGCCGACCGTCTCGACCTTTGCGGGCCCGACATCGTTGGCCATTCGATAAACGATGTAATGGCCTGCGGCGCCCAGCCCATCTTCTTTCTCGACTACCTTGCTGGTAGTGGCCTCACAACGGAACAGAAACAGGAACTCGTAACCGGCATGGCAACAGCCTGCGAGGCCGAGAACGTGGCCCTCCTCGGCGGCGAAACGGCCGACATGCCCGGTGTCTATGCCGATGGTGAATTCGATGTAGCCGGCTTCATCGTTGGCGTGGTGGAGCGTGAACAGATCATCGATGGCTCCCGCATCAGGCCCGGGCATGTACTCCTTGGCTTTCCTAGCAGCGGCCTCCATACCAATGGTTTCGCGCTCGCCCGGCGCGTCCTCGATATCGCCAGTGGCGAACCGCCCGAAGACACCCGTAGCCGCCTCGAGGAGCGTCCCCCGCAGCTGGGCGGCAAGCGCCTTGGCGAGGCCATCCTCACCACCCACCGTGCCTACTACCGGGACGTCCAACCCATCATCCACCTGGTCGATGGGATGGCTCACATCACCGGCGGGGGCTACCCGGAGAACCTTCCGCGCACCTTGCCCAAGGGACTTACCGCCCGGGTCGATGTCGATGCCTGGGAGGTGCCGGGCATCTTCCGGCTTATCCAGCAGCGTGGCGAGGTCACGCCCGAAGAGATGTATGAGGTCTTCAACATGGGCATCGGCCTCGTCCTCTATGTCGCTCCTGCCAATGTGGCTGCCATCCGCGAAGCCTGTCCCGAGGCGACGCCCATCGGCGAAGTGATGGAAGATACCGGCGCCCGTGTCGTCCTCCGGGGGCTCGGCGGATAGGCCGATGCGCATTGGCGAAGTCATTATTGGCATCGCGATCGCCGCAGCGCTGGGGATGGTCGTCGCCGCCTTCCTCTTCGTCCGCAGCCAGGGCGGCGATTCCGGCCTGGCGACCTCGCTTTTCGAGCCACTCACCCAGGAATTCGAAACCAACGGCCGCCCCGAGATCAGCGTGGAGTCGTGGCGAGGTGCCGTCACCGTGCGCCCGGGGAGGGCCAACCTCGTCACTGTCGTCATCGGTCGCACAGGCACCGGGGCTACCGAGCAGGAGGCCTTCGAGAACCTCACGAAACTCGAATCGCGCGCGCTGGAAGATGAAGAGAACGTCATCACCGTACGCACCTTCCGTACCAACGATGCCCCCGCCCCACCCGGGACGCGTGCACCCATCACCATCGACGCTCCCGAACATTCCCGGCTCAACGTCATCGCTACAGGCCCCGAGCCGGTGATCGTCGAGGGGATCACCGGGGACATCAGCATCGAGGCCGAGGGCAGCGTGACCGTAGAGATCCCCCACGGGATTGGGTTCACCATCGATGCAATGACCATGAGCGGCAACATCTCCGACCTCATCGGGATCGACGGCAGCGGCGGTCAAACACTCGTGGGCGAGCGACCGGGGGACGTCGTGATCGCTATCGTCCTCCGGGCGGGCGGCGGCATCACCCTCCGCGAGCGATAGGTCGAGGATCAATGACCGTCGCTCAACCCACAAGCATCGAGCCGGTGACACGGGAAAACTGGCGCTCGACCCTCCCCCTGGAAGTCGCTCCGGACCAGCAACGATTCGTTGCGCACTACAGTCCGATCAGCCTTGTGATTCTGGCCAAGGCCCACGTTGGCGCTCTCGGAAAGCACTGGGTCCCCCTGCTCATTCGACGCGACGGTGAACCGGCCGGCATGGTCGCCGTTGCATATGACGAGAGCGATCCGGCGGCAGACTGTTGGGTTTTTCACTTCTTCATCGATCATCGGCACCAGGGAACCGGCACCGGGTCGGCTGCTCTACTTTCCTTGCTTCACCATCTTCGGCAGACGCGTCCGGCCTGCCGACGCGTGGTACTCACGGTGCATCCTGAAAACCTGCCCGCCCAGCGCCTGTACAGGAAGCACGGGTTCAGCCCCACGGGAGACTTCGTGGATGGCGAGCCTGTCTACGCGTTGACGCCTCGAACAGAGATCCGGGCCTAAGCTCTCCCGGCTGACCGGCGTCAGTCGGCCAGGTGGAGCCCGCGTTCGCGGCGATGGATGGCGTCACGCACTCGCTCGGCAGCCACTTCACCGATCTGTTCCGCCGCCCCCAGCGCTCCGCTTGCCGCCGCCCGGCCCGCACCTTCTACATCGAGCTTCTCGGCCCAGGCGGCATTGATAGCGCCGCTCGTCGCACCGATCGCCGCAGCTGTCACGTCGGCGCCGGCCTCACTCGCCTCGGTCACCGCCCGGTAGGCAACCTCACGGATAACCACGAGGTCGATGCCGTCACGGTGGAGTTGTTCCAGCATCAGCCGTTTTGCTGCGTCGGCAACGCTCAACGCTGTTTTCGAAGCATCGGCGCCGATATTCGGCTTTCCGTCGCCGGCGACAGCTTTACGGGCCCTCGTGGCGATCATCCCGCCACCCTCACGCGCCCGTTCCAGCCCGGTTCGTACCTGCGATGAGCCCTGTTCGAATCTCGCTCGGCCGCGTTCAACCAGGCGTTGGAGGCCGCCTACTCCCGCGGAGAATCGACCACCCGGGGCGGAAAGAAAGCTCATCCCCATCAGGTTAGACGAGCCCCGCGTTAGGCGAGGAAGGCAAGTATGAGCCAGGCCACGATCGCGACCGGAATACCACGGGCCAGGTAAAGAATCAGCCGGGGCGTGATACCCACCCGCGCAAGGACCCCGCGGCGGCCGTGCATCCCGCCCAGCATCCGGCCCGTGGGCATCCGCCAGGCCAGCAGAATGGCCCCAAACAGCCCGGCAGCCACCATCACCCCGGAGCCTGTGAACCTGTCGACCACGTCCAGGAGCGGTTCACCGCCGATGTTGAGGCCCACTCCTGTGAAGCTCAGTGCCGAAGGGATCCCCGCCAGCGTAATCAGGCCGACGACAAGCAGCGCGGCCCGTCGGGCGCCCATCCGAAACTCGTCTCTCACCACCGCACTCACGACAAGGGCGCCACTCAGGCAACTGGTAAAGCCCGCCACGAACAACAGCCAGAAGAAGAGCATGCCCAGGTAGCGTCCCCCTTCAACCGTCTCGAACACCCTCGGAAATGCTGTGAATGAAAGCTGGCTACCGGCGTCCGGCGATATCCCAAACGTGAACACGATCGGAAACACCAGGAGCCCGGCAACGATGGAGACCCCTGAGTTCGTGATCGCGATAATTGCCGTGGAGCGGATGGTGTTCGTGCCCGCCGGTACAAAGCTCCCGTAGACAATCAGGATCCCCTGGCCAACGCCAAGCGAATAAAAGGATTGTCCGGCCGCCTTCTGCCAGGTGCCCGGCGAGAAGAACCGGTCGCTCTCGAACCGAAAGTAGAATTGGGCTGCCTCTCCCGCCCCTTCCGTCGTCTGTGCATAGATCGCGAGCCCGACGACAACGACAACGAGCACCGGCAACAACACCAGGCTGGCCCGCTCGATCGCGGCCACGCCCCGTATCAACAACAGCAACACCAGCACCGCGACGATGAAAAAGTAGAGGAGTGGGACCATCGAGTCGGTGAAATCGACGAACGTCTGGTAGGTACCACCGAGCGACTGCACCGCGTAGCCGAGCGTCCAGCCCGTAATCACGAAGTAGTAGCTCATGATCGCCGCCGTCACGATTGCCGGCAGCCATCCGAACCAGGCGCCCGGCCTGCCCGCGATTCGCCGGAACAGGTCGACTGGTGTCCGCTGCACCACGCTGCCCGCAGTCGATTCGATGATCGCCAGGGGAATGGCGATGATGAGCACACAGATCAGGTAGGCCGCCAGGAACGACCCTCCCCCGTTTTCCCCCGCCATGTAGGGAAAGCGCCAGAGATTACCGAGGCCGACCACGCCCGCCACCGAGGCCAGCACGAACGCGCGCTCGGAGCCCCAGATTGGCCGCGGAAACAGGGCCGCAGCCCGCACCCGGCCCCGAAGTGGTTGATAGCCCGCGTCCTGTCGCTCGCTCATCTATCTAACCTGCGCCGCATTTCCCACCGGCGCCATCCGGCCCTCGTGAAGGCTCAGTTACCTGTTTCTAACAGCCTTCTTATGCGCGATGACGTTGGCGAATCTTGTGACCATGGGTGTTAACCCCATACGCTTACGATACGTTCACTTATCCAGACACTTTGGTGTCGAGAGGGTGGCTACGCCGTCGCCAACCGGTTGACGGCAGGTGACGAACCGCAAGGGATCGTCACCCGGGACCAATAGCCGGGCTCCAGGGTCAGCAAAGGGAGCGCGGCGTCGAGAACGGTCCCGTGGGGTTTGCCGCTACGAGCGGACAAACGGGGTGAGTCGTCCATCGATTCGCGGAGTCTATCTCCAGGTCTGCACCTGCGTGCAGGCCACCACGCATCCGTCAGCGGAGGAAGCAAACGCATGACACTGGCTCTCTACGGAAAAAGCAGGAAGCGGCAGGGCGGGTTGCTCTTCGCAGCACTCCTCGCGGTGGTGATAGCCGCCGCAGGTGCGCTGTTTGGTGCGACCATTGCCCGGGCTCATCACCTCAACGAAGTCATCAACCCGCCTGAATGCAGCGATCAGGACTGGCAGGTCCGGATCTACACCGGGACATGGAACAACTGGCGCGAGGCTGCGCTGGAAAACGTTGGCGGCACCGAAACGGTGGCGATGCCCTTCAGTCCTTTCATCTACAAGGGCGCGAACACCGACATCCTCAACCTTACGGGTGCCGGCAGCGTCGAAACCTCCGGGACCGTCCGCCAATACACCGGCTCCTGGGTGAGTGGTGTCAACATCGGCACGACCACCAACTTCACTGTCAACTCAACCGACACGGTCCTTGTGAACGAGGATTGGAACGGATACAGCATCGGCGACATCATTCGGTGGGATGACGAACTGATGCGCGTCACGGCGATTAGCGGCGGCAACATGACCGTCGAGCGCGGTTACGGCTACAGCACCGCAGTCGCACACGATGACGCCGCAGCCGGCAACGATATTTTCCGGTGGCAACGGGGTAGCTCGGAGGACAGTACTACCTGGAATCTGAACTTTGACTCGACAGACTGTGAGAAGATCAACCTGAGCCACG
>JAGQGZ010000128.1 GCA_020432105.1 Dehalococcoidia bacterium | reverse complement strand
GTTTCTCGGCTTTCTGGCGCTGGTAGTCGGAGTAGTTGCCGGTGTAGCTTTCGACGCGGCCGTCGCGCAGGTCGAGGACGCGGGTGGCGACCTTGTCGAGGAACTCGCCATCGTGCGTGACGATGAGGAGGGCGCCGTCGTACTCGGAGAGCTCTTCGGCGAGCCAGTTGCGGGTGCGAGCATCAAGGTGGTTGGTGGGCTCGTCGAGGAGGACGTTCGGGGGGCGGCGGACAAGCACCTTGGCGAGGGCAATGCGCATCTGCCAGCCACCGCTGAACTCGCTGCAGCGCTTCGTGCGCTCTTCGGGGTCGAAGCCGAGACCATCGAGGACGCGGCCAATGCGGGCGTCGATGCGGTAGCCGTCGAGCTGGTCGAACTGGTCGAAGAGCTTCGCCTGGCGGTCGATCAGGGTGTCAAGATCGCCATCGCCGCGGGCGATGGCGTCGGCGACATGGGCGAGTTCGCGCTCGATGGCGTGGGCGTCGGGGAAGGCGACCCAGAGCTCTTCAACGAGCGTGTGGTCGTCGTTGAGATCGGCCTCCTGGCGGAGGAACCCGAGGTCGCCACCGCGGTAGCCGGCCCTGCCTTCGTCGGCGGGGTTGTCGCCTGCGAGCATGCGAAGAATGGTGGACTTGCCGCCGCCGTTGGGGCCGACAAGGGCGACCCGTTCACCTTCGCTGATGATGAACGTGACGCCGCGCAAGACATCGACGGCGCCGAATGTTTTCCAGGCATCTTCTGCGTAGAGCAAGGTGTGAATTTCCTTCCAGTTGCGGTCGGGGGACACGAGGAAGCCCACCGGACGGGGCCTGTGCGTCATCTCGCTCCCGGGACGGCTCTGCAAGGGCCTCCCGCTGTCGCGCACAGTCAACCGCGGTCACGAAACGGACCGGGTTATCTTTGGGTGCGCGGATAGATGCCGAGTCGCATGGTTGGATCCAGCGTAGCGCGGGGTGCGGCGGGTGGCCAGTGTTGGCGAGGGGGACGCACCTCGATGGCGTATATGATGGGGGCTCCGATGAGACGACCCTCGCCAGGGACATTGGTGGCAGACCGCCTGTCGCTTTGGACGCCGAGGACGCGCGGCATGTGTCCGGTGCGGACCTGGCTAGCCAGCGAGGTTCCTCGGGGAGCTGCTGCAGCCCGGCTGACGGGGTGGGCTCGACGCTGGCGGTGGTCGATATTGATGGTGACGTGGTCAACGAGTTCAGCTACCGCGTCTTCGGCGGGACCGCTTGGAGGGCGCGTGCCAGAGCGAGTGAGTTCCAGTCGCTATGGCGCGCATGACTGACGGGCCACCACCGCCATCTCACGGATGGCGCACTCCGTCACCTACTGAATCATACCTTCTTGAACGGCTGCTTCGCGTTCACTTCTCCGGGGCGGCAGAGTTACGTACTCAGCTTCGCATGGCCCAGGTTCGAACGATAGTCGACTACGCGGAGTCTGATGCCAGCTTGGAATTCCTCGTGCCAAAGGAGGCTCCGGTAGCGCTGACACGCGTGCGGATACCAACGGAAGCCAGTTATGTAGACCGTGACGGCGTGGAGGTTCACGTCTTGCTGCACATAGTTGACGGAAGGCTGCGTGAGTTGGAGGTGTACAAGGACGATGGCACCGAGATACTCGTTGACCCGGTGTCGGCACCGCTCCACATTGTGCATCCAGAGATATGACGCAGACGCCGGGAGACGCGGCGCTGTTGGCGAGTTCGTGCCGTTTCAGTGAGTCCCGGACACGATTCACTCGAAGTATTCGGCTGGTCATGTGACCGTGTATGGGAGGGGTCGCGGCTAGCTGGTCCGCCCGAACGGTTGGCAAGGAATTGCCTCAGTGTCGCCCGTCCAAGACCCAGACGACGATCTTGGCGTGTCTTTTGCGGAGGGACAGCGGGGTTTGGCGGTTGTTCTCGACGAGGGAGGGGCTGCACAGACACGGGCGTCGGGCCGCGGCGTATAGTGGAGCCATGGGAAACGACGCTGGCACGGGGCGAAGAACCTCGGCGGTGGACGATCACACCAAGGCGTTTATCGGCGCCCGGGAAGCTTTGCACAAGGCGCTGGCGATAGATGCGGACACCGGGGAAGTGGCGTGGATGCAGGGGATCCAGCAGGCGATCCAATCGCTTGGTGGGCTGTTGAAGGTGCACCAGGGCGAATCCGAGAAGGCCGGGGGGCTCCTGCGGGAGATCACCTCGACAAAGCCGGCACTGGTCGGCGAGGTGGACCGGCTGGAGCGGGAGCACATCGAGATGTTGCACCGGTCGAATGCGATAGAGCAGGAGATCGAGCGGCAACTGGCGTTTGAGGAGTACAAGGTGGAGTTGGTGCGGATGGAGGCGGAGGTGCTGCACGCGATACTGCACCTGCATCTCCTGCGCACCGACTGGCTCCTCTACGAAGTGTATTTTCGGGATGAGGGCGGCGAAGAGGGATAGGAGCTGGCCCGTGGCGCCGATGCGGCTGCCAGGCCCGGGAAGCACGCCCGTCCGCCGGCTCCGCACCAAGAAACCGGCTTTTCAGCCCCGCACCGTCTCCCAGGTCCGAGCACTCCCTGAGAGACGGGCGACACCGACGAAGACTCAGTCCCGGGTAGGGGCAGCGCTATCGGCGGTGCTCAGATGGGGCCTGTCGCGCGGGGTTATGGTGGCGGGCTTTCCCGAACGGAAATCCTCGAAGGCCTGGACGATCTCTTCGCGCGTGTTCATGACGAAGGGGCCGTAACGGGCGACGGGTTCGCCGATGGGGAGGCCGCCGAGGACGAGGATGTCCCACTTGTCCTGCTGGGGTGCAGCCTGGACGTCGCGGGCGCGGATGTCGATGGCTTCGCCGGGGCCGAATACGGCGAGCTGGCCTTCGTTGAGTGGCACCGGGTCGTGGCCGGCATAGCCTTCGCCGGAAAGGACGTAGACCATTGCGTTGAAGGCCTCGGGCCAGGGAAGCGTGAGGCGCGAGCCGCGGCTAAGAGTGGCGTGGAGGTAGGTAATGGGCGTGTAGGTGGAGCCGGGGCCCTTCTGGCCGTCGAGCTCGCCCGCGATGATGCGGACAAGAGCGCCACCATCGTCGCTGGAGACAAGGGTGACATCGTCGGGGCCGATGCCCTGGTAGGTGGGCGGGTTCCACTTGGCGGCGGCAGGCAGGTTCACCCAGAGCTGGGTGCCGTGGAAGAGGCCGCCCCTGGCCACGAAGTCCTGCGGCGGGAGTTCGCTGTGGAGGATGCCAGCGCCGGCGGTCATCCACTGGGTGGCACCGTCGGTGATAAGGCCGCCATGGCCGGTGCTGTCCTCGTGTTCGAAGGCGCCATCGATCATGTAGGTGACGGTTTCGAAGCCACGATGGGGATGCCAGGGAGCACCCTTGGCCTCGCCGGGAGCGTATTCGACGGCTCCCAGGTGGTCGAGGAGGAGGAAGGGGTCGGCCATGGCGAGTTGCGCGTTGGGGAACGGGCGACGGACTTCGAAGCCTTCACCCTCGAGCTGGCGGTGCGCGGTGACGATGCCCGTGACGGGGCGCCAGCGGACGTCGGAGTCATTGAGCTTACGGATGCGAGGGAGCGTGAGGGTATCGGCGGTGACGGCGGGCATTTCGGGTTCTCCTGGTGGGGCTGAGGGCCCCATATGGAGGATAGTGTGCGGTGAGGTAGTTCGCGTTACAACCAGATTGGGATGTGATGGTGAACTGCACCCCGGAGCGCATCACGGCCGGACACGTTGACACAGTATTCGTGTTTCACGAAGATCGTGGAGATGAGGAATGTGACAATCTCGCTCGAAGAAGCGCTGGTGCGGAGAGCGAAGGTCGAGGCTGCGAAGCAGGACAAGAGTCTCTCGAGGTACATCTCGGAGTTGGTGGAGCGGGAGCTGGGGGAAGGCAACGGCGACAGTGGGTATAGCCCCGAATACCGCGCCGCAATGGAGGCTGAGTTAGCCGAGCGGCCATTTCTTGTGAAAGAACCAGGCACGCGATGGTTGACCCGGGAGGAAATCTATGGCGCTCGTCTTCGTCGACACGAACGTGCTGCTCTACGAGATAGACCCGACGGAGGGTACGAAACAGGAACAGGCGAAGGCGTGGATTGACTCGCTCTGGGCCACTGCAACCGGACGGCTCGGCTACCAGGTGCTCAGCGAGTTTGCCTGGAACGCGGCTCGCATTGCGCCACAGACATCGGGAGATGCGGTTCGAGCGAAGATGAGACGCTATCAAGTGTGGCAGCCCGTCGCAGTCGACGGGGGAGTATTCGAAGGGGCATGGGCCATCCAGGATCGCTACGGCATCTCGTGGTGGGACGCATTGATCGTGGCGGCGGCGGAGGTAGCGGGATGCGAGTATCTGCTGACGGAAGACCTGCAGGACGGGCAGCAGTTCGGGACCTTGCGGGTGGTGGACCCGTTCGTGCATGAGCCGGGGGCAGTGCTGGGCTAAGGCACCGCCACCACAACGTTCGGGCGAAGGCGTACAATCGCGGCCACCCAACTTCGGAGGTCCCATCCCCAGTGAAAGCAGCAGTCTTCCATGGCCCGAACCAGCCACTCCTGATCGAAAACGTTGACGTGGCAGATCCGGCGCCGCACGAGGTGCGAGTACGAACGGTTGCGAGCGGTGTTTGCCACAGCGACCTCCACTTTGTCGACGGCCTTTACCGGATGCCGCCACCGGCAGTGCTCGGCCACGAGGTCTCGGGCGTTGTCGAGCAGGTGGGTGACCAGGTCCACTATGTGCAGCCGGGCGACCATGTGATCGGTTGTCTGTCGGTGTTCTGCGGGCACTGCGACATGTGCCTGAGTGGGCGACCCAACCTTTGTGCCAACCCCGAGCTTCGCCGCGGGCCGAAGGAGCAGCCACGGCTTTCGCAGAACGGTCAGCCGGTCATGCAGTTCGCGAACCTGGGGAGCTACGCGGAGGAGCTGCTCGTCCACGAGAACGCGCTGGTGAAGATCGACAAAGACGTCGACATGGCAGCGGCCGCACTCATCGGGTGCGGGGTGACGACCGGTGTCGGCGCTGTGCTGAACACGGCGAAGATTGAGCCCGGCTCGTCGGTGGCAGTCTGGGGCGCCGGGGGCGTCGGCCTGTCGGCTATCCAGGGTGCACGGATTGCCGGGGCGCGGATGATCATCGCGGTGGACACGGTGGAATCGAAGCTGGCCACAGCGAAAGAGCTCGGAGCGACGCATATCGTTGACGCTTCGTCGCACGACCCGGTGGAGGCAGTGCGCGACCTGACGGGAGGCGGCGTGGAGTACAGCTTCGAAGCGATCGGCCTGAAAAAGGCTGCCGAACAGTGTTACGAGGCGCTGGCGGCCGGCGGCACGGCGACCATCATCGGGATGATCCCACAGGGGCAGAAGGTCGAGATTGACGGGCCGTCGCTGCTGCGAGAGAAGCGGCTGCAAGGGAGCTCGATGGGGTCGAACCGGTTCCGCAAGGATATGCCGCGCTACATCGACTTCTACCGGCAGGGGCGCCTGAAGCTGGACGAGATGATCACGCGCCGGCTGAAGCTGGAGGACGTGAACGAGGCTTTCCGGGCGATGAAGGCGGGCGAAGTTTCGCGGCAAGTGCTGATGTTCGATTGAGCGAGGTGACGCCACCGCTGACACGCATCGAGATCGAGGCCCGGTTGAACCGTGACCGGGCCTGGCTGCTCGAGACATACGCGGGACTGGATGAACGCCAGCTGAATACACCGGTGACGCCCAGCGAGCACGACCCGGAGACAATGTGGAGTGCGAAGGACCACTTCGTGCACCTGGCGCTGATCGAGAACAACTGGGTGGACATGATCCGGCGCTTCCTGGCGGGGGATGGCGATCCGGTGCAGCTCTATAAGGATGGCGCGGGGGCCGAACGGACGCGGGAGGAGGTCATTGCCTCGGTGCACAAGTGGACGGAGTCGTGGGCGAGAAAGAACCGCGAGGCGACGCTGAACGAGGCGGTGGCGATCACACAGGCGGCGAGAGCGCGAACGCTGGAGCTCCTTGCGGAGATGACCGACGAGCAACTGACCCTGACGGTGCCGAAGGCTCCCTGGGCTGACGGCACGGCCGGGGGGATCCTTGCAGCGAACGCAGGCCATGGGCGAATGCACTTTGGGTTTGTGCGGGCCGGCTGGGCAGAGAAGGGAATCGCCTGGGAGGGCGTTGAAAGCGGGTAGAGGGCCACTATCTTTCGCCTCAGGTAAAGTACTTTGAGCGTCGCAAGAGCAGACGCTGGAGGCTGGCATTGGATTATCGTGATACCGAGGAAGAACAGCGGTGGCGGACGGAGGTGCGGAGGTTCCTGCGTGCGGAAGCTCCGACGGAGTACATCGACGAGCACATCCCGGCGGTCGATACCTACGGACTTGGCGATGAGTTGTTCCAGGGCTGGCGAGCGAAGGTAGCGAAGCAGGGCTGGATTGCGGCGCACTGGCCGAAGGAGTACGGCGGGGCAGCCCTCAGCGTGATGGAGCAGTTCATCATGAAGGAGGAGTTCGCACGGAACCGGGTGCCACATCCCGGTGGACGCCAGGTGGAGATGGTGGGACCAACGATCATCCTCCACGGGACGGATGAACAGAAGGCAGAGTTGTTGCCGCCGATCCTCGAAGGTGAGCACATCTATTGCCAGGGCTTCAGCGAGCCGGGTGCGGGGAGTGACCTCGCAGCGCTGCAACTGCGTGCTGTGCGTGAAGGCGACGAGTATGTGCTGAACGGCCAGAAGATCTGGACGAGCAACGCGACGAGCTGCAACTGGATGTTCCTGCTGGCCCGGACAGACCCGGAGGCGCCGAAGCACCGGGGGATCAGCTATTTCGTGACGCCGATGGAAACCGAAGGCCTTACCGTTCGACCGATCCCGGACATGGCGGGCGGTGCGGAGCTGTGCGAGACGTTTTTCGACAACGTACGCATCCCGGCCGGCTACCGGATCGGGGAGGAAAACCGGGGCTGGTACGTGGCGATGACGACGCTGGACTTCGAGCGCTCGGGCATTGCCGGGGCGATCGGGCTGCAGCTGAACATTCTCGACCTGGTGGAGATGGTGAAGCCATTGCCGGAGGGGAGCCCCGACCGACTCGAGCTGGCGGAGTTGTACCTGGCCAGCGAAGTGGCACGGCAGATGTCGTACCAGGTGGCGGCATTGCAGGACCGTGATGAAGTGCCGAACTACGAGGCATCGATGGTGAAGCTGTTCAGCAGCGAACTGAGCCGTCGTTATGCGACATCGGCGGTGAGCATTCTCGGGTTGGCGGGGCAGCTCATGGCGGGCTCGCATGGCCACGAGGTGAACGAGGGCCGCATTGCGCGGTACCTGAGCGGGAGCCTGCCCAGCGTGATCGCGGGAGGCACCAGCGAGATCCAGCGGGGGATTATCGCGACGCGGGGGCTGGGGTTGCCGCGGGGGTAAGGAACCGGGATCGGGGAGGGGCCGCCAGTCTGGCATAATCGCCGGGCAATGGATGGGCCGCCGCCAATCCGCTATGTAGCAAGCGACGACGGGGTTCGGCTCGCCTACTGGACGATGGGCGAGGGTCCGCCCGTGATCTGGCTCCAGGAGCTTGGCTTCAGCCATCTCAGCCTCGAGTGGGAGTTGCCGAGAATGGAGGAGACCTACCTCGCGTTTGCTGAGCGACATCAATTGATCCGAATTGACCTGCGCAACCAGGGGCTCTCGTCGCGGGGTGTCCGGGCCGTCTCGGACGCCGACCTGGTAACCGACATCCTCACGGTGATGGAGCGACTTGGGATAGCACGCTCGTCATTCTGGACAACAAACGGGCGGGCGCGACTGGCGATTGTGCTGGGTGCACTCCACCCGGAGCGCGTCGACAAGCTGATGTTGTTCAGCCCCTGGCTCGGTCGAGGTGAGGCGCCGCTCTACATTCACACCCTGACCGCGCTCTTCCCAATGGCCAGGTCGGATTGGCGGCTGTATACGCAGCTGGCAGCGACAGCGATCGTCGGTTTGGAGGAGCCCCTTCTGACCGCCACTGCTGCGAAGCTGCACTTCCTGTCGGTGGACTCGGCTGACTATCGCCACGAACTCGCGGCACGCAGTTCAAGCGACATTACTCCAATGCTAGAGCGAGTTCGAGCACCAACGCTCGTGCTTCACCGTGAGGATGAGCGCGGCTTCAGCCTCGGCAGCGCCCAGAGCATTGTGGAAAGCCTGCCGAATGGGATGCTTCGGGTGCTCCCTGCCGTGGGTCCCGCCGTAAGCGTCCGGCTTCCGCACGGTTCTCTTCACCGATGTCGTCGCCAGCACACCCCTCCTCACACAGCTGCGGGATGCGAAGATGCGGGAGGTCATGCACCTGCACGATGCTGTGATGGAGGCGGCAGTGACGCGGCACGGCGGCCGGGTGGTCAAGACGATCGGCGATGCGTTCATGGCGGAGTTCGCGGTGCCAAGCGCGGCAGTAGAGGCGGCAATCGAGGCACAGCAGGAGATCCGGGGAAAGTTCGTGGGGAGCGATGTGCCGGTGCAGGTCCGGATCGGGATCAATGCG
>JAGQGZ010000127.1 GCA_020432105.1 Dehalococcoidia bacterium | reverse complement strand
TGAGGCTGTTTGCGGCAGGTTTACGCGGGCCCAAGATCTTCGCAACGCAGGCGGCGCTCAATGTCATGACACCGTCCCAGATGCGTGCCGCCGTCTGGCACGAGCGATCACATCTTGCTCATGGCGATACCAGGTTTCGCGCTGTCTATGGCGCCATCGGAGCGGCCGTCGGCTGGATTCCCGGTATTTCACGAACCGTATCTGCAGCGATTTTCCTTGAAGAACGCCGGGCCGATGTGGCTGCGCTCGAGAGCGGCTCGAATACCACCGACCTGATCGGGGCGATCATGGCTGTGAGCCGCGGCCAGGGCATTCCCGTCCCGGCCCTGGGCGACAACCACGTCGGGCTTCGGCTCAGATGCTTGTCTTCATCTGACGGGGAGCCGACCAGAAACCCGGCCCGAGCATTCGGTTTGACCGCACTGGCCATCGCAGTATCTCCGGTCGTCGCCCATATCCCGATGGTCTGCGGACTGTAGCGACTCAGCGTGCTTAGCCAGCTGCCGATGGCAACGGCCAATACGATGGGAGGGAGGCCGCCGCCAGTGGCGACAGTTCGTCCCGAAGAAGTGCTTCCGGCACCGCTCCCCTAATGGTGCCCACCGTGGCCCATCCACCGTTGGTGCACGAACGCCATGGCGCCAAGCGCGGCTGCTCCCAGTGCCAGGCCGATGGGCCAACCGACGATCGGAATCAAGGCGAAGACGGCAAGCACTGCCACGCAGCAGGCCATCATCGTTGCCGCCATCGCCAGGCTCGCATACCGCGACTGTCGCATTTCCGGTCCAGTATCGAGGTTCTCAGTCATTCTACTACCTCTGTCATAGTACCTGTCCTTAGTATCGGCGTGGCTGCCTGCTCCGACAGGTTCCACCGATGACCGGCTAACCCAATGGACACGTTCCGAACCCCACCTGGTTTGCCATCGATGCTGTCCGGTGTGCGTCGAGCGGATCAGGCCCGCGCGCACGGCCCGCCCACGGCAACGCGTGGAAATCAATCTGTTTGGACGCCGATGGCTACGAGAGCTCGGTCGAAATTGCCGAGCGTCCCGAAAGCCTCGTCGTGAACGCCACGTCCCGCGTTCTTCGCGATGGCCCGAGATCGAAGGGGGACCTGCAAGCACCAGGTAATCTTTCCAAAGCTTCACCGGCCTGAGACGCAAGTCAGACAATGCTCGATACTCCTCGGTGTACTACATCTGTCGTCGCCAGCCAGAGAGGCCAAGACCGCGGGGTCGCTCGGTTGCTGGCAAACCGGAATGGGAGAGGCTTACATGGCAGCATCCGCTCGCAGACGTTCCCGAGGTGCTTCCGCACGTAGTCGCCGGCGCGCCGGAAACGGCACGAAGTCGTCACGGCGTCTCTGGTTCGCCGGTGCTCTTGCGGTCGCGGTGACCGCGATTCTCGGAGCCTTCTTCTGGATGCAGGCGACCAGTTCGGAAGACTCTGCCCGGTACGACGCCCTGTCGACGTTGACAACCGCTGACTTCCATTCCCTGACTATTAGCCCGACCGACGCGGACGTGCTGTTGTTTGGCCATCACGCCGGCGTCCTCCGGAGCACGGACGGTGGACGGACCTGGGCAGAAACGAGCCTCCGCAGCCAGGGGCAGGACGTCATGGGGATGGCATTCGTTTCACTGGACGGTGGTGAGCTTGTCGGCGCTGGCCACGACACCTTCTACCGCAGCGCCGATGGCGGGCAGACGTGGGATCCGGTCACACCGTCGCTCCCGTCGACCGACATTCACGGACTTGCCGCCAGCCCCGGCGATGTAGCCACCGTGTACGCATTTGTTGTCGGCCACGGTTTGTACCGCAGCAGGGATGGTGGTGAGTCCTGGGAGCGAGCGACCCAGCAGCAACTGCCAGGGGATATCCACAGTATGAGTGCCGGACCGGACGGCACGCTTTACCTCGCGAGCAGCAGTTCGGGGGTTCTCCGTAGCGACGACTCAGGACAGACCTTCATTGGGGTCGCCGGTGTGACCGGGCCCATGGTGACAGCTGCCAGTCCATCGGCCGCCGGGGTCGTGTACGCAGGCACCCAGCGCGAGTTAATGTACTCGGCCGATGCCGGCGCAACGTGGGTTCAACGTGAGCTGCCAGCCCCCGGTATGCCTCTCGTCATCAGCGTCAATCCCGTTGATGCGATGGATGTCGTGGTCGTGGTCGTAGGCCCACAGGGTGCCGGTGAAGTCTACCGTTCCGTGGACGGCGGCAAGACGTGGGGGGACACTGCGGATTAGAACCGAGAGGGATTGGATTTCCGCGAGTCCAGTGGTCGAGCCTTGCCCGGACTTCCAGGAACAGTTCGAGCACAGCCACCCGTAGCATGCTCGGATTGGCCTACCGGAGCCGGGGGCGACCGGACCGAGGCGAGGCGAAAGTGCAAGACCCGCAGGGGAGGATGAGTATGGACAAGAAGCAGCCGGGAATCTCTACGATTCGCGTCTCAGCCCGTGGCGAGGACTTCCGGGTTGTCCAGGTGAGCGGGAATCTGTTCGTTTGCTCGAAGGAGAACGGCAGTTGTTGTTGTGGATGGGAAGAAAAGGGCAGATTGCCAGTAGCGAACTCTCAGTGGTCCGATGAGTGGGAACGGCGAGGCATCCGCAATCGTCTGCATCTCACCTTCAGCGGCTGTCTCGGACCATGTGTCTCCGGCAACAATGCTCTCCTGCAGATTCATGGCCAGTCTATATGGCTCTTTGACCTCAACGACCCGTCGCTGATCGGGGCGGTGTTCGACTACGCCGAGCAGATGCTTGCCGCCGGTGCGATCGTGAGCCCGCCAGGAGAGCTCGAAGCCCATATCCAGGAACGGTACCTGCACCCCGGCCATAACGCGTGGCGGACATTCGGCCAAACAATGGAGCCGGATGGGGGAGATGGCCTCGATCGTCTCGATCCCGTCTGCCTCATGGATGTTGATCCGGACACCGCGAAGCACAGGGTTGAGTACGAGGGACGCACGATCGTCTTCTGCGCACCTGCTTGCAAGAAGCAGTTCCTTGCTGCGCCGGAATCATTCCTTCCCGTATTCGCCGGCGGGTGAAAGGAAGCAACGCAGATGACGCGGAGCGGCGATTCGAGCCGGGCAGTAACATCCCGGCACCTGGCAGGGGTTACGACTCCTGTAGTATGGTCAGACAACGCTGGTAGCGCAGTCAGGGTGATGGTGAAGCCGGGGTTGCAGCCACAACCGAGGAGGTCCTGGGCTTATGTGGGGCGGGCATATGGATGGCGACTGGAGCTGGTGGATGCTGGTGGGTTGGACCTGGATGGTGCTCTTCTGGGGGGTTCTCGTATGGGGCGCCGTGGTGTTCTTCCAACGGGGAGGCCGCGGCCGGAGTGCCGACGATGAGGACCCTGTACGCATCCTCGAGCGCCGGTACGCGCGCGGAGAGATCGACAGGTCGGAGTTCGAAGAGATGCGCCGGATACTCCGGGAAGGCGACTGAAGAATGCCGGTGCCGGGCTCAACGCGTCCCACAGGTGGCGGCTCGTAATCGTCCCAGGCCACTGTGGGAGGCATCAACAGGAAACAAGTAGATCGGTTCCCTGACCCGCGGTAGAGCGGTGTGGCCCATCCAGCGCTGACCCGGGCGATCCCGAGTAGCATGCACCGCAATCCACCCTGGGGCATTCCGATGCGCGACTACGCGCGCCATCAATTCGGCGTCATCCTAGAGAAGAACGTCCCGATGACCACGCGGGACGGCGTGACCCTCTATGCCGATGTCTGGCATCCGGATGCGCCCGGAACGTTCCCGGTCCTCCTCAGCCGGACCCCGTACGGCAAGGAATCCGCCGCCCAGAATCCGAACGGCTCGAATGCGTTCTTCGCCCGCTTCGGCTATGTGACCGTGATGCAGGATTGCCGCGGACGTTTCGCCTCTGAGGGCGACTACAACCCGTTATTTCAAGAGGTCACTGACGGCTACGATGCGGTTGAGTGGGCCGCACGGCTGCAGTGGGCAAACGGTCGGGTTGGTACCTGCGGCCAGTCCTACCTCGGCGCCACGCAGTACGCGATCACTGGCAACGACCCGATGCCGCCATCTTTGCAGGCGATGGCACCGGTCTCCGCGTCGTCGGACTTCCATCAGAGCTGGGTGTACCACACCGGTGGCGCTTCGATGTGGGGTTGGCTTGTTCCATACGCGATCTTCAAGGGGCGCAACACGCTGGAGCGAGTGGGCCGCCAGGATCTGCTGGCAAAGCTAGACGAGTACGTCGATCCCGCCACCAACTTCTCCATGCCTCTCAAGAATGGATGGTTTCGCCACCGGCCCATTAATGACTGGATCGACCTACTGAAGGAGACGGCGCCTTACTTCGCTGACTACATCCGGGAAGTGAATGACGGCCCGTTCTGGCAACCGATCAACCTCAATGTCCAGGCTCCCCATGTGAGCGTGCCTATTCTTCACATCAGCTCGTGGTACGACATCTTTCTCGAAGGCGCGCTGAACGGATTCCAGTCCATACGTAGCACCAGTCGCTTCCCGCAGGCGCGTGCCAACCAGAAACTCGTCATTGGGCCGTGGGCACATCTCTTCCCGTTTGTCGTGCCCACAACTGGGGGAACCGGCGATATCGACTTCGGCCCTGAAGCACTGATGGACCTGGAGTCGCTGGAACTCCGCTGGTTCGACTACTGGCTCAAGGATGTCGAGGCCGGCATCATGGACGAACCTCCTGTCAGCGTCTTCACGATGGGGGAGAATCGGTGGGAAGGGTTCGAGTCGTGGCCACCACCCAAGGCTCGGAGCGTTCGCTGGTTCCTTCACAGTTCCGGCGCGGCGAACACGGCCACGGGTGACGGGACCCTTTCAACGACCCCGCCGAGCGACGAGGCTCCCGACCGCTTCCAATACGATCCCGACAATCCCGTTCCGACGCTTGGCGGCAACAACCTCTCGATTCCGCTCGGCGTTAAGGATCAACGGCCCGTCGAGGAACGAAACGATGTCCTGGTCTACACGGCCGAGGCCCAGGTGACACCGATGCAAGTCACTGGACCCGTGACGGTGGAGCTCTGGGCATCCACCAGTGCTCTCGATACCGATTTCACAGCGAAACTCGTCGACGTCCATCCGGATGGTTACGCCCAAAACTTGGCCGATGGCATCATCCGCACCCGATACCGGGATTCGGCTAGCGAGCCGAAACTGAATGTGCCGGGGACGCCGTACCGCTATGTCATCGATCTCTGGGCCACGAGTCACGTCTTCTTGCCCGCGCACCGCGTGAGATTAGAAGTCAGCTCCAGCAACTTCCCACGGTTCGACGCCAACTCAAATACGGGCGAAGCCTTTGGCGCCGGCGCGGATGCAGCTATCGCTCACCAGATGGTCTTCCATCACGCCTCTATGGAGTCATTCATCGTGTTCCCGGTGATGCCCCGGTAGCGGAATACCCCTCGATCCGGAACGGCTACTGCCCGATCGACCGCCTTCCACTCGCAGGTGCACGCTCCTCAAATAGCCTGTCACGGGAGCAGAGCATTGCCCGAGGGACGTGCACGTCTCCTAACCAGAGATGCCTGACGATCGCCTATCGTAGGTGCCACCCGCGATGCTACGTCCACAGTCGGCGGACGCGCACGTGATGTCGCCCAATCGGCAGGAACTGTCGCTAGTCTGTCTCCTCCACCTTGATTGCCTTGATGGAGGTCGGGGTCTTTGGCCGGTCATTGGGTCCGGTCTCTGCTTCCGCGATCGTGTCGAGCACCGCTTCCCCGTCGGTCACTTTGCCGAAGATCGTGTAGTTCGGGGGCAGCGGGTAGTCCGCGTGCATGATGAAGAACTGGCTGCCATTGGTGTTGGGACCGGCGTTGGCCATGGCCAATGTGCCGCGCAGGTACTTGCGCTTCACTGGCTCGTCGTCGAAGCGGTAGCCAGGGCCACCGGTGCCGGTGCCGGTGGGGTCGCCACCCTGAATCATGAAGCCGGAGATCACCCGGTGGAAGATCACGTTGTTGTAGTACTTCTCTCTGGCGAGAAAAACGAAGTTGTTTACGGTGTTCGGCGCCTCATCGACGAAAAGCTCGGCCCTCATGGCCCCTGCGGTCGTTTCGATGACGGCCGTGTAGGTCTTCTTGCGGTCGATCGTCAGTTCGGGTGCGCTCTTGTATCTGGCCACGGTGCCTCCTGCTCAAACCTGACAAGGGTACCGGATATCCCAACGGTAGTCGCGCATTTGCCGCTGGATTGCCCGGCGACAGACAATGCTCCCCGAGCGTCCAGCTCTACTGCCGATGACAACACCTATCCCCCACCTGTTGCTCCGCGGAGGCAATACCTTCGATTCGAGTGCGCGCACGTTTAGCGGCCCACGGGATGTCCTGTGCCATGACGGGCGATTCGTGGCTGCGGCGGCGGACGGAGCTGGCAACGTGCTCGCCTGTGAGGGTATGTACATCGTCCCCGGACTCATTGACTGCCATGTGCATCTCACCAGCAGTGGAGCCGGTAACGAGGAATCGCTTACCCGGGGAATGCCAACCGCAATCCGGGCCTTTCGGGCCATGCGGCATGCGGAAGCAACACTGCGGGCCGGGTTCACCCTTGTCCGCGACCTCGGAGCACCCGAACACCTCAATATCCACCTGGCCAGAGCCATCGCCGATGGGCTCATCGAGGGCCCGACCATCCTCGCCGCCGGCTTCGGCGTGACCATGACCGGCGGGCACGGACACACGGCGATCGCGCGGGAAGCCGACGGGCCGGATGAAGTCCGAAAAGCCGTCCGTGAGCAGCTCCGGGCCGGAGCCGGAGCGATCAAGCTGTTCGCAAGTGGGGGAGTGATGACGCCCGGTGTGGATCCTCGCGCACCTTCGTTCACCGAAGCGGAACTGCAGGCAGGGGTGGAAGAAGCTCACAAGGCATTTCGGACAGCGGCAGCCCATGCGCAGGCCACTGAGGGGATCAAGAACGCAATCAGGGCGGGGGTCGATTCGATCGAGCACGGCATCTGGCTCGATGAGGAAGCAATTGGCCTGATGCTCGATCGCGGGACGTACCTCGTCCCGACCCTGACGGCCCCGACGCAGATCGATGCGGGAGGGGCAGAGGCCGGCATTCCGGGCTTCATGCTCGAGAAGAATAAGCGCGTGATTGAGGACCATATCGCCAGCTACCAGACCGCGGTTGAAGCAGGTGTGAAGGTAGCTGCGGGAACCGACCAGGGAACACCAATGAATCGCCCCGGCGAAAACGGTCAGGAGATCGTGCTCATGGCGAACCATGGGCTGACACCGGCAACGGCTCTGCTGGCGGCCACTGCCTGGGCGGCAGAGATGCTGGGGCTTGGCGAGGAGCGAGGCAGAGTGGATGAAGGCTACATCGCCGATGCAGTGGTACTGTCGAGAGACCCGCTGGCTGACATCACGGCCATTGCCGATCCAACTGCTATCGTCGCCGTTGTGAAAGACGGTCGCGTGGTACATCGCAACGACGGAGGGACTCGTTGAGCAAGCTCAAGAAAGCAATCGAACGGGCAGGAAAGCGCGAGAGCAGCCCGATGGGGTTCAGGCGCGTAGAGCAGGAAAAGCGACGCGCCATGCTCCTTGGCCTGGTAGCGAATGACGAGAAGGAAGCCTCGAAAGCTGCCAAGCTGGGTATCGACGTCGTACTTGTCGCCGTCAACGACGGAGGGAAGGCGGCTACCGCATTCGCGGCGCTCGGCGACCTGGCGGCCGGGGCGATCGTCAACGAACTGTCCAACGAAGATGCGGTAAAACTCGCTGTCGCCGGCGCAGACTTTATCGCCAGCCCCTTTGGCGCTACTGCCGCAACCGCTGTGGACACCAACCGTAGTGGACACGTCATCAGCCTCGACGGTGAGTTCGATGATGCGACGCTCCGCGCGCTCGCTACGATCGGCCTCGATGCCCTCCTCATCGACCGAGGCTCCGGGCCCCTGACGCTGCAAGCCCAGGCAAAGCTTGTGCGGATCGCGCAACTGACGGCGACACCGCTCCTGCTCCAGGTGGAACCTTCGATCGCCGTGGACGAGCTCCGGGTACTGCGGGATTCGGGCGGAGGCGGCGTCATCCTTCCCGCGGGTACGGCAGCATCCGACATCGAAGCAGTGAGTGAGCGGCTCCGTGAGGTACCGGACATCCGCAAGAGGGACAGCAGCAGCAGCAATATCGCGGTGCTCCCCTCTCTCCTGGGCGGTGGCCACGAGCATGATGACGACGAGGATGACCCGGGCGACGAATAGTCGCTGTCACGGTGACCAGGCCGAAGCCGTGCGGGAAGCGATTCTGCGGTGGAGTGCGGAGGCTGGCCGGCACGGGCTACCCTGGCGCCAGACCCGAGAGCCTTACCCAATCCTGGTCTCGGAAGTGATGCTGCAGCAGACGCAGGTGAGTCGCGTGGAGCCGCGATGGCGACGCTGGCTGGAGCGCTGGCCAACGGTCGCCGACCTGGCAGGAGCTTCGCAGGCTGACGTGATCCGAGAGTGGAGCGGGCTTGGCTACAACATGCGGGCGATGCGGCTGTGGCGCACCGCGAACATCATCGCGACAGAC
>JAGQGZ010000126.1 GCA_020432105.1 Dehalococcoidia bacterium | reverse complement strand
CCCAACGATCAGGACGGCGATGGCGTGCCGGATCTGACTGACGCCTGCCCCGATACACCGCCGGGCTTTGCTGCACTGAGCAGCGAGATCGACAGCAACGGCTGCTCGCCCTACGACTTGATGGTCACCCACAACGTGCCCACGCCCCCGCTCCAGGGCACCTGCGGCCCGGCTGACTTCAACTTCGTGGTCGACGCCTCCGGCTCCGTCGGCGGTGACTTCGGGACGATGATCAGCAACGTCCAGACCTTCGTAACTAGCTACGAGACTGCCTCGGGCAACCAGGGCCTCTATGCCCTCACCATGTTCTCCAGCGATGGCAGCTTCCGCAGCAACTTTGTTACCGGCACCACGCTGGTAAACACATCCACCAACTGGGCGAACATCGGCAGCTACACCAACACCGAGGACGGCATCCGGGACGCTCTTGGCGCCACCGGCGGGCGCTCCGGCGTCCCCAAGATCATGTTCGTCATCACCGATGGCGCCCCCAACCGCTGGCGGAACGGTGGCTCGCCCAGCACCAATCTCTCTAGCACCTGGCTTAGCGCCGCCAATGCGGCCATCCCGGCGGCCGATACTGCCCGCAGCGCCCCCTATGGCTACATCGTCAAGGCGCTCTACGTTGACCAGGGCCTGGACGGCGACACCAGCATGAGTTGGGCCGGCACCGGTGTTACCGGCAACGCCAACCGCGTCCTCTGGTCCCAGAAGGTCATGACCGGTATCGGCGGTGGCAGCTACTCGTCGCTAAGCGAGTTCAGCCAGCTTCTCAACGAGCTGCTCCTGCAGTCCGGTTGTACAGACCTGACGATCAACAAGGTGGTCAACGAGGATATCTTCGACCAGGCCAACAACCCGCAAGACGTCAGCTACACCATCACGGTGAAGAACGTCGACCAGAACTCAGTGACCGGCGCCGACGTCAACGACCCGCTGCCGGGCACCGGTATCTTCGACTGGACCCTCGATTCGGGCCCGGCAGAGTGCTCCATCCAGGGCAACTACACCGGCCCTGAGACGCTGGTCTGTACAGACCTGCCCACACTCGCCCCCCAGGGTGAGTACGTCATCACGATCTCAGCGCCCATTCCCGCGGGTGACATCTGCGGCCAGTACGACAACACCGCAACGCTCTCCTTCATCGACGACGCCCAGCAGGAAATCGAGAAAACGGCTTCCGACAGCTTCACCGTCACCAACTGCGCGCCCCCCACCGGCACCATCAGCGGTTCCAAGTACCAGGACCTCGACGGCAACGGCGGCAATGAGACCACCAACCCGCTCAGCGGCTGGACCTTCAACCTCATCGACGCCGGCCAAAACACGGTCGATTCGGATACGACCGTCGCCGGTGGTAGCTTCTCCTTCGCTAACGTCACACCCGGCACCTACGAACTCTGCGAAGTCCCGCAGGCCGGCTGGACACCCACCGACCCGAGCACCGGTTGTAGGACCGTCGTGGTCACAGCCGGCCAAGACACGGTCGCCAACTTCTGGAACTTCCAGCTCCAGGACATCACGCTCACCAAGACCGCCGAAACAACCTGGAAGCGCAACAACGACTGGACGATCGAAAAGGTCGTCAGCGACAGCGACGAATCCGAGCAGGCCTCGGTCACCGTCAACCTCAACGATGGCAGTTCGGAGACGGTGACGTGGAAGGTCACCGCCACCAAGACCACGACCCACTCCGCCACGGTCTATGGCTCCGTCACGATCAACAACCCGAACCCCATCGCACTCAGCGTCACACTGAGCGACAACTACGCCGGCAAGGCCGCATCGTTTAGCGACTGCTCCTTCCCCAAGAGCGTCCCGGCGAACGACAGCGTCACCTGCGCCTACACCATTAACCTCGGCGACGACGCATCGCCGCCAAACGGCACAAACACCGTCAACGCCACCGTGGCCGCGCCCTACGCCGACCTCACCGACGCCGACGGCGGCAGCGCCACCGTCACCTTCACCGGCCCCGACGACACCGGCGACGCCAACGAGATCGACGTCACCGACAACAATCCTCATACCGACGCTCCATGGAACGACCGCACGTCGACCTTCACCGAGACCTACACGCAGTCACTCGACTGCAGCACCGTCGTCTACGATCAGCAGGGCCTCTCGTCCTACCGGATCGATAACACCGCAACGATCACCCAGACCGGCGACAACGACAGCGCCTCAGTCCTGGTGAACTGCACCCTGCCGCTCGAGCCCCTCACCGTCACCAAGACCGGCGCCGGCTCCTACGACGAGACCGTCACCTGGACCATCACCAAGGTCGCCGATGACACCGACGTCCAGCTTGCTGACAACGGCAG
Source organism: Dehalococcoidia bacterium (assembly GCA_020432105.1). Classification (GTDB taxonomy): domain Bacteria; phylum Chloroflexota; class Dehalococcoidia; order Tepidiformales; family Tepidiformaceae; genus JAGQGZ01. The sequence continues at coordinate 6,310 of JAGQGZ010000126.1, read as the reverse complement.
CCAGGTCGTCAACTACGACGTCGACGTCGATGAGACGATCGTCTACAGCGATATCTTCGTCTCGGGCACCTTCACCGTGGCGAACCCGAACAGCATCGGTATCCAGGTGCAGTCCGTCGCCGACTCCTTGATCGCCACTCACGGCGGCACGATCACCTGCAAGATCAATGACGCCGGTTCGAACGTGACCTTCCCGGTCACCATTCCCGCCTCTCCCGGCACGCTGGTCTGCCAGTACGAGACAGATCACGTGCTGCTCGCGAGTGCCATCAACGGGGTCACAAACCAGGCGTCCGCCGTGGCCACCAACGCAAACCTCACCGGCAGCAGTCTCGCGGTTCCAATCACCTTCACCCGCGACCAGCTGACCGGGTCCGAAACCATCAACGTCGATGACGACAAGGGGATCGCAGGCAACTGGGTCGCCCTTGGCTCAGCAACCACCGACAAGAAGTTCGAATACAGCCAGACCTTCACCTGCGCCGGCGTCGACTACACCAATGGCGTCGGCCAGAAGACCATCCACAACATCGCCCGCATCGTCGAGACCGGCCAGCAGGCCACCGAGGATGTCACCATCACCTGCACCCAGCGCCTCGGCTCGCTGACAGTGAACAAGACGCTGAACTGGAACGGCACCCAGGGTACGCCGCCCACTGCCGGACCGTTCAAGATCTGCATCCAGGGTCCCGCTGGCCAGCCCTCTGCGTCAGAGGACTGCAAAGACGTGACCGTCAACACGGTTCCTGGCAACCTCGACGTCGTCTTCAGCAACCTCATTCCCGGGAGCTACGACGTCTACGAGAAGGCGCCAATCCCTGCTGGCTGGACACCCAACCCGGCTGGAGTGATCACGAAGATCGTTCCCGCAGGCGGCCAACCCGCCGTGAAGCCGGTTATCGTCAACACCTACCACCCCGGCAGCCTGACGGTCACCAAGACCGTAGACCTCAACGGCGCTGACCCCTCGGAAGCACCGGAGAACGTCTTTGAAATCTGCGTGAGCAGCGACGACAACGGTAGCTACCCCGACGTACCGTCGTGCAAGAACATCACGGGTAATACGTCGGAAACCTGGTCGGGCCTCCTGCCTGGCACCTACACCGTCAAAGAGGTCAATCAGTCCTCGCAGTGGACGGTCGTCGTCAACGGCGACACCACCGGGAATCCCCAGGTGGAGGTCGCTACCGGCCAAGAAGAGACGGCCGAGGTCGTCAACACCCTCAAGCGCGCCAAGTTCATGATCCAGAAGTCCTTCCTCTGGAATGGTGTGCCCCTGGCCAACCAGCCCGGCGAGAGCTTCTACATCTGCATCAAGGGGCCGAGTTTCCCCAGCGGCACCAGCGCAGGCGCCTGCAAGGTCGTCAGCACTACCGACACCGCTCCCATCATCCTCCTCTGGGAGGACCTGATCCCCGGCAACTACATGGTTGGCGAGTTCCAGGGCCAGGGCTTCAACACCACGCCCGTCGACAACGACCCCGCCTGGGAAGTCACGATCTCGCCAACACAGTACGACCTCAACCCGGGTGAGAACCCCGGCAACGCCCACGTCCTCGTTGACAACGAGTACCAGCTTGCGGGTCTTGTCGTGACCAAGGTCGTCGACTGGGGCGAGCAGGTTGAAGACAACACGCAGACCTTCACCATCTGCATCGAAGGCCCGAGCTACACGCTCCCCGCCGATGCCGCTGAGGCCTGCCAGGACGCCGACTCGAACGGCGGCGCCCTGACCTGGACGAACCTGATCCCCGGCGACTACACGGTCACCGAGAACGACCCCGGCGCCGAGTGGGGCGTCTCAGGCGACGATGTCACGGTGGACGCTCCGGCCGGCGGCCAGGGCAAGCACACCATCACCAACACCATCCTCGAGGGCGACCTCAACGTCGTGAAGACCATCGCCTGGAACGGTGCTCCCGGCGATGCCAGTCAGACCTTCGAGATCTGCATCCAGGGCCCGACCTACCCCAACGGCAACGAGACCGGCGCCTGCCAGGACGTCAATCCCGGCAACACCACCGCCCAGTGGAAGGATCTCGAAATCGGTGCCTACACCGTGACCGAGAACTTCCCGGACGGGGATAGCGCCGAGTGGACCACCACGGTCGATGGTGTCTCCGGCACCACCGGCAGCGCCACCGTAGCCACTGGAACTCCGGCACGCGTCGAGATCGTCAACACGCTCCGCCGGGGTCGCGTCATCGTCCACAAGCTCTACGACTTCCCCGGCGGGACGCCGGATAGTTCGTGGCAGCCCGTCGTCACCGTCAACGGCGACAGCGCCAAACCGAACGGCCTCCATAACTGGGACCCCGTGGACGTTCCCGCCAACCAGCCGATCGATGTCACCGAACTCCTGCCTGACGGCTGGACGAACGTTGACATCACCTTCGAAGGCCAGTGCGGCCAGCAAACCCCCGAGAGTGTCATCGACAATCTCATCAACCAGGCCCTCTCGCTTGTTGGCCTCGATGTCGGCGTCCTCTCTGCCGAACTTGCGGGTGACACAGTCATGGTTACTCCCGGCGGCGACTGCGAGGTCACCTTCGAGAACCGGGCAGTCGGCACCGTCGAGGTCACGAAGGTCGACCAGACCACCGCTGGTGGCACCTGGAACTTCGACCTCAATGCCCCCGAACGCGATGGCGAAGACACGCTCGACGAGCAGTTCAGCATCGTCGGTGACGGCACCAAGACCGAAACAGGCGTCCCCGCCGGCGACTACAGCGTCACCGAAACCAACCCCGGCGAGTACGGGTCAATCGAACAGTGCCCCGAGCCGAATCCCAACGGCGAAGGTGTCTACACCACCGTCGCCACTCCGTTCGGCACCTCCATCGACGAACCCGGTAAGCTCATCCGCTTCGTATTCACCAACACCTCCTGCCCGGTGGTCCTGGCAACAGGCAACCTGGTTATCGAAAAGTGGAACGACGTGGATGGCGATGGCAACCGCGACGCCGGTGAAGATCCCATCGGTGGCTGGGAAGTGACGGTCACTGGTCCCCAGTTCCCCGGCGGCGCTACCTTCACCACTGAGTCGAACCCCAACGACCTCAACTTCGGGCGGATTATTCTCGCCGGCATCTACTCCGGTTCCTACAACGTGACCGAAGAGGATCCGTCGGGCTGGTACGTCACGGGGCTCATCGTTGACGGCAGCGGCAAGTCGCCCTCGACTACCACGAACGTCGAAGTCATGGACGACAGCCTCTCCAGCTACAACGATGCCGTTGTCGAGTTCGGCAACCGCGAGACGGCCTCCGTCCGCGTCACCAAGGTCGTCAACGACCAGGTCGGCAACGCCGATCGGTCCGGCTGGGTCTTCACCCTCACCGGATGCGGCATCTTGAAGACGGCAAGCACCGGCGCCAGTGGCGTCATCCTCTGGGAGAACCTGGTGCCCTGCCTCTATACCGTCAGGGAAGCTGGTGCCAACCAGGATGGCTTCACCACCAGTCCTTCCGCCCAGCAGAGCGTAAGGCCGGGACCCGGCGAGACGGCAGAGGTGACCTTCACCAACAGCCGCTTGCCCGAGACCACGCCTCCGCCTTCCTCGACGCCACCCACCAACACCCCGACGGCCACGCCGGTGACGCCAACAAGCACGCCGACTGAACCGCCGGTGGAGCCCACCAACACACCGACCCCGGTAGAAACCGTAGCCGGCGAGAAGACCCCCGGTCCGGGCAACCAGGCCACTCCGATTCCGCCCGATACCGGTAGCGGCCTCGGAGGCGGGGCGGCGGGCAGCAGTATGCTCCTCGTCATCCTCGGACTTGCCGCCGTGACGGCCGGCGCCGGCTTCGTCTCCCTCGGGAGGAAGCGCCGCTAGTACCGGGCGGTCAACCAACCATTCCGGTGGGCCCGGCCATTGCTGGCCGGGCCCGCTGCGTTGTCAGGCTCGGCGCTGGTAAGCTTCCCTCACCTGCTCCGCCTCCGGAGAATCCTCTGCATCAGTCCGTCACTCCTCGCGTTCCTGCCCGGGCAGAATCGATACCGGCGACCGCCCTGCTTGTCGCCTTGACTGCCATCGCGCCGGTGTCCATCGACATGTTTCTCCCCTCGATGCCGCAGATGGCCCGGGATTTCGACACCAGCACCGCTTCCATATCCCTCGCGGTCACGCTATTCCTCCTCGCCTTCGCGGCCTCGCAGCTCGTCTGGGGTCCCGCTTCTGACCGGTTCGGACGGCGGCCGATCATGTTTATCGGCCTCAGCCTCTTCATTGCCGGCAGCATCGTCTCGCTCTTTGCCGGTTCAGTTGCGGTGCTCGTCGCGTCGCGAATCGCCCAGGGCTTTGGCGGCGGTGCTGGTCCCGCCATCGGCAGGGCGATGGTCATCGACATCTACCCGCGCGAACGTGCCACCCGCATCCTCGCGGTCATCACCGTCAGTACCGCACTGGCGCCAATGCTCTCACCCATAGCCGGCGGGCTCTTGCAAGAAGTCTGGGGCTGGCGGTCGGTGTTCGTCGTGCAGACCCTCTGGGGAATAGCCCTGCTTACCGGCTACGGTGTTGTTTTCGGCGAAACCGTACCCGGCCGGGACACCGCCGCGCTGCGGCTTTCGCGGATGGCCCAAAACTACCGGACCCTCTTTCGGGCTGCTCCGTTCACCGTGTCGTCGCTGCTTATGGGCCTGTTGTTCAGCGGTCACCTCATCTTCATCTCGACATCTTCGTTCGTGCTCGTCGATGAGATGGGGCTGAGCCCCAGTGTGTTCGGCCTTGCCTTCGGATCTGTGGCGGTCGGGATCATGATTGGAGCCACGATCTCCGGGCGCATCGCCGGCCGCTGGGAGCCCGGCCGGGTCATCGCTGCCGGTGCATTGATCGGCTCGTTGTCGGCCGTGGCCATGGCCCTTGTCGCTCAGACCGGACACAGCCAGCCACTGCTCATCGTCATCCCCATGATGGTCACCGCATCCTGCCAGGGGCTGATTCGACCGCCCGCCATGTCACGGGCGCTGGTCCCCTTTCCGATGATGGCCGGGCTGGCTTCGGCCGTGATGGGCTTCACCCAGATGATCATTGCGACCGCCTACGGCATTGGCTTCAACGCACTCGTCGAACCGGGGCCAAAGACCATGACGGCTGCCATCGCCGTGGCATCGTTGATGGGCTTATTCCTCGTGGTCTTCTCCCGCGTCTCCGGGGTCGACGAGACGGAAATGCCCCGGCCGCAGCCGGAACCTGTGAACCCCTCCGCGTAGGATGGGGCATGTGCCCGGTGCAGCAGCCGGGATTGTGTGTAGAATTTCGCTTCGCACGAAACAAATTGCCTCAGGCAAAGGGAGTTACACGTGGCAGGAAGACTCGAAGGAAAGGTCGCGATTGTGACCGGCGCAGGCCGGGGCATCGGTCGCGGTGAAGCACTGGCGCTGTCGGAGGAGGGCGCGGCGGTCGTCGTCAACGATCTCGGTGGTTCTACCGGTGGTGAAGGCGCCGATCAGACCCCGGCAGAGGAGGTCGTCAACGAAATCAAGAAGAACGGCGGCAAGGCCGTTGCCAACTATGCCGACGTTTCCAACTACGACGCCTGCGAGGCGATGGTCAAGCAGGCCCTCGACGAGTTCGGGCGCCTCGACATCCTCGTCAACAATGCCGGCATTCTCCGCGACCGGATGGTCTTCAACATGAGCGAGGCCGAATGGGACATCGTGGTGGCAGTGCACATGAAGGGAACCTTCAACACCATCAAGCACGCCAGCATCGTTTTCCGTCAGCAACGATCGGGCCGGATCATCAACACCGGTTCCAGCTCCGGCCTTGGTAACGCCGGCCAGGCAAACTACGCAGCCGCCAAGGCTGGCGTGTCCGGCATGAGCCGTGCGCTCGCGCGCGAACTGGGTAGCCGTAGCATTACGGTAAATTGTGTTGCCCCTGGTTTCATCGATACGGACATGACCAAGGCTTTGCCGGATGCACAACGGGATGCCCTGCTAGGACAGATTCCCCTCGGACGTCTCGGTCAGGCCGATGAAGTCGCCGCCGCGGTTGCATTTCTTGCTTCGCCGCGAGCGGCTTATATCACCGGCACCACCATACATGTCAACGGCGGCATGTACATGAGTTGATCCGGCTTCGGCCGGGCTGGCGCTTTCTGTTTCTGTTAAAATAACGCGGTTTTATTCTGGTCATACCCGCTAATAGGGGAAGGAGCAAAAAAATGGAGAACATCGAACAACGCGTCAAGAAAATCGTTGCCGAGCAGCTTGGCGTCAACGAATCCGAGATCAAGATCGAGTCTTCGTTTGTTGACGATCTCGGTGCCGACTCCCTGGATACAGTTGAGTTGGTGATGGC
>JAGQGZ010000125.1 GCA_020432105.1 Dehalococcoidia bacterium | reverse complement strand
AGCACACCACATCATGCCAAAACACACCAACTGGCAACGAAAGACCGTACTCGCGACTTTGCCTGCGATCCTGCTATTGACTCTCTCCTTCGGAGTAGCCTATGCCGCCAATCAAACAACTCTCACTGGCGGCACATGTAGCGGCCAGGGGCAATCCCTGGCCGCCAGTTATCCGCTCGCAGCGTTCGGGGCCACCAACGCCAATGACGAAGACTGTGGCTCATACATGCTCGGTTCAGTCGGGACGGATACCAGTATGACCTTCCGCATATGCCAAGGTTCGAAATGGTATTATGATGCTCCAAGCGGGAAGGTGTGTATCTTTCCGTGGGACATGGACTCAGTCACCTCTAACCACAACGTATGCATGGAGTTCATCCCTTACACCTGCAGCGGCAATAAGCTGACGTCCGACTCGTAGTGATGGTGTTCGGCTGTAGGATAGCAAAGGATTGATGCCCGGAGCTATACTACTACGACTTGGCGCTTCTGTGGCTGTTGTCGCGGTTTCTGCCGGGATTGCATGCGGGGGGAGTGCCGCACAGCCGACACAATCCGAAGCAGGCCCGACGGTCCCAGAACCTCAGGAGCGGCGGGCCCCTGTCAAGGTACCAGAGTCTACCTTTAACGTTCTTGCCGCCGATGGGGCCTCCGACCTGGTGCGAGAGTTCATCCGTGACGGTCTCCTGGACTTCTCCGAGTACGAGCAGGGAGTATTGGCGCACGTTAAATGTATGGAGGATTACGGATGGACTTCCTCGCCGGGCTATCCACGCCTGGCCCCGTGGGGTCAGTATCAGGTTGAGTTTGAAGGCTATATCGCAGAGGATCGTGAGGCACGCGGCGCCTCGTTGGCGGACCTCTACAGATGGGAAGCCGAATGCGCCGCGCTCTACTGGGGAGGCCTGAGCCGTATCTGGGACGTCTCCCACTCCCCGACCGAAGCAGAAGAGCAGAAGGCCCGCTACGCGGTTGGGAGCTGCCTGCAGGAGGCTGGCGTTGAGACCCGCCAACAAAGCGCGCGAGAGTTCTTCAATCTGTTCATGGATGAAATGACTGCGGGCGCGAATGTTGGCCCCTGGATCGAATGCATCCGGTCGGCTGAGGAGCAGTACTTTACGTCCGGGACCGGCATTGCGATCGGGCCATGACCAATGTCGGAGCCAACATGCTGCGATCGGTCGCGAGCTGCGCCTTTGTACTGGTCCTGTTGATGTCTGTGGACGGGTGTGGTGAATCACCGCGCGAGGGACGACTGCCGCAAGATCGACGTGAATCGGAGTACGAGTTCCAGCGGGAGTTGCTTGCGGACGGTGTGGTGACCGCGAGCGAGCTGGAGCAAGCGGTGCTAGCCAATATGGCGTGCCTCGACCGGAAAGGGATCAGGCACAGCAAGCCGATTTACGATGAGTCAAATGCTCCTCCCGTCTGGAACTACGATGTTGGGCCTGTTCCCACTGAACAGATTGGACCGGATGGTTCACCCACAGAGGCAGACAAGTGCTATGAGGAATTCCAGCGGGATGTTGACTCTGCCTGGGTGCTCCAGGAACAGCCGAGCGAGGCAGAGATGCAGGAAAGAGAACGTGAAGCTTCGCTGCACACAGGCGGCCGGGATCGAGGCCGATGACTACGATGCACTGCAAAGGTTGATCATGAACGGAACCGGGGAGGAGATCGAGATCATCGTCGGGTGTCTGAGTGGAAATTGATGCTCAGGCTCACAGGCCGACCATCGCAGCGTGGGGGAGTTCCGGGCTGACGGAGCTCTGGTCTGGCGAGCGGTAGGATTCCGGGGTGGGTTCGAGACGAAGTATCGTACTGGCGGCGGCACTGATCGCAGTTCCCGTTGGAGCGCTGACCGCAATGCGCTTGTATTCGGACGACGAACTGAATGCCGTGTCGGTGCGGGCTGACCCCATGGTGGTGCTACCGACGACCCGCGAGGTGCGCGACCTGCAGCGGCTGAACGTCGTGCTGACGTGGGAGGAGGGGGCGGTGGTGCGGGCGCCGGGATGGTCGGGGATGGTGACGGCGGTATCCGGGGATCCGGAGATGGAGGAGGGCAGGCCGGTCCTGGCGATTGACGGTATCGACCGGATCGCCCGGGCTTCGGCAGAACCTTTCTACCGGGCACTGGCGAGCGGTGACCGGGGGGCAGATGTGGGCAGGCTACACGAGTTGCTGCTGGCGACCGGGTTCATTGATGCGATGCCTGCGGATTCGGAATTCCTTTCGTTCGGGACGTCGTTGGCGGTGGAGCAGTTTAACGCGTCGCTGGGGCTCATGGACTCGCGCGTCTTCGACCCGGGGACCGTGATCTGGCTGCCGTTCGCCCCGTTCCCGGTGGAGACGATGGAGGTGGAAGTGGGGGCACCGGCGCCGGCGCCCGGAAGTGTGATCGCGACAGGCCCGGCCACGCTGCTATCGGCGGTGTTGCAGGCGCAGAACCCGGCGGAGCCGATCTCGCTGGAGCCGGGTGTGCCGTATGTGCTGGTGAAGGGGCAGGCGAGGCTGGCATTTGACGCGGAGATGCTGACGTTGCCGGGTGAGGGCCTGGCAGCGCTGGCGGCACTGGTTGAGCCGCTGGCGGAACAGACGGATGCGGTCATCGAACGGGAGACGCCGCTGGAGGTTTTGGCGGTGCCTTCGACAGCGATTGTGGCGAACGGGGATGGGGATCTTTGCGCGTGGGTAGTGGATGCATCGGACGACGCGGGTTATCGGCCGGTGGATGTGACGCTGGCAGGGAGCCAGGCAGGGGTGACGAACGTGGCGACGGGGCTGGGGGCGGAGGAGGAGGTGTTGGCGAATCCATCGGCCGTGCTGGAGGAGTGGGTGTGCCCGTAGCGGTGCCGTTTCTTGACATTCAACGAATTTTCGTACCTGAAGTACGGACTTTTCGTGCCGGAGATACGGGATTTCGTATGACGCGAAGCATAGCCTTATTACGCGCGCTCGAGCATCGACCGCGACATTCGACAAGGGATCGAAACCCAATGACACCGCAAAATGCTTCGTCCTACCCAACGATACGCCCTTCATCCGCCAGCCCTTGCCCATCTCGCCCTGCGACTCACGCTCGCCTGAAGCTCATCGTACTCACTGCAAGCTTCTTGCTAATGCCCGCGTTCGCGGCACTGCAAACCTCGGGTTTCAGCGCCCATGCCCAATCCATTATCATGGACCCAACAGGACCGTGCAAAGGCTGGGGTGCGACATCGTATCTCCCAGGCACCAATCCCCCTTACGCCTACACGAAGAACTTTCCTGGTACTTCAGGCTGCAACGACTTCTATATGGATGGCACGGGATACGACTCTGCATACGGTTTTTTCTCATATGGTAACGGCTTTCGAGGGTATGCCTGGAATATATATTTCACCTCAACTACCACTACGCTAGCTAGTACGCATAACGTCGGTGATGGAACAAATTATAGCGGTTATTATGGAACCAATTCATGGACATCATAGGCTCTGGTCCACGGATTTTCCTTTTCGTTATCGCCCCCACTCTTGTGGTACTTATGGCTTGTAATTCTGAATCACAAGCCATAAGCGAGGACGTGTATTACTTATCCGACAGCGAGCTTACCGAAGCTCTAGAATCGGGAGGAGAGGGGGAACTTGAATTCCTGGAAGACGGAGAGTTATCTTTTGCAGAATATCAGAACGCGTTCTTACAGTTCCAACATTGTGTTGAAACAGGTGGTGGAGAATTTGTGCCAAGGCCGACCTTGACAGCACGACGTGAGTACACTTGGGACATCATCATAACTGGTGCGGTTCCACCGACGATAGTTAAGACGTGTCGAGAGAGGTACTTTACGTCTACACAACACCTTTGGTCGCGATTCGTTGCGCCAAGCCAAGAAGACTTAGAATTGGCCCGCTCCTACCTGCGGCAATGTTTGACGGAGGCTGGGGAGATCACGGAGACAGAATCCTCCTGGGATCGTTTGGTCTCCAACCCTTCCGATCAGTTCCTTGATTGTGTGGAGGCGATGCAAGAGGAATTCGGATTACCGGGATTTGTCGGGTAAGTGCAATTCCGCGGTCCTCAGAACTGGACGAAACGTAGACCGCTGGTATGGGTAGTGGTCGACAACTTCCGCTCTCCGGACGGGCGGCTGGCCGCGGCATTCGCCTATCGCATGAGGCGGCGGCACCCGCGGAGCAGTAGCCTGTTCGGCGGAGTGAGTTGATGCCCCTCGAACTCCGTACCGTAACACACCGGTATGGACCCGGGAGCCCGCCTGTCCTCCGGGGGCTGAGCTTTGTGTTCCCGGAGGACTGTTCGCTGGCAGTGGTGGGGCCCTCGGGGTCGGGGAAGACGACGTTGCTGGCGATTGCGGGGTTGTTGCTGGCGCCGAGTGAGGGAGAGGTCCGGATCGACGGGAAGGAGGTTTCGCGGGGGCAGGCGGGGGAGCTACGGACACGGCTGTTCGGGTGGGTGTTCCAGACGGTAAACGTGCTGAGCGGGCGGAGCGTGGAGGACAACGCGATGCTATCGCTGCTGGCGCGAGGGACGAGGGAGGAAGACGCGCGAGCGGCGGCGCAGGGCGCGCTGGCGACGGTCGGCCTGGGGGAGTTCGGCGAACGGCGGGCGAATTCGCTTTCGGGTGGCGAACTGCAGCGGTTGTGTATCGCACGGGCGGTAGCGGCGAAGCCGCGGTTCTTGCTGGCGGATGAGCCAACAGGGCAGCTTGATGGGGCGACAACGGAGCGGGTGACACGAGCGCTGATCGAGGGACGACCGAAAGGGACGACGCTGCTGATGGTGACCCACGACCCGCTGGTGGCGGCGCAATGTGACCTGACACTGGCGCTGCAGGATGGGCAGCTTTCGATCGGGGGGATGGCGTGAGCTGGCGTCCGCGGGCGCTGGCGCGGGAGGCATGGCTAAACGTGGTGACGAGCCCGTGGCGGACCAGTGGGCTGGTGCTGGCGATGGCAGCGATCTTCGGAGGGCTGGTGGGCCTGGAGCTGGGGGATGCGAACGAGCTAACGGGGTTCCAGGAGAGCTTCGTGCGGTCGGGTGGGTACGTGGCGCTGGGGATCCCGGCGGAGGGCGACCCGGGAAGCGCGGCGCGGTGTGAGGCGCTAAACGACCAGCCGGGGGTTGTGGCAGCGGGGGCGGTGTTCGCCCCCGAACTGGAAACGCTGGAGACGGCCCCGGGGGTGCTGTTCCAGCGGGCGGCGGTGACGGAGGGCGCCCTGCGGGTATGGGACCCGCGGTTGCGGACGGTGCCGGCGGGCGGACGAGAGATGGTGGTGGGACTGGCGCTGGCCCGGGAGATGGGGCTGCGCGTGGGTTCGTGGCTGATTCCGGGCGGGGAGGAGCCAGCGCTGGTGACGGGCGTGGCTGACGTGGAGCGGCGGAATCCGCAGGTAGCCCGCTGGGTGCTGGAGGTGGCGCCGCCGGCGGGAGCGATCGAACAGTGCTGGGTGGAGTTCGAGCCGGGTGCCTACGAAGGAGGCCTGGCGGCGCTGCCGGCGGTGTTCACGATCGGTGATGAAGGGGCGGTGGCGCGTCCCTATATAAGGAGGGATGAGTTCACGCGGGACCCGGCGTCGGAATGGGAGTCGCGGCCGCAGAAGGACGGCTGGCCGCTGGCGGCGGGGCTGGTCGCGGGGCTTTTCGGGTTGACGGCGTGGTTTCGGCGGTCGGAGTTGGGGTTGTACCTGGCGGTGGGAACGCCGCGGAGTTCGTTGATGGCAATGCTGGCGGTGGAAGCACTGGTGGTGGTGGGGTTCGCACTGGCTCTGGCGACGGGATATGCATTCGCAATCGATGAGGCATTGCGGCACGCGCCGGGGTGGGACGAGGCGGGGATTGTGCTGCGCACGGCAGGGTCGGCGGCATTGTTAGCGCTGGCGGTGGCACCGGTACTGGGAGTGCTGGTTGTGCGGGGGAGTATCGCGGAGTTGCTGAAGGACCGGTGATTGGGGAGTGGCTGGAGGAGGGAGACCAGTTCCAGGACATTGGTTATTGCCACATGGTCGTGGACTAATATGGCGGTTTGAATGAGGTGATTTCCGAAGCACAAACCGTTGCCAGCAGCGATGCAGAGGTTGTTGTGAACGTGATCTGCTAAGGGTACGCTTTAGACGGCGGGCAGCCGGGGCCAGGATAGCCCATCTAGGAGGTACCCCCCAATGCCCCCGGCAGAACAGGCGTATGAGGAGCTGACGCCACAGTTGGTTGTGATGTTGGACATGGTGGTGGAGCAGCGCACGCGGAAGGAGATTGCGGACTGGGCGGGTGTGACGGAGTCCGCCATTCGGGACCGGCTGCTGCGGCTCGAGGCCATCACCGAGAGCGGTGACCAGCGCGAGCTGGCACGCTGGTGGCTCGCGCACAAGAAGCCGTGGTTGCTCTGGTTGCTCGCCCAACTGAAGGTCGACCCTCAGGAGCTAGTGAGATGAAGCCGATTGACGTTCGGTCTCACTGATTTTCGTCTCTCTGATACAGGATTTCCGTATCGTGGAAACAGGATTTCCGACGGTGACATCTGCGAGACTTTGCAAGTCCGGACGGGGATTAGAGCCAGGCACACGGAAAACGCAGCCCTTAGGCTGCGGGAGGTGATAGCACCACATGAAACACGTCAGTATCAAACGATCTGTAGTTCTAGTTGCGATATTCGCACACCAGTGACCGATGCCCCACAAACGACAAGGTCAGACACATCTATATGAGTTCGCAACCTCTATCTAATATCATCCGATCCTTCCCGAGAACATCAACGATTATGCGGTTCTCTCTAGCCATTGCTTTTGCATGCGTGGTGTTGCTGACTTCCGCCAGAACGGCCAGTGCATACACGGCCGGATGGAACGGTGGTACAACCCTTCAAGCCTATAATTGGAACACATGGCAGTACGCCACGTTCCCTTGGACGGCCAGCAGCTCGGTGTCATACGTCAAAGTGTACGACGGATCGTGGTACACGCGGGTTGATTCCGCGAACCATCAAGCCAAGACAGTCTCCGACTGGCCAGCGTATTCGAGTTACCTGTCGGCGCACGTCACCACGACCCTATACTCGGGAGGCGTGTACATGGGCTCTTATACGTCCTTGAATGGGTCATGCGCTATCCCCCAGTGGGATATCTGGTGGTGTGACGCCGGTACGCTTGGATGGCTCTTCTATGGGGCTGGCAGTGGCTCCGCCGATGCGACCGTCACGATCGGAGGGGGAGGCTGGGCTCCTTACGGTGGTACCGGCTCCTCCGGCTGGTTTCACTGGTCCGCACCCTAGCCAAGAACCGCAATTCTCTAACAACCGTAGCTTTCGAGGTATAGCCAAATGAAACGCGAATTCACAACAAGGACTCTGATCGTTGCCAGTGTGAGCCTGGTACTTGTGGCCATCGTTGGGCTCCTCTACTTCACTCGTTCGGCTGGAGGAGAACGAGCCACGCCCTTCGGCGACGCCATCAGCGTCCTGGAGGGAGAGCCCGGCGATGTCGTTGCCGTGGTCGACGGCACAGAGATCAGTTCTGCTCAGGTGCAGGCTTATTTGATCCTTGCGGCGGGGCCGGGACCGGGCCCCGCACAGGGAGTGGGGGCGCCATTCACAGAGGCCGAATACGTTGATCTCCTAATCAATAATGAACTGCTGTATCAGGAGGCTCTGCGCAGAGGCCATGGACCGACCGATGACGAGGTAATGGCACTGGCGGTGCAAGTGAAAGATTCCCTGTTGGAAGCGATGAAGGCGAATACCAGCGAAGCATCGCAGCTACGGGACGTGTTCGAGCAAGTGGAGGGCACGGCATACCACGTGGATGTCTACGATTCGAGCCCCGAAATGCTGGACGGCTTCCGCCGCCAGATCGCGATCAATGCGTTGCGCAACGAGGTCATCGAGACGCTGCCGCCAGCAGATAGGAACAACATCGATAAGCGCGAAGCAGCCATCGACGAGTTCGTTGCGAGTCTGCGGAGTGTGGCAGATATCGCCATCTTCGACTCATAGTTTTCGGTTGCCGTCTCAGCTAGCCTGACGGGCCGTGCATCGCTTGGCCGTCAGGCTAGCTGTTCGCGAAGGCATTGCACGCTGCCGTCGAGGTGGTGGAGATAGGGAAGGCCCCTCATGCGCTGATGGAAGCCAACAGTCGTCTCCCCACGCTCATCCGGCAGCACCTCACGTAGGCGTAGCGGCTATGGTCGTCGACGGCGACGTGAATACACCGGCACCACGTCTACCCGGCGGTGAGTACCACACGCCGTTCTCCCGAAAGCCTGGCGGGAAGCGTTTGCCACCACCGTCTGGAATACGTCCCAGCTTCTTCACATCGAGGCAGACCAGTTCACCAGGCCGCTGACATTCGTAGCGGATGACCTCCCGGGTCGTGCGGTCCGGGGCGGTGAGGAGGTTGAGACCGGTGCGCCTGAGGAGGCCGTAGACGATGGAGGCGGCTATCTCCAGCTTTCCAGGCGATGCGGTGTGGACCAGCAGCCAGCTCTCGCGGGAGACGGCACACTTCAGCGACGATAGCTGCGGGAGTCATCCTCGGTGAGCGGTGAGGCCTGCTGGAACGGTCCGCCAGGCCAGCGACACCTTCCTCCCGGTAGCGCTTCTTCCGCTGAGCTACCGTTGCCCGCGCTGCCTGTTGTTCCTTTGCGTGTTTCAGCAATGTGCCAGCAGCACACTCCAGGGAATCGGGTGTGGTGTAGACTTTAGTCCGTCCCTTTCGGGACGCCCCTTCCGGGCGTCGCAGGTCATTGTGCAGCCCCGCCGACTGCGATGCTGCCCGGGAGGGGCGCTCGCACACAGTGCAAACCTCACAGGCGATGGTGGAGTTACGCCTGGCTGTCTCGGTCACCTC